>NZ_LGYO01000069.1 GCF_001263355.1 Acetobacterium bakii
GTTGTGAAAACTGACATCAAAGCAACAATTGTTCGATTCTTTTGAGTTTCGCAATTACCTAATCTAATTGTTATCAATAATACCGTTATTGTGTTTCTCTAAAATATCCCGTCTGACGCTCTGGACCTTGCCATCGATAAAATATACCCGGGGAACCCGTTTGTTCACCATACAGGTAATTTCGTAATTAATGGTTCCCAGTGCCTCGGCTAAAAGGTCGGCTGAAAGGTTTTCCCCAAAAATCTCGACTTCATCATAGAGGTTCACCACTTTGATTTCGGTAAGGTCTACCATGCACTGATCCATGCAGATATTTCCAACCACCGGGGCCATCTGGCCTTTAATCCAGACGTTGGCCTTACCGGTGAGCATGCGGGTGAAACCATCCCCATAACCAATGGGAATGGTGCCAATCAGTCGATCCTCCTCAGCCACAAAATGATTGCCGTAGCTTACGGAATCCCCTCGATGAATGATTTTCAAATGCACGATTGTTGATTTCAATGTCATTACCGGTTTTAAGTCAATTTTTGAGCGATCCACTTCCATTGATGGGTACAATCCATAAAGAATAATCCCCGGGCGCACCATATCAAAGTGGACCCCTTCCAAGTCAAAAATGCCGGCACTGTTGGCAATGTGTTTTATGGGAATATGAATATCTTTTTCCACCAGTTCGGCAATCACCTTTTTAAAACGATCAATCTGTATCATACTGTAGGTTTTATCAAAGGCATCAGCCGTTGAAAAATGGCTGTAAAGCCCCTGAACTTCGATGCCTTGAAGAGCAGTCATGACTTCGATTTTTTTTGCTGCCTGGGTCCAGTCGAATCCGATCCGACCCATGCCCGTATCCACTTTCACATGAACCGGGTGGGTGATACCGGCTTCCTGACAGTACTCAGATAAAGCTTTTGCAAAGTCCATTTGGTAAACCCCGGGTATCACATCCCAGCGGATGAGCTCCGGAATCACCGCTTCAGGACTATAACCCAGAAGCAGGATTTCCTGGGTTATACCCCCCTGACGCAAGGCAATGGCTTCATCGATAAAGGCCACTGCCAGCATATCAGCACCAGCTTCGCAAAGCGTTTTGGCACATTCCACACTGCCATGTCCATAGGCATCCGCCTTGACCACCCCCAGAATCCTTACATCAGGCCCCACGATTGTACGGATTTCTTCATAATTATGCGTCAGGGCATCCAGATTTACTTCTGCCCAGGTCGATCGAATTGCCAAATCATCCATGTCAGGCTGCCCCGTGAACCATGCTTAACACCATGGCCACACCATTTTTAATGGAGTTTTCCAGATTTTTTTTATAATCTTCTTTGAGATTGCCATCGGCTTTATCGGATATGGAACGAATAATCAGATAGGGCACCTGATTAATATATGCTACCTGCCCAATGGCGGCCCCTTCCATTTCCACGCAAAGTCCCCCAAAATGAGCAAAGAGTTTTTCTTTAAGTTCGTGGGAGTCAACGCCTAAATCGGCGGTCATGACGCGGCCGATGCGATAGGTCGCATTGAGTTCAATGGCGGCCTTTTCGGCCAGCTCAATCAGCGTTTTGTCGGCCTTGAAAAAAGTAATATCCATATTGGGAATTTCCCCCCATGGGTGGCCGAATGCTCGGGCATCCATATCATACTGACAGCTGTCCGCAGAGATGACAATATCTCCGACATCGAGGTCCGGATGCACCGCCCCGGCTACCCCGACATTGATAATGCTTTTTGCTTTAAACAGATCGATGAGAATCTGGGTGCATATGGCAGCATTGACTTTGCCAATACCGGACTGCACCACAACCGCTTCCTTATGGTGAATTTTTCCTTTTATGAAGGTCATTCCGCCATGATGGATTTTAATGGTATCCGTCATTGAGGATTTAATATCTCTGGCCTCGTTTTCCATAGCTGCAATAATACCAATCATTTTGTTAGTTCTCCTTTCACAACACTCACCACTGCGTTGGCTGCAATTCCCAGCTGACCGCCGGTAAAACCAAGGCCTTCTTCGGTGGTTGCTTTAACACTGACGCAATGCTTTGCCAAATTCAGGGTTTGTTCAATGTTTTCCACCATGGCTTCGATGTAAGGGGCAAGTTTTGGTTCCTGAGCAATAATGGTTGCATCAATATTATTGATTATATAGTTCTTTTCATTCACCAAATCGCCAACTTTTTTTAAAAGCAGCAGACTGTCAATATTTTCATAAGCCTTTTCGGTATCGGGGAAGTGTTTTCCAATATCTCCCAATGCCAAGGCACCTAAAAGAGCATCCATGATCGCATGAATCAACACATCTGCATCTGAATGGCCCAAAAGGCCAAGGGGGTGTTTTATTTTTACACCGCCTAAAATGAGTGGTCGATCCAAAACTAAACGATGGACATCATAACCCATGCCGATTCGTATCATCTTACTCCTTCCATCCACTTTTTAAGTAGATTTAATCATATTTTGACTTGATTGTACAGTTTTTTCCCATTGTACAGGTTTGCATTTTCAATATTTGATGACTTTACCACATGCCAAAGTCATCTGGAATATCCATTTTTATAGATAACCGTATTTTTCTTGCCAGTTATCAGACTCGGTGTTTATTGTTTTGATTTATCTGTGTATTCTTTATAAACCCGATAGGGTTTAGAAAGAACCCGGGTAGGCAGGGATTTTAAAAAACCGCTGAGATCCGCTTCCATTTCTTCTGTCATTCGGATAGGTTTCGATAAAACCCGTTTTGCAAATTCTTCTTTAAAATGTTTATTTACAAATTCCTGATTAATCTCAACCGTTATCCGGCAAGTGTGACAGGTGATCTTTGAAATCCGGTCCTCTTTATATTCGATTTCATGGGGAGTATCTTTTTCGCAATTGACGCAAAATAAATAGGCTTCCATTCGATTTTTTGACACGGTCTTCCCTCCTTGTATCATGGTTCTTTGAAAAATTATATCATAAAAACAAATGCCATAAGAAAAAAACTTCATCAAACCAATATTCTTAAATCCGAATTTAAGAATTTGGTTTAGTGAAGTTTTTTTCTTATTTATATCTCTTTGTGTTCATTTAATGCTTCTGTTTCAAGTTTCTGGCTGGCTATTTTTAATAAATCCCGAACCACTTCTCCGGCGATGAGCAGCCCGGCAACCGATGGCACGAAGGCAATGCTTCCCGGTGGATTATCCCTTGTGATCGGTTCTTCTGTGGAATAGAGAACCTTCAGCGATTCCACCCCCCGGGCACGGAGCTCTTTGCGCATGACCTTTGCCAGCGGACATATGCTGGTATTATAAATATCGGTAATTTCAAAAAGTCCCGCATCCATTTTATTGCCAGTTCCCATGCAGCTAATAATCGGAACATTGTTTTCCTGGCATTTAATAGCTAGATCAATTTTTGCTGTAATCATATCAACGGCATCAATGGCATAATCATAATCCGCCAGATGAAACTCCTGGGAATTTTCCAAGGTGTAGCATTTATGCATAGGATGAACAATAGCCAATGGGTTAATGGCAAGCAATCGTCGTGACATGGTATATACTTTTACTTTGCCAATGGTTTTGACGTTGGCCATAATCTGGCGATTGAGATTCGATGGCTCAATAATATCCCTATCCACGATAGTCAGGAAACCAACCCCGCTTCGGATCAAGGCTTCAGCCACAAAGGATCCCACTCCGCCAACACCAAAAAGAATCACCCGGGAACCTTGCAGCACCTCAAGTCCACTTTTTCCAATCAATTTCTCGGTTCGATGAAAAATTCCGGTTTCGGTTTGCATTGGCTACATCCTCTCCGGAGCCGAGACGCCCAGGATACCCAAACTGTTTTGGATCACTTGTTGGGTTCCCTCAATCAATGCTACTCGGGCCTTCATTAGAATAGGATCTTCAATACGGACGTGGCAGGCATTGTAAAAACTATGAAAGGCCGAAGCCAGTTCAATAGTGTATCGGGTAATCCGGCTTGGATCCAGACGTTCTTCGGCAATTAAAATTTCATTGGGAAACAGAGACAGGGTTTCCAGCAGATGAAATTCCTCTTTCTCTGTTAGCCGGGTATAATCCAGCGGTACTGTTTTGTCTACTTCTTCTTCCATTTGGCGAATGATGCTGCAAATCCGAGCATGGGCATACTGCACGTAGAATACCGGATTATCGCTGGATTCTTCAATAGCCAGATCCAGATCAAAATCAAAATGACTGTCTGGCGATCTTAGATTGAAGAAGAACCGTGTGGCGTCCACACCAACCTCATCAATTAAATCAGTCAGAGCAATGGCTTTTCCCTGACGCTTGGACATCCGGGCAACTTCGCCGTTTCTTAACAGTCTTACCAACTGCATGATCACCACATCGAACTGCCCCGCATTAACGCCAACCGCTGTGAGTGCACCTTTTAAGCGTGCCACATGGCCGTGATGATCCGCGCCCCAAACATTGATGCAGCGGTCAAATTTCCGATTAAGAAACTTATCCATGTGATAGGCAATATCCGCCATGAAGTAGGTAGGTATTCCATTGGCACGAATGAGCACATCATCCTTATCGGATCCAAAGGAAGTCGCTTTAAACCACACTGCACCATCTTCCTCAAAGGCATAGCCGCCTTTTTTTAATAATTCAAGAGTGGATTCAATGGCACCGCTGTCATAGAGGCTTTGTTCAGAAAACCATACGTCATAGTAGATACCATAGGTTTCAAGGTCTTTTTTAATTTGGGTCAGATTCTTCTCCAGGGCATACTCAACCAGGATTTTCTTTCGGGCATCGGATTCCAACGTCAGATACTGATCCCCCTTGAGCCCAATAAAATCTTTCATATGCTCGGTGATATCATCCCCCTGGTAGCCGTCTTTGGGAAAATCAACGGTTTCTCCCAAAAGCTGTCGATACCGGACATCCAGAGAATCTCCAAATTTAACAATCTGATTCCCGGCGTCATTAATATAAAATTCCCGGGTGACCTCATAACCGGTCCAGCCCGCAACCGCCGCCAAGATATCGCCAATGGCGCCGCCCCGGGCATTCCCCATATGCATGGGACCGGTGGGATTTGCGGAAATGAATTCCATATTAAAAGTTTTGCCTTTATTTTTATCACTACGGCCATAGTTTTCCTTTAACACCGCGATATCTTTCAGTGCTGAATATTGCCAGGTCTTTTTTAATTTAAAATTAATGAATCCCGGTCCCGCAATTTCGATGGCATCGATATACGAGCCCTCGGTCTCCATATATCCCACCAGGGTTTCGGCAATAAAACGCGGGGATTTTTTTGTCTGCCTGGGCAGTTGCATGGCCACATTGGTTGAATATTCACCATGTTCTTTTTCCCGGGGCATTTCCAAAAAAAGGTCCGGCATGGTTTCAATTGAAAGCACACCCTCCTCCACGGATTTATTCAAGGCATTTGCCATGATTTCTTTAATCTGCTCTTCTATTTTTTCACGAATATACATCTATTAACCCTTTCATTATTCTTTTTTGAGATTCTCCAAATAAGTCAGAGGAGAAGCACCCGTGGCGCTTCTCCTCTGACGGTGTGACCCCCCAGTAATTATTGGGAGATCTTAATATTCAGGACATTTTGAGAATTGGTAATACCCTCAATTTCAATATTATAATCGATCATCACCTTTGTAGGTTCTTTGCGTTCATTATATTTAACTAATACATCCTTGGTCAAAATTCCCATGGTCACATCCCCATAAGGTGTGGAATACCATGTGAGATTCCGCTTGCCACTTTCAAATTCCATAATGGAATTGGTTGTTCCCAGTCGAATAACTGATACTTTCTGCTCATCAACGCGGACGGTAGTGACGGTTCCTTCCATACCCGATACCTCGGATTCTTCATAGGTTACACAAGACCCATCAGATTCTTTATATAAGTCTCCTTCGGTGAGAAACTCAAGGGTATCCTTATCTTCTTCGTTTTTAACGGTTCCTGAAATGGATAACCATACTTTTTTTCTTTCTTCGGTCATTGGTCTCCTCCTGGAGGTATATTTTCTGAGCTTATTAAACCATTGATTGGCTTTTTTATCAAGATAATTAATATTTTCTCTTAAATTTTTATAAGGATAAAGTAACGCGTTTCCGATTGGCCGATGCAATAATTTTATCAACCAGTTCGGAATAGTTAATCCCTGTGGCTTCCCACATTTTTGGATACATGCTGATATTGGTAAAGCCCGGCAGGGTATTCACTTCATTAATGAGAATACTGCCATCCTCGGTAAGGAAAAAGTCCACCCGGGAAAGCCCGGATCCTTCAATGGCTTCAAAAGCCATTACGGCATATTCTCTGATTTTTTTCATAGCTTCCTCAGAAATATCCGCAGGAATCACCACCTTTGAGTCCTCAGTGTCCGAATATTTAGCCTCATAATCATAAAATTCTTTTGAAGGAATGACTTCTCCGGCTATGGATGCCCGCAGCACGCCGCCATCATCAAGAACCGCACATTCGATCTCTCTTCCTTTAACAAAGGCTTCGAGAATTATTTTTTGGTCATAAATTAATGCTTCCTCAACCGCCTCAATGAGTTCGTCGCGATCATGGGCCTTGTTAATGCCAACGCTGGAACCCATATTGGCTGGCTTCACAAAAATGGGATAACTGAGGATTTTTTCCATGCCATCAAGGGTACCAACCGGATCTTTTTTCCAATCATTTTCACGGAAATAAGCATAATTCCCGGTCGGAATCCCAACACTTTGAAACATAACCTTTGAAAAAACCTTATCCATACCAACCGCAGAGCTCAAAACACCGCAGCCCACATAGGGCTTGTTCAACATTTCAAAAACGCCCTGGATGGTACCATCTTCGCCCATTGGCCCATGAAGCACCGGGAAAAATATATCAATATTCGTAATCACAGGATCTGAAAAAATGGAAAAATCACCAATCAGATTTTTTGTATCCTGTTCCCATGAACCATCCTTGATTTTTATATGCTCTCCTGAATAGAGATACCACTTGCCTTTTTTTGTAATGCCAATGGTTATGACATTATATTTCTCTTGATTTATAACCCCTAATACATTATAAGCGGAAACACGGGAGACTTCATGTTCTCCCGATTGTCCACCAAATACAATGCCTATATTGAGTTTGTTTCCCATTTGCTTAACCTCACTTTTCTTTTCACTCAGCATGCTTGAATTTTTAGTTAAGACACTCTCTGAACTCTTCTTCAGTAATAACCCGAATGCCATTTTCTTTTAACAAGGCTGCGGTAATACCATCACCGTCAACCAATTTTTCTGTGAAACTGCCATCATAGATTTTGCCGCAACCGCAAGAAGGACTATTGCTTTTTAAAATAGCAATTTTTGCACCGGTTCTCAGAGCGACCCCTAGCGTTCGCTCTGCTCCAAGCTGATACGTTTCGGTCAGATCAATTTTTTCGCAATTAAAGACTTTTGTCTCACCATCAACCACCATTATTTCCGCAGGATCTCTTGGCGTTGGCAAGCCTGCTAAAACTTCCGGACAAACAGCAATGGCTATTCCATCAAGCATCAACTGCCTGATTTCATCAATGAGATTTCCTTTTTCCTGATAATTAATCAGCATTCCCGCTAAACAGCCTGACACTAAAATTGGTTTTTTATTATTGATGGCATTCTTTAAAACATTAAAATCTTTTTCATTCATTTCTCTTCTCCTCTTTTTTTGTCTTCTTTTTCATGGTTTAAACTATCCTCCCGATAAATCCAGGCGCCCCGCTTAAATACCATTTTATAAACCATATCCTTAAGTACAATTTCACCGATTTTTATCACTGAATTTGGTGCAATGGTTACCCGATGGAAAATCTTTGCACCCATTCCGATTTTTGTTTTTTCACCAATGGTTACCCCGGTGCCCAGAATCACCCCGGGTTCTATGACTGAGCCGTTTTTTACAACCGTTTTTTCTTCGATAATAACACCGGTGCCGATGATACAATCCTCTTCCAGAATAACTCCCGGTCCGATGATCGCACCTGCGCCTATGATTGTACCACTTCCGATGCTACAATCATCAGAAATAATTGCACTTTTATGGATAATTGTCTTTGTGTCGCGATTGATAATCATCATACTTCCTACTTTTTTCGTATTCTGAGGCCCTTGGGATAATGGTTCTTAATCATCCCTTCACTGGCTTTGCCAAAGCCCAAAGAATTTCCCTGATATCCAATTAATACCCAACCCTTTTGGGTTCCAACATTTAAAGCCTGGCCTTTTAAATAATTGTAGGCCTGCACCTCATCTTTTAAGTCGCAAACGTTTTTGGCTTCTGACAGCCTAAGAGCCATGGCCAAGGCATAGCTGGGTTCAAAACGATTTTTCTTAAACTCGCCAAGATGAAGGCCAGGTCTTAAAAGTTTAAGGTTGGCAATGGTTTCCAGTAAAATACCCTCAGGCAAAGCATACAGATGGTCCCCCAATAAATAAAGCCGGTTTCCAAGGTTTTTGTAAAAACCCTCGGTTAAAAACAGTTTTGCAAAGCTTTCATAATCTCCGAGGTCTGTTTTTGTGGCTTTTTTTAAGCGGGATTTGGCATATCCCTGTGTCGCCGTATTTTCCTCGGTACAGCTACCGATTTTAACCAGTTTTACGATGAAATGGCCTTCGCCTTTAACCTTCATGGGCATGATACGAAGGGCTTTCGCAATGTCCGGCATCCCTTTTTTCGTCCATTCCGTCCGGCCATGATCCTCAAGACCCGGGAGGTCAACGCTTTCCAGGGCATAGGAATATTTACTGACAAAGGCTTCAATAATCTGCTCATTCTCTTCCGGTGAAAAGGTACAGGTTGAATAAACCAAAACACCTCCGGGTTTCAAAAGGCGATGGGCACTTTCCAGTATTTTTTCCTGTTTTCCGACACAGCGATCGACCCGTTCCAGGCTCCAGTCTGAAAGTGCTCCCGGATCTTTTCTAAACATGCCTTCTCCTGAACAGGGGGCATCCACTAAAATTTTGTCGAAACTTTCGTAAAAAGAATCCACCAGCCGTTCGGGAAACTCGTTGGTGATGATCGCATTGGCAATCCCCATCCGTTCAATGTTTGTTGACAATACCCCGGCTCTGGAATTTACCAGCTCATTGGCAACCAGGAGTCCCTGTCCCTGGAGCTTTGAGGCAATCTGGGTGGATTTCCCGCCTGGGGCCGCACACAGATCCAAAACCCAGTCCCCTGGCTCTGGCGCAAGTGCTTCAACCGCCGCCATGGCGGTGGGTTCCTGGACATAGTATAGCCCACAATAGTAATAAGGATTCTTTCCCGGTCGAACCTCGCTGTCGATATAAAAGCCTTCATTGCACCAGGTCACCCCCTGGGTTTCAAAAGGGAGCTTTTTAGATAATTCCTGAGGTGAAAGCTTCAGTGTATTGGTTCTTATTCCCTTGCTTTCAGGTTGTTCATAGGAATCAAACAGACCGTCACTTTCCTCTTTCATGAGCCGTCTCATTTTATCTTTAAAGTCCTGAGGTAAATTCATTTTCGTTCCTCATCTCTCGATCCATCCCCAACGCTATGTTAAAAACAGTTTATTTTTTATTAAATCCAAGCCATACTTGTTTCATTATACGTAAAGCCTTTGCTAATTACAATAAAATTGTTAAAAACATCGCTTTGAATGTATTATCTTTGTAAAATAAAAAAATCTGTCCTTTTCAGACAGACTTTTAAACTGTAACCAAGCAGAAAAGTAAGTCTCGGGGACAATCGTAACATCAGCTGTCGGCACCATGGCAAACAGGCCCAGCCCGTACGGTCATGCAGCTAACAACAATTTATCATTGTCTCCGGGACGGGTTTGCCTCCAGTTTCAAGTGACGGTAAAATACAAAAGCAAGTCCCGGGGACAATCGTAACATCAGTTGTCGGCATCATGGCGAACAGGCCCAGCCTGTACGATCATGCAGCCGACAACGATTTACCATTGTCCCCGGGACGAGTTCATCACCAAACTTGAAGGCGATCCTTTTCTTCGGGCTAAACCAACTAAAATATTAATGGTATTAAAATGAATTCATTACTTTTTTGGTTTTGCGAAGATCATCCGTCCGGCGGCGGTTTGGAGAATACTGGTAACCAGAACCATTGTTGTTGTTCCGATGTACTTTTTACCATTTTCAACCACAATCATGGTGCCGTCATCCAGATAGGCCACTGCCTGACCATTTTCTTTTCCGCCTTTGATCAGCAGAACTTTCATTTCCTCACCGGGCAGAACCACCGGCTTCACGGCATTGGCCAACTCGTTGATGTTGAGCACATCGACGCCCTGGACCGTTGCAACCTTGTTCAGGTTATAATCATTTGTGAGAATTTTACCCTTTGTCAGTTTTCCGAGTTTAACCAGTTTAGCATCGACTTCATGGGTATCCGCAAAGTCTTCCTCGGTAATTTGAACTTCAATCTCCAGATCCGTTTGAATTTTGTTGAGGATGTCCAAACCACGGCGGCCGCGGTTTCGTTTCAGTTCATCCGATGAATCGGATATAAGCTGCAGCTCCTGAAGAACAAAAACGGGAATCACCAGAGGACCTTCAATAAAACCGGTTTTGCAAATATCAAATATGCGCCCATCAATAATGACACTGGTATCCAGTAATTTAGGAATGGCCACAATTTTTTTCTTGGTTGTCCGTTTTTGATTTGCCAGGGCATTTACATCCTTATCCCGTTTGCTGTTCTGAAAAGCTGTGAGAATGTCTTCCCGTTTTTTGATGGGCAGGGTAAAACCGATGTAACCGAGGACAACATAAACAATCATGGTAAGAATTCCGCCGACCCAGGGAAATGGAATCTGATAGAAAGCAAAACTTACCAACATTGCGATGACCAGACCAATGACCAGACCACCAACACCCAGACCCACATCAATGAGCCGAACATTTTCCATACTGGTTTCAACAATTTTAGATAGCCTTTTAACGCCGTTGAGCATCACTGGAAATAGAATAAAAAATATGAGTCCAAAGAGAATCATAAGAACCACGTAAACGATTAATTCGTATTCAGAAACAAATTTAAAATTAAGCGATTCCTGAATCCAGGTATTTGAAACAACCACACTTGCAGCCGCAATTCCCAGAAGAATCCCAATGAGAGCAAAGAAAAACCGAAGTATCTTTTGTATCATTTAATTTCACCTCCTTTCCTAGCATTTAAAATTAATTATAGCAATTAATTCTTAAAATTGCACGACAAAAAAAAAGACGTGAAATTCACGCCTCGCTGCATACCGAACTATTAATTAATTCCAATATTTCTTCTTTTTCACCTTTTTTAATCAGGACCATTTCACTGATAATAAAATTTCGGGCATTATTCAGCATTTTCTTTTCACCGGTGGAAAGTCCTTTTAATCGATCCAAAAGGATGAGGTTTTTAACAACCCGGGCCACTTCAAATATATCGCCGGTTTTTAATTTTTCGAGATGTTCCCGATAACGTCGATTCCAGTTTTTTTCCATGACATCCATGGGTAATTTTAATGTCTCGATCATCTCATTTATGACTTCCTGGGTGACGATGTTTCGAACACCAATTTCATCAACTTTATCAACGGGAATTAAAATCTGCAAACCCTCTGAAACAATTTGCATTATATAATAGGGTTTTCGTTCCTCAAATATTTCTCGTTCTTCAATTGCTTCAATGATACCTGCGCCATGCATTGGATATACTATTTTATCACCAATTTTATACATTTATACCACTCCTATCGTCGCTTCCTACTACCATTATAACACAGATAAAAAAGAATAAGCCTATTATTCTATAAAAAACTTATTCCTGTGTCAATGTTTTTTTATATAATCATGGTTAAACCAATGCGTTTTCGCTTCAGATCAATGGAAAGAACTTTAACGGTCACCACATCTCCCAGCGAGACGGCTTCCGAAGGATGGCGAATAAAGCGGTCAGTAATTTGGGAAATATGGACCAGCCCATCCTGATGAACCCCGATGTCCACAAAGGCTCCAAAGTCAATGACATTCCTAACTGTGCCCACCAATTCCATATCAACTTCCAGATCTTCCATGGACAATACGTCGGATTTCAGGTGTGGTTTGGGCGCGTTTTCCCGGGGATCCCGGCCTGGTTTTTTCAATTCATTGAGAATATCATAAAGAGTCGGCACCCCAATGGAAAGTTCCACTGCCGTTTCCGGAACATTAAGATCATTAAAGAATCCCTGTTCCTGATTTCCCAGTTCGGCCTTGGAAATGCCCTTGATTTTTAGGAGCTTTTCCACGCTTTTGTAGGACTCGGGATGAACTCCGGTGTTGTCTAAAATATTATCCCCGTCATCAATCCGCAGGAATCCTGCACATTGTTCAAAAGCTTTGGCACCGAGACCTTTAACCTTCATGATTTCTTTTCGATTTTTGAATGAACCCTGGGTTGTCCGGTATTCCAGAATGTTTTTGGCAATGGTTTTATTGACTCCCGCCACATGCTTAAGCAGGGATACCGAGGCCCGGTTCACATTGACCCCGACATTGTTCACCGCATCTTCCACAGTGGCTTCCAAAACCCGTTCAAGTTCCTTTTGATTAACATCATGCTGGTACTGGCCCACGCCAATGTGTTTGGGATCGATTTTCACCAATTCAGATAACGGATCCTGGAGCCGGCCGCCAATGGAAATGGCTCCGCGAATGGAAACATTAAGGTCCGGGTATTCCTCGGTTCCCAATTCCGATGCTGAATAAACCGAGGCCCCGGCTTCATTCACCACAATGTATTGAACCGCAACCTTAGTTTTTTTAATGGCCTCGGCTACAAATTGTTCGGATTCCCGAGAAGCGGTGCCGTTGCCAATGGCGATAATATCAACCTGATGCCGTTCGATAAGATCAAGCAGAATTTTCTCAGCTTCCTTTGCCTGGCCTTTCCCCAAGGTTGGATAAATCGTGTTGGTATCCAACACCTTGCCCGCGGGGTCTAATATGGCAATTTTACAACCGGTTCTAAAAGCAGGATCAAACCCCATGGTTGTTTTTCCCTTAAACGGTGGCTGCAGCAGTAATTTTTTAAGATTAAGGGCGAACATTTTAATGGCACCCTCTTCGGCCCGTTCCTTAAGAGCCCCACGAATTTCCCGTTCAATGGCCGGGGCTATCAGACGTTTATAGCTATCCTCAATGGCAGCTGTTAAAAAGCCTGAGGGCGTCTGGGTAATTTCTTTTTTTAAATAGTCATCAATTTGATCTACCGGAGCCAGAATTTTCACCGACAGTGCCTTCTTTTTTTCACCGCGGTTTAAGGCTAAAATACGATGATCCTTAACGGCCTTAAGGGTTTCGGTATGGTCAAAGTACATTTCAAGCTCGGGATTCTCCTCTTCCATTCCTTTGACCACGGTGGATTTAATCTGACCCTTTTCCAGGGTCATTTTGCGAATGAGACTCCGGTGGGTGCCATTATCGGCGATGATTTCGGCAATAATATCCTGGGCATATTGAAGGGCTTCTTCCACCGAATTAACTTCCAATTCTTCGCTGAGATAATCCACTGCGGCTGCCGACAGACCGGCCTCATCGATTTGCTGCTCAAGAATAAGCTGAGCCAATGGTTCCAGGCCCTTTTGTCGGGCTACCGATGCCCGGGTTTTTTTCTTTTGTTTATAGGGCAGATAAAGATCCTCAACCTCCTGAAGAGTTGTTACCCGGCTAATGGCATTTTTTAACTCAGGCGTTAATTTCCCCTGTTCCTCGATGGTGCTGCATACTTCTTCCTTGCGTTTTTCAAGTTTTCTAAGGTAAGTCAGGCGAACATCCAGGTCCCTTAACAGGGCATCGCTTAAATTTCCGGTAATTTCCTTTCTATATCGGGCAATGAAAGGAATGGTATTCCCGCCATCAATGAGCGTAATGGTTTCTTCGACCTGTTGAGGCCGTATTTTAAATTCTTCTGCGAGTTGTTTTGCTAAATATTCCACTAAATGACTCCATTTCTTATTCTAATCTTATCTGGGTAAAGCCCAGGGTTTTAAATATTTCAGAGTATATCTTAACACCCTTTTCAATTTTAGACAATTTTTTATGAAAAATCTTAATTTCAATGCACCAGCATTTTTCCACATTTGGTCCGTGCTTCATTTGTAAAAAAACAGGGTTCGTGGTAAAATAGCTCACAATAAACGAAAAGGAGCACCATAATGGCGATAAAATTTATTGTGGATTCCATGTGTGAAACCAATAGCGAGATTCTCAGACGCTATGAATTTGATATCTTACCCATTCCCGTAACCCTTGATGATAAAACCTATTATGACGGAATAGATGTGACCCCCAAAATGATTATTGATTTTGTCACAAATAATAAACATACCTTCCCCAAAACTGCCCAAATACAGCCCCTATCCATCATCAGCACCTTTGAAAACCATCTTAAAAATGGCGATGATATCATTTATCTGGCATTTTCTTCAAAACTATCGGGTACCTATCAGACTGCCCGGCTGCTGGGCAAGGATTTACAGGAAAAATATCCGGATCGAAAAATCACCATCATTGATTCCCTTTCGGCTACCACCGGATCGACGCTGATTTTATATCAGGGTTTGAAGCTGAATAAGCTCAACCGTTCATATGAAGAGATTGTTGAAACCATGACCTTTTTATCTGGTCATGCCCAAATCTTTTTTCTGGTCGGGGATATTAAGTGGCTGGCCCAGGGCGGACGTGTCAGCCGCAATGCCGCCATGATTGGAGACATGCTAAAAATTGTTCCCATCCTTTATTTTAAGGACGGAGAAATCCAGGTTTATGAGAAAATCCGGGGCCAGAAAAAGGCCTTGAAAAAGCTTCTTGCCACCGTGGATGAAAAAATGGGCGGCAACCGCGAGCAAATCATTGGGTTTGTTCAAAGCACCGCACCGGAGCTTCAGGAAAAAGTCAAAAAATACATGCACAAGGAATTCAATATTACCAATTTCATGATTCCCGAAGGTGCCGGCGCCGCCCTTACGGTGCATATCGGCACCAATTGTCTGGGCATCATGTTTTTTGACGAACTGCCGGATAATTACGTCAACGTCTGTCCCTAAAAACATCTCTGAAACCCTAATTAAATGCCCGCTGCCGCTGTTATCAACATAACAGTGGCAGCGGGCATTTTTAAATTCTGAATTTAGCTGATTTCGTTCTAACCATTATTAGTCCTAGGCATACTGGCGGTTACCAGACCAATAATTTTACTCAGTGGCATAGTTTGGAGCCAAATCTTGCCCGGTCCCCGGAGCGTGGCCAGAAATAAGCCTTCCCCGCTTAGCAGGATATTTTTCATGCCCTTCACCGAGATGATATCAAAGGAAACCGATTCTTCAAAAATCCCGATATGGCCCTGTTCCACTTTAAGCAGTTCGCCCGGGGCTAAATCATATTCCATAATGGAGCCGTCCATTTCCAGGAAGACGGTTCCCGGTCCCGAAATTTTTTGGAGGATAAATCCTTCGCCCCCAAAAAAGCCCACCCCAATGTTTTTCTTGAAATACATGTCCACATCCAGGGAGGATTCTCCGGCCAGAAAGCTTTTTTTCTGGCAAATAATGGATTCTCCTTTGGCCAGAGTTACGGCCTTAATCTCCCCGGGAAAATCAGAACAGAAGGCAATGTGACTGTTGTTCTTTTCGGCGGTATACGTCGTCATAAAAAGCGAATCTCCGGTTAGGCTGCGCTTGAACCCTTTTAGCAGCCCACCCTTGGTATTGGTATCCATTTTAATACCATCGGTCATCCAGGACATTCCTCCGGATTCGGTGAAAACCGATTCTCCGGGTTCCATGGTCACCAACACCACCGGGAGATTTCCCCCCTTGATTTCATACTTCATTTTCTTCCTCCTGATTTGAACCTATTTTTTAGATTTAATGAGGTTAATGAGCCCACCGGCTAAAAGCATTTCTTTTTGACGCTCGGAAACTTCAAGAGCCATAACGTAGGTTAATCCCTTTGTTTTGTTAATCAGCTTGGCCTGACCGGCTTTAACGGCATCCAGGGCATTTTCAATAACCAGTTCATCACCTAATGAAATGGTGTCGTAATCCGCTTCATTTTCAAATACCAACGGTAGGATGCCATTGTTAATCAGATTATTTTTGTGAATTCGGGCAAAGGATTTAACCGCAACCCCTTTAATTCCCAAATAAACCGGTGCCAATGCGGCATGCTCACGGCTTGAGCCCTGGCCATAGTTTGATCCGCCGACAATAAAGCCGCCGGGATTATCCAGGGCCCGCTGTGGAAATTCGGGATCGCAAGGCGCCAGACAATAATTTGACAGATAAGGGATATTCGAACGGTAGGGTAATAGTTTGGCGTTGGAAGGCATAATATGATCCGTGGTGATGTTGTCTTCCACCACAATCAAAGCCTGACCGGCCACGATTTTTTCCAGTGGTTTGGTGGCTGGAAAAGGTTTGATGTTGGGTCCTTTAATAACTTCAACTTCAGTACCTTCAGGAGCCGGTGCCACCACCATGGTATCATTTAATAAAAACTTTTCCGGCATATTGATGACTGGAAGATTGACCTTACCCAAGGGGCTGGTTAATACCCCTTCAATGGCTGAAATCGCCGCTGTTTCCGGACTTAACAGGTAAACATCCGCAGAGGGTGTTCCCGAGCGTCCGAAAAAGTTTCGGTTAAAAGTTCTGAGCGAAACCGCATCAGTGGAAGGCGCCTGTCCCATACCAATACAGGGACCGCAGCCGCATTCTAAAACACGGGCACCGGCGTTTAATAAATCAGCCAGGGCACCATTTTCGGCCAGCATTGTGAGCACCTGTTTGGATCCCGGTGCAATAACAAAGGATACATTTTCGGGAACCGTTTTTCCGCGAACGATTTCGGCCACCTTCATAAGGTCCAACCAGGAAGAGTTGGTACAACTGCCAATGGCCACCTGGTTAATTGCCAGACCCTCAATTTCAGATACCTTAACCACCTTGTCAGGGCTGTGTGGACAGGCGGTGAGTGGTTCTAAAATATCCATATCAACTTTGACAATTTCGTCAAAAACCGCATCGGGATCGGCTGCCAGGGGTTTGTAATCTTCACCTCGGCCTTGGGCATCTAAAAACAGCTTGGTCATTTCATCGGATGGAAAAACCGAGGTGGTAGCGCCCAGTTCTGCGCCCATATTGGTAATGGTGGCACGTTCCGGAACGGTCAGGGTCTTAACCCCTGCTCCGGTGTATTCAAAAACTTTGTTAACTCCGCCTTTAACCGTACATTGCCGCAGGACTTCCAAAATAACATCTTTGGAAGAAACCCCGGATCGCAGTTTCCCGGTTAACTCAACCTTTACCACTTCGGGCATGGTGATATAATAGGGATCCCCAGCCATGGCAACCGCAACATCAAGTCCGCCGGCGCCAATGGCCAGCATGCCCAAACCGCCGCCGGTGGGAGTGTGGCTGTCGGAGCCTAACAGCGTGTCACCGGGAACACCGAATCGTTCAATTTGAACCTGATGACAGATGCCATTGCCCGGTCTTGAATAATAAACCCCATATTTTTTTGCAACACTTTGTATGTAAAGATGATCATCCATATTTTCAGGGCCTTCCTGAAGCATGTTATGATCAATATAAGCCAATGATTTTTTTGTTTTAACCCGGGGTACTTCCATGGCTTCAAACTGCAGATAGGCCATGGTGCCGGTGGAATCCTGGGTCAGGGTCTGATCGATTTTTATGCCGATTTCCTGGCCTTTCACCATTTCTCCTACCACAAGATGTGATTTAATAATTTTTTCGGTTAATGTGTATCCCATTCGATTCCTCTTTCTTTCTTTTAATAATAGATAATTGCGACACTGCGATGAGCTTCGCTGTCTGTTTCTATGAAACATTTTTTCCGCTTTACGTCGGACAGTTCTCCGAACTGTTCGCCTAGAACGCTACAACAATTGTTTATAGAAACAGACAGCAAAACAATTAAGTTATTTATTTAATTTATCAACTGCGATCTTAAAATAAATCAGTTTTACGCTGGTGCGAATTTTTCATAGCGTAATAATTATATCATTATTTTTATTATATTTCCATCTTTTTGCATTGACGCTTAGCGCTTCAGTTTTTTTTTAAATTATGCTATACTGTTATCCTAGAAGGCCAGACAAATTAAAGCGGATTTGGAGGATACCATGGTATTTATTAAAAACTTCACTCGGTTTCTTTTCACCGAAGGAAAAAAAAATAATATAATAAACCTCTCTGCTCAGATGTCTTATCAGGCACTCCTGGCTTTTATCCCTTTTATGATGCTGCTCTATAACTTTCTCAACTGGATTTCCAGTGAACTCAACGATAAATTTATGACCACCCTATCAAACTTTTTACCAGATTCAATCCTGGATTATTTTTACACTGCAGCTGAAAATACCATCAATACACCAATATCGACAGGCAGCAACTTGCTGATTGGTTTTTTTATTCTGACGGTGTCCATTTCGGCGATGTTCTCTCTACTTAATTCATTAAATCGCATTTTCGGGCAAAAAGAAACCCGTGGCATACCCGGACTCCTGGTCCAGGCCATCCTTTATTTATTTTTGTTTCTTGTCATGATTCTTTTCACCATTGTTTTCTATGCTTTTGGTGAAACTATTCTTCATTACCTCTTTAACCTATTGAATTTGTCCCAGGCTTTTACCGTATTTCTAACCGCATTCGGTATCTTATACGTTGGTGTTGTCACCACCCTGATTTTCACCCTGATCTACATGTTTGCGCCAAAACAGCGCCTGGATTTTTTCGAAGCTCTTCCCGGGGGACTCTTTGTGAGCATCGGGTGGATAGCTCTGCTTTTTATTTATAATCTCATCGCCAAACCATTCCTTAATCTCACCACCTTTTTTGATAATATTCAGGGACCTTTTTCCCTCTGTATTCTAATTTTCATGATTTGTTTTACCCTGGCGCTGGGTGGTGTCATCAATTTGTATACCATTACTAAAAAACAAAACGAAGGGATGACAACACAAAATGATTAAGCGATTACGTGATAATAAAATTATCAAACTCGGCTTTTTTCTAATGGATGATTTCGAAAAAACCGATTTCCAGGGGATCTGTGCCCAAATGGCTTTTTACCTGCTGATGGCTTTTTTCCCGTTACTCCTTTTTCTCATTTCCTTTGTGGGAAAATTTGTCAAAGAGTTTGATACCTACCTTGACCAAGTCTTAATGGCTTTTCTGCCTGAGCTTTCCTATGCCTATGTGTCTGAACTTTTAGCCTCGCTGACCAGCCAAATTTCAGATTCCAATTATTTTTTAATTCTGCTCACCTTTTTCTTTGCAACCCTGGCGGCAAGAGCAATCATGACTGGTTTGAATCAAACTTACGGAAGCCCGGAAACAAGAAGTCGCCTTAAAATTTGGACATTGTCTTTTTTATTCACCCTGCTATTTGCTTTAGCCATTCTGCTCATTGCTGTTGCCTATGTATTCAGCCTTGACATCGGTGAATTTATTTTCCAAATTTTCGGCATATCATCAGATAATTACCCCGCTTGGCGGCTTTTAGCCCTTGGGGTTTCCTGGCTTCTTTCTACCCTTCTCTTTACAATGGTTTATGTTATGGCAATCGCAAAGCGCCTGAGGTTCTTAGCTGCATTGCCTGGCGCAATATTTGCAACTTTTGGAATCAATGTTGCTTTTAGAATATTTGCATGGTTCATCAACAACTCCGATAATTACAGCCTCCTTTATGGCAATCTCGGCGGCCTCTTCGTACTGCTGGTTGGTATCTACTTTATTTGTGTGGTCCTTAATCTCGGCGGCAAGATAAATTTGTATTGGTCCCTCCGTAAAAATCCATGAACATTATTATGAAACCACCCTATTGTTACACTTTGCATCCAATTGTTAAAAAGATTTTACTTAATAAAAAAAGATATGCTTTCATTATTCTTGGGTTATGATAAAATGCTGTAATATAATGAAATGCTATGATTTACTGCCTTTTCATCAAAACAAATTCGAAAGGACTGATAGATTATGAAAGAAATATTCACTGCGTCAGGATCTCACGAAAACAGGCATTTCCAAAATTACTATTATTTTGGTGCCCAGATTAAACCAGAGGGTGTTATGTTTCGTGTTTGGGCACCCCATGCCCAGGGAATTTCGGTGGTCGGTGATTTCAATAATTGGGAAATTGATAAGCATCAAATGCACTCAATCAATGATATCCAAGGTGTTTGGGAACTGTTTATTCCCGGGCTGACCCAGGGTATGCTTTATAAATATGCGGTCCGCCAACAAAATGGTGCCGTCGCCTACAAAGCTGATCCCTATGCTTTTTACAGCGAAGTGAAGCCGAAAACAGCCTCAATAATCTGGGGACTCACGGACTATCCATGGCAGGATGAAACCTGGCTAAAAAAACGTAATTCCGTCAATTGGCTGGAAATGCCGATGAATATTTATGAAGCTCATTTAGGCAGTTGGAAGCGCAATGAAAATGGCGACTACCTCTCCTATCATGAACTGAGTGAACAGCTGGTTCCTTACCTAGTGGACATGCACTATACTCACATTGAGATTATGCCCATTATGGAACACCCCTTTGATGGTTCCTGGGGTTATCAGCTTACCGGATACTATGCGGCCACCAGCCGCTATGGCGACCCCCAGGGGCTGATGCATTTCATTGATACCTGTCACCGGGCCGGTATCGGCGTCATCCTGGATTGGGTTCCCGGTCACTTTTGCAAGGATGCTCACGGCCTGTATCAATTTGATGGAACCCCTCAATACGAATTCAGCGAACATCCCCAATGGGGTACCATGGAATTTGACTTTGGGAAACCCGAAGTATTGGATTTTTTAATTTCCAACGCCCATTTCTGGTTCGATCTCTATCATGTCGACGGTCTTCGCATTGATGGCGTCGCAAGTATGATCGAATTGAATCATGGTCTTGAGGGTGAACCTCACCATAATCGTAACGGCGGCACCGATCGCCTGGAAGCGCTGACCTTTCTGCGGGAATTGAATACCATCATCTTCAGGGATTATCCCTTTGCCATTATGTCTGCCGAAGACTCCACCTCTTACCCCATGGTCACCTGGCCGGTGGATAAAGGCGGTTTGGGCTTTAATCTGAAGTGGGACATGGGCTGGATGCACGACACCCTGGATTATATGGAAACAGACCCGTATTTCAGAAACCGATTCCACCATTTACTGACCTTTTCCATGGCCTATGCCTTTAACGAAAACTTCATACTCCCGCTTTCCCACGACGAAGTTGTCCACAGTAAAAAGACCATTGTTGACAAAATGTTCGGAGATTATGATATGAAATTTGACCAGTTCCGTCTTCTTTACGGTTACATGATGACCCACTCCGGGAAAAAGCTGACTTTCATGGGTAATGAGTTTGCGCCCTTTATGGAATGGCGGGTGGATGAATCCCTGGAATGGTTTATGCTGGAACATGAAAAACATGCCCAGATCCAGGGTTACATCAGGGATCTGAATAAGTTCTATCTCCGGGAAAAAGCCCTGTGGACCTACGACCACAGCTGGGCGGGGTTTAAGTGGCTGGAAGCCGATAACGCGGACCAGAGCATTCTTATTTTTAAACGCATGGCCGATGACGAAAAAGATGATCTTGTTGTGATTCTCAACTTTTGCCCGTTGAGCTACACCGATTATCGGGTGGGGGTTCCCAGCAACGGCACCTACCGCCTGGCTTTTAATTCAGATGAAACCAAGTATGGCGGAACCGACTATAAAATGAAAAAAACCATGAAAGCTCAGGCGGTTCCCCTCCACGGTGAAGACTACTCAGTATCCATAAATATTTCACCATCATCATTGATTGTCTTAAAGAGTGTGATTCCCCGAAAGACCGCGACCGCCAAAGAAACACCTGTTAAAAAATCCAAAAAATAAACAGAAAAGAACTGTGCCTTGAAAGGAATAGTCATGAATTCTTCAGAAAAGAAAAAACAAAAAGAAGCTTTTAAAGCTGCCTACATTAATAAAATTGAGGAGGTTTCCGGCGATTGTCTTGCTGAATCCTCGGTTCTCAAACAATACCAGGCACTGGCTGAGCTGGTTATGGACGATATCACCACCCAATGGGCTAAAAGCAATACCAAGTACAATAAACACCAGAATAAGCAGGTCTACTTTTTTTCCATTGAGTTTCTAATTGGAAGACTTCTGAAGTCTTATATTAACAATCTCGGTCTTGAAGATATTGTTACTGAAAGCCTGAAAGAATTAGGCCTGGACTTCACTGCCATCCAGGAACAGGAATCCGACCCTGGTCTGGGCAATGGCGGTCTGGGCCGACTCATGGCCTGTTATCTGGATTCCTCCGCGGCCATGGATATGCCTGCTCATGGCAATGGGATCCGCTATAAATACGGACTCTTTGAACAGCGGATTATCAATGGGGAACAGGTGGAGGTTGCCGACAACTGGCTGAGAAATGGCTACCCCTTTGAAATCCGCAAGCCCGATAAAGCCGTCATTATTAAATTTGGCGGAACCATTCACTCTGAAAAAATAAATGGCAATCTAACCTTTGTCCACGAAAACTACGAACCGATTCTGGCCGTTCCCTACGATATTCCCGTTAAAGGCTACCACAATGAAACCGTCAATTCGCTAAGGCTTTGGAGCGCTGAAACCCTGGAAGATTTTGATCTTCCAAAGTTTAATCAAGGTCAGTTTCTGGATGCCGTGCGCCATAAATCAGAGGCGGAATCGATTAGTCAAATTCTTTATCCCAATGATAACGGCTTTGACGGCAAGCTGCTCCGGCTCAAGCAGGAATATTTCTTTGTATGTGCCGGACTTAAACGGATTGTCAGGCGTTACAAGCAGTTCAATAATAACTCCATGGATGGCTTCAGCCAGAAAATCTGTATTCATATTAACGATACCCATCCGGCCATGTGCGGACCTGAACTCATGCGCATCCTAATGGATGAGGAAGGTTTTGGCTGGGATGACGCCTGGAAAATGACGGTTGAATCCATTAGCTTTACCAATCACACTGTTCTTCCCGAAGCCCTGGAAAAGTGGCCGGTAAGTATGATGAAATCCCTGCTCCCACGGATTTATATGATCATCGAAGAAATCAACCAGCGTTTTACCCAGGAAATTTATGCCAAATACCCCCATGACATGGAGCGCAACTATGGTCTTTCCATTATAAACAATGATCAGATCCACATGGCCAGCCTTGCAATCGTTGCCAGCCATTCCATCAATGGCGTTGCCGAGCTCCACAGCAAAATCTTAAGAGAAGAAACTTTTAAGGGGTTTTACCAGGTTTTCCCGGAACGGTTTCACTCCGTAACCAACGGTGTGACCCCACGGCGTTTCCTGATGAACAGTAATCCGGATTTAAAAGATTTACTCAATGAATCCATTGGCACCCAATGGCAGGGTAATCTCTTTGAACTCAAGCGCCTTTTGAATTATCTGAATGATCCTATCTTTTCTGATAAATTTAATGCCGTAAAACTTTCGAATAAAATTCGGCTGGCAGAGCATATAAAGAAACATAACAATCTGATCGTTGATCCGGCCTCAGTTTTCGATATCCAGGTCAAGCGTATTCATGCCTATAAGCGTCAGCTTTTGGATGCTTTGCATGTTTTGTATTTATACAATCAACTTAAGGAAAACCCGCATCTTGAAATCGCACCCCGAACCTTTATTTTTGCCGGAAAGGCAGCACCTGGGTATTATTATGCCAAACAGATCATTCGTCTTATTAATGCCATCGCCAAAATGGTCAATTCAGATAAAACTCTTAATGAGAAAATCAGGGTTGTTTTTTTAGAAAATTTTAATGTTTCACTGGCAGAAATTATTTATCCTGCGGCTAATGTTTCCGAACAGATATCTACCGCTGGCAAAGAAGCCTCGGGCACCGGGAATATGAAATTTATGATGAATGGCGCGATTACCCTGGGAACCATGGATGGTGCCAATATTGAAATTGCCGAGGCTGTTGGTCCCACTAATATTGTTACCTTTGGTTTATCCTCAGACGAGGTTTCACAATATGAAAAATACGGCGGCTACAGGTCCATTGATATCTATGAAAAGGATCCTCGCATTCAACAGGTTATGCACCAACTCATTGACGGCACCTTAGGCTTTGGGCTGAACTTCCAGAATATTTACGATTCCCTGTTGCTTCACAACGATACCTATTTTGTACTTAAAGACTTTAATGCTTATGTTGATGCCCAAAACCGGGTGGATCAGCTTTATCGCAATGAAAGAACCTGGACAAAAATGTCCATGACTAATATTGCCCATTCTGGTATGTTCTCAAGTGACCGTTCAATTTTAGACTATCAACGTGAAATCTGGAAAATAATTTAAGGGGGTAATAAAATGAATACTGAATGTGTCGCAATGCTCCTGGCCGGTGGTCAGGGAAGCCGTCTGGGCTCCCTCACCTTCAATAACGCCAAGCCTGCCGTTTTGTTTGGCGGTAAATACCGAATCATCGACTTTCCATTAAGTAATTGTATGAATTCAGACATTGATGTGGTGGGTGTCCTCACCCAATATCGGCCTTATATATTAAATAATTATATTGGTGATGGCTCGGCCTGGGCGTTAGACCAGGTTACCGGCGGGGCCCATATCCTGCCCCCCTACATGGGCCAGAAAGGCGGACGCTGGTATTCCGGTACGGCGGATGCCATTTTTCAAAACATTGATTTTATTGACCGTTTCGATCCCGAATATGTTCTGATCTTATCCGGGGACCATATTTATAAAATGGATTATTCCAAAATGATCGCTTTCCACAAGAAACAGGAGGCGGATCTTTCCATTGCGGTTATGGATGTTCTGATGGAGGATGCCCATCGTTTTGGCATTGTGAACACCGATGATGAAAATCGCATCACCGAGTTTCAGGAAAAGCCTGAGGAGCCCAAAAGCAACAAAGCATCCATGGGTATTTACGTCTTTACCTGGGAGGTACTAAAAAAAGCCCTTTTGGAAGACGCCGGCAACCGGGAATCCGAACATGACTTTGGTCTTAATGTGATTCCGATGCTACATGAAAATAATAAGCGAATTTTTGCTTTCCCCTATTCCGGTTATTGGCGGGATGTGGGTACTATTCAAAGTTATTATGATGCCAATATGGATCTTCTGGATTCCACCTGCGACTTTGATCTCACCGATCGGAGCTTTCGAGTTTTTTCAAACAATATGAGCCGTCATCCCCAGTACCTGGGACCTGAAGCAAAGATAACCAATAGCCTGATCTGTGATGGCTGCATTATCTTCGGTGAAATCGAACACTCCATTATTTCCCATGACGTGATTATTAAAAAAAATACCGTGCTTAAAAATGCGATTGTTCATACCGGTGCCATCATCGAAGATGGTGCAATTCTCGAGAACTGCATCATTGGGAGCCGCGCGAGAATCAAAGGTGATACACGTTTTATCGCAAGCGAGACCGACCTAATGCCTATCATTCATGTCATAAATTCATAGAACGGGGTAACTCAAATGAAAAATATAATTGGTATCATATTAAATGTTGATGGTGAAGATACCTCCCTAAGAGATTTTCTTGAACACCGCAGTCTAAGCACACTTCCCTTTGGCGGCCGTTATCGTCTTATTGACTTTACCCTGTCCAACATGGTGAACTCGGGGATTTCAAGTATTGGTGTCATTGGATCCCACAAATATAGCTCCCTGGTTGATCATCTTGGTACCGGAAAAGAATGGTCACTGAGTCGAAAAACCCAGGATCTTTCGATCCTGTCCGGCACCAGCAACAATCGCATTGGCGGCCTCATTAAAATTAATCTGAGAAATTTACAGGACAACCGCGCCTATCTTGAACATAATTCCGGCGAACATGTTATTATTTCCACCCCAAACCTGGTGACCTCTTTTGATTTTAAAAACGCCTATGATATTCATTTAAATAATAACAGTGATATCACCATGATCTTTAAAAAAGACGATCCTCGTTATAATTTATTGGATGATGATATTTATCTGGATTTCAATAAAAATCGTGTCAGCGGCATTCATTATAAAAAATCCCGTGTCACCAACCATTTTTTTGCTGAAATGTTTATCATTAAAAAATCCGTTCTCCTGCGTCTTTTGGATCTCAGCAAAATCACCGGAGATTGGGACTTAATGGAGATGATTCAGGCCAACGTTGATGAACTTCGGATTTACGGTGCCCAACACAGAGGCTATATTCAACGGGTAAACAGCCTGGAAAGCTATATGACATCCAGTATGGATTTACTGGAATTCGAAATTATGCAAGAGCTCTTCCTCGGAAAAAAAACCATTCATACCAAAATCAAAGATAATCACCCCAGCCTCTATTGTGATTCTGCCCATGTCTATAACTCCATTGTCGGCAGCGGTTGTATCATTCATGGTACCGTCTCCCACAGCATCCTTTTTCGGGATACAATCATGCATGAAGGCTCTCATATTCAAAATAGTATTATTATGCAAAAATGTGAAATCGGTAAAAATGTCTCTTTGAATTATGTTGTTATGGATAAGGATACGATTATCCGAGACAATACTACTCTTATGGGCCGGCCTCATTCTCCTATTGTATTTAAGAAAGGATCAGTGATCTAGTATGTTAAATGTACTTTTTGTTGCCACAGAAGCCTATCCATTCGCCAAAACCGGTGGTCTTGGCGACGTTATCGGCGCCCTTCCCAAGGCTTTTCCCAAGGTTGTTGATGCCCGGGTGATAATGCCTTTTTATGGCACCATTCCTGAAAAGCTCAAAGAATCAATAAAATATTTGGATCATTTCTACGTTCAAATGGGTGATAAGTTTGATTATTGCGGTCTTTTGACCTGCACATACGAGGGAATTACCTTCTATTTTATTGACAATGAAGGGTTTTTTAAACGGGCTGCGCTTTATGGCTACTTTGATGATGGTGAGCGCTTCACTTTTTTTTCCCGGGCCGTTCTCGATGCCATTGCTTTTCTCGACTTCATTCCGGACATCATTCATTGCAATGACTGGCAAACCGCTGCGGTTCCCTACCTGCTCACCCATCAATACCGGACAGCTCTTCCGAATACCAAAAGTGTATTTACCATCCATAACATGAAATACCAGGGAATTTATGCCTACGAGAGTATTCGCAACTATTTGAATTTAGGGTTTTTGCCTTCTGATTTAGAATATTATGGGCAGATTAACCTGATGAAAGGTGGCTTATATGCCGCCGATCTGGTCACGACGGTCAGTCCAACCTATGCCCAGGAACTTAAAGATCCTTATTATGGAGAAGGTCTTGACGGGATTGTCCGGGAAATCAGCGACCGGGAAGTTGGCATTATCAACGGCATCGATGAAACAATTTATGATCCTAAGACAGATGCGGCATTATTTGTGCCTTTTTCAAATCCAGACAAGAAAAAGATTGAAAATAAAATGGCGCTCCAGGAATACCTGGACCTCCCGATCCGGAGTGATGTTCCGATGATTGCCATGATCACCCGGCTTGTTGAACAAAAAGGGTTGGACCTTGTTGCCAATGTTATCCATGAAATTCTACAATTGGATTTACAGCTGGTAATTTTAGGCACCGGCGATGCGACATACGAAGATTTATTAAAAACCGTGGCCTATAACTATCCTGACAAAATGGTTACCATCATCGATTTCGATGAAAATCTGTCGCGAAAGATTTATGCCGCCAGTGATTTTTTTCTGATGCCTTCTAAATTCGAACCCTGTGGCTTATCCCAAATGATTGCCATGCGTTATGGTTCCATTCCCATTGTTCGGGAAACCGGCGGTCTCAAAGACACGGTTACCTCCTTTAACCCGGAAACGAAAAAAGGGAACGGCTTCAGCTTTGCCACCTATAACGCCCATGACATGCTCTTTACCATCCAGCGAGCCGTGAACTTATACACCGAAACCCCGGCACTATTCAAAATCATGGTAAAAAATGCCTTTAACACACATTTTGACTGGAAACTATCTGCCAAAACCTATCTTGCCCACTACCAGAAACTGATTGGTAAATAATGCTATGGACTTTCGACATCATTCATGGGATAAAGCCTTTCGTATCCCTTTTGGCGCCCTGCCGATGGGCAGCACCGTCACCCTAAAGGTCTGTGCCACCAATATCTACCATTTGCGGCTTCGTACCTATACCTCTGATCAGGAGCAGTGGCACATCATGATCGCCTCAGAAGAGCCTAACTACTGGGAAACCACCCTAACTCTTCCTGAGGCTGCAGGTATTCTCTGGTACGATTTTAGTTTTGAATCCAACGGTAGAGCCTATACCTACGGAACCCAAAGTGACCATCTAGGAGGCGAAGGCCAAATTTACGAGTCTTCGCCGCCGTCTTACCAAATTACTCTGTATGACCCAAAACGAAAATCTCCGAAATGGTATACCCAGGGAATTATGTATCAGATATTTCCAGACCGTTTTAATCGCGGTTCTGATTTTAACATCGATAACTTTTCACCAAATGCCCTGTTGCATCCTAATTGGAACGATTCACCCCACTATTTTCGAGGGGTTGACGATAAGATTGACTATTGGGATTTTTTTGGGGGAACCCTCACCGGAATTACCGAAAAACTGGATTATTTGAAAAGTCTCAATGTTACTATCCTTTATTTGAATCCAATTTTCAAGTCCCCAAGCAATCACCGTTATGACACCGGGGATTACATGACCATTGACCCCGTTTTAGGAACTCTGGAAAGCTTTATGACGCTGGCTACAGAATGCAAAAAAAGAAACATTGCCATTATTTTAGATGGTGTTTTCAGCCATACCGGTGATGACAGCCTTTACTTTAACCGCTTTGGCAACTATCCTGAATCCGGAGCCTTCCAGTCCCTCGAGTCCCCTTATTATCCGTGGTACAATTTTATTCAATATCCCCATAAATACTCGTGTTGGTGGGGTGTGGACGCAATGCCGAATACCAATGAAATGCACCCGGCTTTTCAGGATTTTATTTTCAAAAACAAAAATAGCGTGATTCGTTACTGGATGAATGCCGGCGCTTCCGGCTGGCGCTTAGATGTTGCCGATGAACTTCCCGATCCCTTTATAACCGGCCTCAAAGAAGCCATGCTGGAGCAAAACCAGGAGAGCATTCTGATTGGTGAAGTCTGGGAAGATGCGTCCCGAAAAATTGCCTATGATGAACTCAGAACCTACTTTTCCGGTCATGAATTGGATGCGGTAATGAACTACCCCTTCCGGGAAGCCTTTATCG
This sequence comes from Acetobacterium bakii, assembly GCF_001263355.1. Classification (GTDB taxonomy): domain Bacteria; phylum Bacillota; class Clostridia; order Eubacteriales; family Eubacteriaceae; genus Acetobacterium; species Acetobacterium bakii. Next base: position 29,314 of record NZ_LGYO01000069.1, read on the forward strand.
ACTTTCTCCTGGGTCAGAAAAGCGCCCCTCAGATCCAGCGGCTGATGATGTCACTTTATGAACATTACCCCAAAGAACAGTTTATGGGCAATATGAACCTTATCGGCAGCCACGACCGCCGTCGTATTCTCACTGTTCTCGGCGAAGCAGACGAGTACTTGAAAGATACGGAACGGGAACATTTTCGACTCAGTGAAAGCCAATATAAACTGGCGAAGAAGCGGCTCAAACTGCTCAGTCTCATTCAAATGACATTCCCAGGAGTTCCCTGTATCTATTATGGTGATGAAGTCGGGGTTCAGGGTTTTCAGGATCCCTATAACCGGCGAACCTATCCCTGGGGAAATGAAGATAATGAACTTCTGGACTGGTATCGACAAATTACCGAACTTCATGCTAAAAACTCAGTGCTTCAAAGAGGATCCTGGCAGCCCTATGAGGCCGGCGATGATCTTTTCGTCTTCGAACGCGCAGATAATCATGACACCTGTTTATGCCTCTTTAATCGCAATTCAAAGGCTATCCACCTTTACGAAGATCCCCGCTACATCCGCTGTATCGGGATTGATCTGTTAACCAATGCAACCGTCTCCCTGGACACCATTGTAATTGAACCTCTTTCCTATGCCATTATTGCCGTGAAAAACAAAAAAGAACTGACACTTATGTGAAAGTTCTGAGGTGATCGTCAAAATCGTCCTGAGGACAATCGTAAATCGTTGTCGGCTGCATGATCGTACAGGCTATGCCTGTGCGCCATGATGCCGACAACTGATGTTACCATTGTCCCCAGGACTTACTTTTTTAGTTTGATTATTAAATACGGGCATCTTGAACAACTCGTTGCAATACTGCCGTTGAAATGAAGACGTGCAACTCAGTCTCCGCTGCGGCCTAGACAACTTTTTTAAATGACTCTCGGTTTAAGCCGTGCTGGAACTGCGTCTCCGCTGCGCTGCGCCTCCGTTGTGGGGCTACGCCCCATAAAAAAATAGCTATGTAAGTTTTGATTTCAAGTGAACTTA
>NZ_LGYO01000070.1 GCF_001263355.1 Acetobacterium bakii
GTTGAATGCGGCCAGGTCGGCCTCACTCATGTCGGGTTTGATGCGGTAAAGGCTGATCACCTTGGCGTCTTTAATGCCTGCGGTTGCGGCGGCTTTTTCAGCTTCGTCGATTTTTCCGGCATCATCGGTTTCGGTTTCCACCTTCAGACCAACGCCTGCGGGAAGCCCGACCATTTCAATGCCGGTGGCTTCATCTTTGGCCGGCGGGGTCGCTTTTTCCAGCTCGGCGATCTTGGCTTCAGCGGCAGTTAAGGCGCCAAGGTTGGTAACCAGATATTTCTGGGTCTCGGTTAGGCCGTCATAGGCGGTTCTGGCTGCTGCCACAGCCGCCTTGTCGGTGAGGGCCAGTTGTTCGACTGCCGGCAACGCGGCAATCTGGTCGGTAACCGCCTTGGCGATTTTAGCATCATCGCCGGGGTCGGTGGGGATGCTTGGTTTGTAGTCGGCAATAGCCTTGTCCAGGGCGGTGGCCGCGTCGCTGGTTGCTTTCTGGGACGCGGTCATGTCCTGTACCGTTGTCCTGGCGGCATCATAGGCCGTCTTGATCGCAGCATCCTGCAGGTAGGCACTGTTGCCGCTGACGGCGGCAATGGCTTTCAGCAGACTGTCCTTATTGGCGATGGACACCAGTACTTTGTTGGTGCCGTATTCCAGACCGGTCAGATCCGAGCCATATCCCCAGTAGGTAAAGGCCAACCGCATGACATCACCGTTTTTCAGGGTGTAGGCATCCATCCCCACATTTGGGGCTTGATTGTTAACCAAAAAGTACCAGCCGGAATACTTGCTGTAGTCAAATTCGCCCAGGGTTGTTCCGGAATATTTTTGGCTATAGGCATTGGCTTTTGTGCTGTCATCGCCCTTTAGTTCAGAGACGATGTAATCGGGAATGGCAGCTGTTCCGGTATCGGCTCCGGTCACCGCCCGGAGATACCCCACCTCACCGATCAGGTTTTCCGCGCCCAGCAGTTCTTCAATGGCCTGGCGGGCGGTTTCCCCTTCTTTAATCGGCAGGGTGACCGGTTCCACATAGAAGCCCTGACCGATGGTAAAGCGTTCCACGTCGATGGTGATGCTGCCGGCTGCCGGCTTCAGTGCCTCAATGGCCGCTTCGGCATTTTTTAGCAGGGTTTTCGTATCGGCTGACACCAGCATTTTTTGCGAATCGGTCAGCCCGTTATAGGCGCTGCGTGCTGCTTCCACTGCCGCTTTCTGATCATAACTGGTGATGGTGCCCAGCGCATTGATTTTGGCGATTACCGCATCTGCGGCAGCCTGGTCGTTACTGGCCGAACCGGCATCTTCCAATGCCTTGATTTTTGCTTCAGCCGCTTCAAGCTTACTGAAGTTCGTGACTTTTTTCTGTTCATCGGATGACAGATTGGAATAAGCACTGCGGGCAGCCACAACCGCGGGCTTATTGCTCAGAGCGATTGTCTCTGCCGACGGCAGGGCGTCAATCAATGCCGTCACACTCTGGGCATCCTTGCCTTCGACTCTGGCTTTAACCGCATTATATTTAGTCTTGTCAATGCTGTTCTTTTGCGTATCTGACAAGGTCAGGGATGACAGCAGGGTATCCACGGCGGTCAGTTTTTCCTGCGCCGCTGTTTTAGTGGCGTCATCGATGATGGTGTCCGTAGCCGGCAGAGCGGCGATGGCGTTGTTGACCCGAACCGTTGAGTTTAAAACATCGGTACAGTCAAAGATCTGATTTTCATTGCGATAAGCTCTTACAACAGCCTCATAGCCTCTGGCAATCTGGCCCTGATCGGCGCCATAGGACTGGCTGACCGAAGCCAGTGAATCCAGCATCGAAAAGCCGTTTTTGATAAACGTTGTCTGGAAAATATCCGCATCGGCCATTCCCAGCATGATATACACCTGAGCATTGGACCAGGGATTATTGTAGCTGATGCCGCTGTAGAACACGCCGGTGTAGCCCTGAAGGCGTGAAAAATAAGGGATAAACACCGTTTCCATCGCCTGTTTGACATAATAGAGATCGGTTCCTTCCTGAGCATTGGGATCGTAGTAGGCGGCCAGCGGCTGAGATCCCATGATGTACATATCAATCAGCGGATCATTACCGGTGCTGGCTCCGGCAAGGGCTTTTTTTGCCAGCTCAACTGCGTAGGCTTGTTGCGTGCCTGGTAAATAGTCATAGGAATCAATGGCAAATGAACTAGCCTGTCCTGCAAAATAACCGTCGGACGGGTTTTTTCCATTGGTCATCATTTCAATGAGGTTGTAGCCAGCCACATTTCGGGCATCATAACCCATGGCCGTGATGGCCAGCGCATCCTTGGCGACCTCATTGGTATCGAAGCCTTCATTTAAGGGTTTGCCTTCACCAGTAACCTTTTTTGATGCGGTATATTTTTCTGCAAAAGCCTGATAGCATTCATCGAAAAAGCCTGCATGCGGGGTATAGCCGGCTCTGGCCGAAGTGAAAATCAGCCAGGAACCGTACTGGTTATTGCCAGCACCAAACACCGCATCATGCCCGGAAACATTGGCGGGCAGATAGTGTGCCAGCGATTCCTGGATGCGGGTTTCTGTGGCTTGAATGATCTTCTCTTTATCGGGGACAGCCGTATTGTTATAGTATTTAAACTTCGGTTTATTGCATTCCGGGGTAGCTAATGGAAAGCCGGTCTCAGCAAAAAATTCAAAGTTATATTTATCATTCGTTTTATATGTAAACTTATATTTACTGGAACTGAGCGCAGTCTTGAACTGCTCAGTAAAATCAATTCCCTCTGTCGACTCCAAACCATTAAACTTAACCGAAGCGGTCGATCCAATTGGTTCTAACTTAACTTCATACTGGCTGAGTGCATCCTCGCCCACCGAACCATCTGCCGACACAAGTTTTATGGTATACTTTGCATCCAAAAAATCGTCGGGTAAATTAGCAACATTCTCTGCCGTGATTTCTTTATCCTCTATTGTTACAACGGCTTTGAGGTTGATGGTCTTTTTCTCGGTCGAAGTTGCCGCTTGAAGCAAGTATGGATATCCGTCATTTTTATTTGCATCGATTGCCCAAACGCTTGTAAAATCCCAATTTGTATAAGTCTCGGCGGTTTTTAACGCTTCGCTGTTTTTTTCATCGCCGGGATTATTGCTCGCTGGCTTTGTTTTATTCTCATAGATGGTATTCAAGTAGTAGCAGGAAGTTGCACCACCAATTCCACTTGTCGCTGTTTTTCCAATTGCATATATATTTTTCCCAGCCAACGTTCCTATGACATACGAATTATTTACCTGGCCTTGAATCATAGCTGCAATTCCCGAAGCATCTTCCCCTGTTGTCGATAAATTCGCTCCGCAAACACAGTTGTTTATGCTGCTATTAGGATAAGAGTAACTTACGATTCCAGCCACGTCCATGGTACTGTTAACAGTTCCCGAAACATAACAGCTGCTGATTGTGCCAGATAGTATGTTGGTAATCCCTCCCAAATCTACCGTCGTATTGTTAATCGCCAATTCCAGATTAAGATTCAACACCGAACCGGATTTATCGATATTATAAAACAATCCGTTTTTCGGATCGTTAAACCCTTTGATCATATGGCCTTTACCGTCAAAGGACCCTTGAAATAACCCCTGTGCGTTTAATGAGGCCCAGACTTGCGTCTCATTAATCGTGATATCATTATTTAAAACAATTGTTTTTCCTGAATAGGTATTTGCAGCGGTAATGCTTGAACGAAATGCATTCAAGTCTTCAGCCGTTGAAATACTGGTTTTATTAGACGATTCCCAGGTATTACTGTTTGATGTTATCGCATTAAGCTTCGCTTCTGCGGCACTTAATTTATTTTTTGTATCTTCAGTAATAAAGCTCAGCACATCGGCATCGCTTGTTGCACTGGTTAATTCTGATTTTGCCGTTTCAATTTGAGAACGATGCTCCAATGTAATTTCGTTATCTACCGGGATCACATTAATTAAAGCAGTCACCTGATCGGCCTTGGTTTTAGCATTAGCCAGTACGCTAATTCGGCTTTCCGCTTCAGTTAACTTGCTCAAATTATTGACCGATTGCCGATCCTGTTCACTTAATGCACTAACGGCTTTTCGTACATAACTCACCGTAAATTGATCATCTAAGGTCAACTCATTTGCTGTTTTTAATCCGTCAATAAAACCGGTGACCTCAGCAACAGTTTTTGGCGATCCAAATTGTAAAGTGGGATAGCCACCGTTTTCGCTCGAATTAATTTTCCAGACATTATAAAAATCCCAATTGGTGTAGGTAGTTTGGAGTTTTAATTCATCGCTTGTTTTAGTAATCCCTTTGTTATTAGTAGAAAAAGTCGGATTATTTGCCACACTATAATAACAGTTTGTGACAACTCCATCTTTTTTTGCTTGTGCAACAGCAAATATATTTTTTCCTGCTTCTATCTTTTCTGACATGACATAACAGTTGTTTACACAATTCAATGCAGCGCTATTAGAAATGTTTATCAAACCTGAAGCATTGGTATTTGCACCTGTCATAGTTAACGAAATTTTTACCCGACTATAGCAATTTTCGATTCGACCTTTCGCTTGTAGTTCATAGATCATTCCGCCAACTGATGAACCTGCGCCAGAACTACTCACATCTCCAGTAACACTGCAACTTGAAATTAATCCATTATTACGGTATGCGTAAACGCCGTATTTCAAGCTTGCTGTATTTGTGTTGACATCTGCAACTATATTCAGGTTTTTTACCGTACCGGTTTCTCCAATTGATCCAAACAAGCCATACGTGGTATCGTTAAATCCCTTGATTGTATGACCCTTACCATCAAAGGCACCTGAAAAAGTACAAGACGTGATATTTTTTGAACATGTTAATGGTGTAGCAATCTCGATATCATTCTCTAAAACAACCGTTTTGTCAATAAACGGTTTCCCCCCCGTGTTGCCCATTTCAGTATTAATCATTTCTCGAAATGCGGTCAAATCATCAACTGTCGAAATTCTGTAAATACCATCTGCTGGTGCCGTATTCCAGGTGTTACCTTCCGCCCTAACCGCCATGGAAGTGAAGCCAGACACCACCATCATTATTATAAAGAAAAAAAGCATGATTAGGATATTCTTTTTCTTTTCAATCCATATATTTTTCATTATTTATCCCTTTCTTTTATTAAAGAAAGAGGGACTAAATGTCCCTCTTTTATCCTTTTACCCAAAAACAAAATACTACAGCTTAGAGTGAAGCAGTTGCCGCATTGACGGCATTCTGTGTAGCATTAACAGTATTGAAGACAGCTAAAGCGGTTGCATACTGCGGATCAGTCGGGTTATTCGCCAGCGCTTTTACCAACGCATCTTTGTTGGCCATTGTAAATGATGGAGCTGTATAGGTTGTATTACTCCAGTCATAAACCCATGCTGTTCCATTGAAAGTCGGCTGATTGGTTGGTAACCAGGAACTATTTGCCAACCCCATATCAGCACCCATATTCAAGGAGTAATACCAACGAATGGTAGCACTGGTGTCCCCGGCATTGAGCAGCCCGGTGTTAATCAGATCCTGTACGGTCGTATTACCACTATACCAAACCGTTTCGCCACCATAGGTACCTGAGGTCTGGCTGTCAATCTGCATCATCCATCCAGAAACGCCGGTATATTCTTTTTCTGACAGAAGACCATCAGAGTCATCTGTGAATACCATATCAGCATTCGTACAAGGGGCAGTTAATGTACCTGTGTAAGAACCGAAATTATAGGTATCTGAGAATGAACTACTCATATAATCCACATAACCCCAATTATCGTGCACGGTTACACTGCCTTTAACGTCGTTTAACAGTTCCAATACGGTTGTGGTGCTGTAATCTGCCGGATTGACATGCACGTGAGCTGGTGCGACAATTGCCGGTCCGCCCATTGTGGACTGATCCACGGCAATGTAGAAATCTGCTCCATCATCCAGACCGGCTGCGAAGGTTGGGGAAGCAAAAGCTGCCATCATCGCCATTGAACCCACTACTGCCAACGCTTTTTTACCATAACTTTTGATTTTCATCTGTTTTACTCCTCATATTTTTATTTTTTAATTTTGAATCTTGACATTTCCGCCAATAGAGGGTAAATTAAAGTATCATTATACTTTTGTGACGTTTTCGTCACCCAACCGTCGGGATTTCTCAGATCCCTGCGGTTTTTTCTTTGCCCTCATTACCAAAAACCAATTTTTGAACCGATGCACCTACAGTCAATTGGCCGGTTCCTCCAATCGGATAAGACTGCAGTTCTGCTCATCCTGCTTTTTCACACGCGCCCCCTTTCTGTTTGTTAACCAAACCATGAAGCCCAATGCTTCACATTTATTCTCAAGGTGTAACCACCTGGAGTATCTTTCTAAGAGCGTTCTGACTTTTTATCACATCAGGCAATTAACACCTTATCAATCCCGGCGGCCCAGCTTTCATCAATCTGGTACAGTCCTTCCGCTTCGTCAAACTGGTGGCGGAGGGGGCTTTTTTTGAGCAGATACTCATAATCCCGGCTGGGGGTGGTGACAAAGATCGGTTTGGGAGAACTGCTGAGCAGTCCAAAGTTGAGCTCTCCTTCTTTGCCTTTTAAGGAATCAAACAGGGCTTTATGAACCCGGATCGGCGGTTTGGCGGTTTTCATTTTCAGGGTGACATCATCCTTGATCTTGTAACCCAGATAGGTAACGATTTTATCATTGAGGCCGGCACTGAAAATGTGAATCTTTTCAATCAGATCCATCATGTCATGCACCACCCGGATGCGGTAGGTCGGAAAAAATTCCCGGGCTTCGGCAATCTGATTTTCGATTAAGCGGTTTTCATCAGTCGGTTCGTCACTGTGCTCGGCGGCTTCGCCCAGGTCCAGAAAAATAATGTATTCCTGTTCCATTTCCTTATAAGACATGGAATAGGGGCTGCGAAAGCGGTGACTGCACACCGGACAGGTAAAGTCAAAAATCCTCCCCCAAATCACCTCGTCTCTGAGGGCTAAGTCCAGGGTGGCATTAATCACCTCATAGGCCTCAGTGTCAAAGAATGCACCACATTCCGGACACTCCCGGATAATTGTTTTTTTTATCGCCATTTTAAATCCTCCTTAATGCTGTTTTTTTGCACAAAAAAAGAACTCCCATCAAGGCCAAAAAGGCCTTAGACAGAAGTTCCAGTAGTTGCTGTAGAACTTTTATGATCTGATCCACTCTGCGTTGGATCATCTCTGTCGATAAAGATTGAGTTCCCGACTGATGCCTTGCGGCAATCACGGTAGCGCATCTGCTAGGGAATTTCACCCGATTCCTCGCGGTAAAAGGCATCACTGCTTTTACCATAGCCGATATGACTCGGCGACTTTATCATCTCATAATATTTAGTTTATTGTTGCCCGTATCTTAATCTCATTTAAGTTACAAGGCAATTTTAACATTAGGTTTTAAAAATTGCAACCGTTTTTTGTTAAATTTTTCACCTCTCCGATTTTCCACCATAAGCCCATTCTCCCGGCAATAAGCATCCACCCGTATTTCTTTGCCCTTTAATTTTTTTGCATCCTGCTCAAAAAAGGTCTGATGTTTCACCTCATCGTGAGCGGCCCGCCATACTTGGGTTTGCTGCGGATAAGATATTTAACTATCATCCATTATTCAACAATGCCTCCATTTGATTGGTTTCTTCCCAGGCAAAACCCTGATCTTCTCTGCCAAAGTGACCATAGGCGGCGGTTTTTAAAAACTGCGGGCGTTTTAACTTAAGGGTTTTGATCATGTTGATAACCGAAAAGGAAAAGCTGTCTCTGACCCGGCTTTCAATGACTGCCCGGTCGATGTGCTCGGTGTCGAAAGTGTTAATCCTGACGGCTTCCGGTTCGGGCAGGCCAATGGCATAGGCCAGCGACACCTCGCAGCGGTCGGCCAGACCGGCCGCCACGATGTTCTTGGCCACATATCGTGCCATATAGGCACCGGTGCGGTCCACCTTGGTGGGATCTTTTCCCGAGAAAGCACCTCCGCCGTGCTTGCCCACACCGCCATAGGTATCAACCATAATTTTCCGGCCGGTGAGGCCGGTATCCCCCATGGGCCCGCCGATAACAAAGCGGCCGGTGGGATTGATGTGAATGCTTGTGGAAGGGGTTAACCATTGGTCGTCAATCACCGGCTTGATGATCTCTCTTAGAATGGCATTTTTAACCGCTGCCAGCTCGACACCGTCCCGGTGCTGAGCTGAGATGACAATACTGGTAATTGCTAGCGGCCGCTCATTCTCATCATATTTCATGGTGACCTGGGTTTTACCGTCGGGATACAGCCACTCCACCTGGCCGGTTTTTCTGATTTCGCCAAGCCGCCGAGCCAGCTTACTGGCCAGATCCATGGTTATCGGTAAATAATTGGCCGTTTCATTGCTGGCATAACCGTACATAATCCCCTGATCGCCGGCCCCTAAATCCTTTATCTGACCAGATGCTTCGCCCTCTTTTCTAACCCACCGGCAGCCACTGCCGGAGGGTACGTACAGTGCCGGTTCGCGATTGGTGAACTGATCCACCCCTCTGGCAATATCTGCTGACTGGTGATTAATATTGGTCAGTACCAGACAGGTTTGATAATCCAGCCCTTTTATCTCGTCATCATAGCCGATGTCCCGGATAACCTGTCGTGCGATTTCAGTCACATCCAGCACCACCCGGGCCGAAACCTGTCCGGCAATCATAATGGTGTTTTTGGATGCCATCACCTCCACCGCCACCCGGGCTTCCGGGTCCTGTTCCAGATATCGATCCAGGATGCCGTCTGAGATTTGATCACAGAGTTTATCCGGATGGCCCTCGGTCACCGACTCTGATGTGACCAGGTATTCATTCAATTGTATCGCCTCCTAATGTTATAAGCGCAAACCGTCTAAACAATCGTCAAGTACCGACAATGATTAATCTGGTTGTTTGCATCGGAGCGAACACGGTGAAGCCTGTCCGATTCCGCAGCAAACAACGGATTAATCATTGGTCTGTACGGTGGTTTAGCGACAGTCTGAGTTCAAACTTTTTTTGTATTCTAAAACGGTGACATGTTCGTATTTTTTAAACACTTTGCTAAAGTAGCTGCATTCGTTGTAACCCAGACGGTAGGCCACGTCGGTAAGGCTGACATCGTTGGCCAGAAAATACCACTTGGCCAGCATCATTTTGCGCATGTGAATGTATTCCATAACACTGACCCCAAACTCAACCTTAAAGATCCGGCTTAGATAACCCTGGCTCACATTGCAGTCCCGGGTGATTTCTTTGAGACCGATGTTTTCGGTGAGGTGGTTATCCAAATAGTTGAAGGTATCCAACAAAATGGGATGTTTTTCCATGGCCTTGTTCCGATAGATGCAGTCCATGCTTTGGAGCAGAAAATACTCAAACTCTTTTTTATGGACAAACTGATTTTTGACCAGACTGCGGATTCCATTTTCTGACTGGGGATAATTCCTTATGAGGTTTTGGACGATTGCCGAATAATCCCCTCCGTCTTCCAGTTTTTCTACAAAATGCGGTACCCCATAATACATCTCCCGGTAGCTTTTAAAATTCAGCAAGTCATTTATTCTATCTTCTATTTTCACCGACCAGTCGCATCGCTTAATATTTTGTTTTAAAATTTCCTCGATTTTCGACTGAGAAACTGGCTTTAATAAGTATTCTTCGGCCTTCATTTTCAGCGCTTCCTGCAAATAATCCAATTTATTATAGGCGGTTAATATATAGATACTGACCCCCTTTTTCATAGCTTTAATCCGCCGACCGGCCTCGATGCCATTCATTTCCGGCATCATGATATCCATAAAAGCAATATCAATGTCTTCTTTTTCACAGATGCGAACCGCTTCTGTACCGGTATCTACCGCATGAACCACCTCAAAGCCATCAATTTTTAAAATCATCCGGGTTAATGCTTCCCGCATTAAATATTCATCGTCTGCTACCAATACCCTGAGCATTCCTATCCCACCTTCTCCCCAAGGTCTTTGGGATAGGTTATCCGGCAGGTTGTCCCTTTGCCTTTTTTGTTATCAATGATTACATCATAATCCCGGCCATAGGCTTCAACTAAACGTCTGCAGATTTCTTTGATTGTCTGGACCAGGCTGTGTTCCGAAAAGGGCTCATCCGATTCACTCTTCCTGGCGATCTTTTTTCCACTAAGGCCTTTTCCGTTATCTTCGATGGTAATGGCAATGGTGTCCCGGTTTTCCGTTGCGGTTATTTTTAAATAGCCTTTTTCCCTGCTTGGCATGATACCGTTTACCACTGCGTTTTCTACAAAGGGCAACAAAATAAAACTGGGAATCTGAACCTCCTGTTCATTGAAATCCCGGTTGATGGCATAATCGAATTTATCTCCGAATCGGATCTTCTGAATATTTAAGTACCGCTCGATGTTATTGATTTCTTCGCTTAACAAGCGTTCTTTTACCGATGTATTTAAATTTGTTCTTAACAGCTCCGCAAATATGGTGGTCATATCATTGGTTCGCGGCGCGTCTTCAATCATCGCCAAATTCGAAATCGTCGTCAGGCAATTGAATAAAAAATGGGGATTAATCTGGGCCTTGAGAGCGTTTAATTCTTCGTTTTTCAATTCTTTTTCGCGTTGAATAATCTGCTCTCTTTCATGGTAAAATTCTTTTTCCTTTTGCGTGCGTTTCTGCGCTTCCAAACGGGACAGCTCTTTTTCGCCAACCTGGGTAATAATCATCGAAACCATATCGGCAATATCTAAAAACTGAGCATAGCGCATTTTCGAAATGGCGTTAAAAAGACTTTTAGTCTCCCGGTTCTCCTCATAATCGATTCGATGCTGCTGCAAATTTTTCAACCTGCATATCTGTTCGGGCGCGTCGTCACAGCGAATCTGCCCGCCGATAAAACCGCCGAGATACTGACCTTTAATAATAATGGGAATGGCAACCTCAATAAGACCGCAGGGACAAAAATACACATTTGTTTTTTGTGTGACTGCAGCCATAATGGCGCCATAGGCGTCCGAAGATCGACAGACCATTTCCCCGCCCGACCGCTCTCTTATACTCTGACAAAAAGGTGTGAAGGCGGTTAATTTAGTTACCGGCTCTCCCTTATAATCCACCGTTACAAACGCCAGGCCGGTGGCTCTGGAAACCTTTTCCTGTATTTCTTCCAGCATTTCTTTTCCAAATAATGAAGCAATGTCAAACTCCTCAATCAAAAAACGACTTTTACTTTCCCCGGTTGAACTGATACAATCATTCATTATTCACCTCATCTAAATCGCTTTACCTATTGCTCTTTATCCTTACATAAATAAACAGGACTTCCCAGAAAGAAGAAGGAAGACGGGGAAGTCCTGAAATAATATTAAAGTGTAGCTGTTAAACTATCACGTTTAATCAAACTTGGGCAGCAGTTTTTCAGTATCGGCATGCGGTCTTGGAATAACATGAACCGACACAACCTGGCCAACTTTATCGGCGGCCGCGGTCCCTGCATCTATGGCTGCTTTAACAGCTCCGACGTCACCCCGGACCATAACCGTTACCAATCCTGAGCCTATTTTTTCATAGGCTATCAAACGAACATTTGCCGACTTCACCATGGCATCTGCCGCTTCAATGGCGCCTACCAGCCCTTTGGTTTCAATCATTCCCAATGAATCTGAGCTCATATCTGGCCTCCTCTAATTTTTATATTCAATTTTCTATCCGCCGATGATACAGTGGAAGCCTTTACTTTCCACCACATCCTTTAATATTTCTATCTGGTTTTGTGTCAGTGACGGTGTTTTTCCCATGCGGTAGGGTCTGCCCAGCAGATCATACTTGTTTTCACCATAGGTATGGTAGGGCAGGATATGGATAGTATCCACTCCTGAAAGGGTGGCTGCAAAATCACAGATGTTTCTGAATGATTTTTCATCTGCATTCACCCCGGGGATGGTTGGAACCCGCACCACGGTTCTGGCTTTTTCCGTAATTTTTCTGGCATTCTGCTGGATTAAAGCATTGGAAACCCCGGTGTATTTTTTATGAGTTTCGTCATCGCCGCTTTTGACATCCATCAGCACGAGATCCAAATAAGTAAACACCTCATTGAGGGCCTGTTCACTGGTGGTATACCCGGTTGTTTCCATAGCCGTATGCCAGCCATTGACCTGACAGGCTTTTAACAGTTCTGTTGTAAACTCATGCTGAACCAGAGCTTCTCCGCCGGAAATGGTAACGCCCCCATTTGAATGCCGGTAAATGGCTTCATCTTTTCTGAGAATATCCATGACTTCTTTAATCGTCATGGTTTTTCCCTTCAAAACAAGAGCCTCTGTGGGACATATTTTCGCACATTCTCCGCAGGCGATACACTTATTCCGATCGATGAATCCGGGATTTTGGGCACTGAGTGCTCCCTGGGGACAAACCGACAGGCAAAGCCCGCAATGGATACATCGGCCAATTTGATACATCATAATTGGTTTGATGGACTGGGCTTCGGGATTGCAACACCACCAGCAGGCAAGCGGACAACCCTTTAAAAAAACGATTGTCCGAATCCCTGGACCATCATGGATGGAAAAACGCTGTATGTCAAATACAATTCCTTCCAGGTCATAATTAATTTCCATAACATACAACTCCCCGGCTTAACGCCTTAAAATGATTGTTCGGTCCGGCTGATGATATCATCCTGAACTTCTTTGGCCAAAACGGTGAATTGGGCACTGTAACCGGCCACCCGAACCACCAGATCCCGGTATTTATCCGGATCTTTCTGGGCGGCTAAAAGGGTTTTTTTATCAATGACATTAAACTGGACATGCATGCCCTTATGGTCAAAAAAGCTGCGAACAAGGGCTGCGAAAGTTTGGAGGCCTTTATCGCCTTCCAAAGCGGCAGGCAGGAATTTCTGGTTGTACAGGGTGCCGTTTGATGCGCTGAAATGGTCCAGCTTAGCCACCGAATTCGCTGCCGCAGTGGGACCATTCACGTCTTTCCCGGCTCTGGGAGATACCCCATCGGCCAGAGGCATGGTTGCCAGACGGCCATCGGGAAGGGCGGCCACATCTTTTCCAAATAACACATTGGCAGAAACCGGATAAATACCGGCCTGGAATTGGCCGCCACGGGGATTGGTGTATTTTTCCACTTCCTTGCAATAAATTTGGGCACATTTTCTGGCCATCATATCGACTTCGTCAATATCATTGCCAAATGCAGGGGTGCGATTCAATAATCCCTGTATCTTCAAATACTCATTGGCTCCGCAGGTATTCTGGACAGACCCCATTCCTAAAACCTCATCACTCAGTTTGGAAAGATCAATGGAGCCGTTGGTGCTTAAAATTTTCTTAACCACTTCATAAACCTTCATTTCCGTAGTCATCTCATTCGTATCAATGCTTAGCGTATTCTTTCCGCCCACCGGCTGACCAAAGTTGGCATCCAGTGCATTTTTCAGTTCGGTTAAAGTCATGGTTTTATCTTCAAATACATTTTTTTGGATCGCATACATCGAATCTCCGGAATCGGCTACGCCAAAGGCCTGGGGTCCGGTGAAATTATAGATGGCACCGCCTTCCTGGACAGATTTACCGCGACCGATACAATCATCCACCAGCGCAGACAGGAAAGGCAGCGGGCATCTTTCGGCATGGGCAATATCCACACTATTGTCCGCTTCAGCCAGATAATGAACAAAATATTTGATTTGTTTTGTAAACGCGGTGAAAAAATCATCAATGCAGGAGAAGGTGGTAATATCACCGGTTACCGGCCCCAACTGCTGATTGCCGGCTTTGCCGTTGTTCAGGGTAATTTCCAGAACTTTGGCCACATTAAAGAATGCCGCATCATGCCAGCCTTCGGTTTTGTGTGGGCATTGGGGTTCCACGCAGCCAATAATGCAGTAATTCCGGGCATCGTTTAAGGTTACACCCCGATTTACCAACGCCGGTATAATGACTTCGTCGTTATACATAGCCGGTACGCCTAAGCCCAGACGGGTGACCTCGCAGGCTCTGAACATAAATTCATCCGGTGTCCCCTGCCATACCCGAATGGAGAAAGACGGCGCCGGCAGTTTTACATGGGCAACGGTCTCCATACACATATAAGAAACATCATTGGTGGCATCCATACCTTCTTCGTCCTGACCGCCGACGCAAAGGTTCTGAAACACCGCATAGCCGGCAAAAGCCTGGGCGGATATCTCATCCCGGGTTTTGTTGACATCGTTCAGTTTTATGAAGATACAGTCAATGAGTTCCTGGGCGAATTCTTTGGTGATGGACGGGTCATTTTTGTAGTAGGGATACATGTATTGGTCAAAGCGTCCCGGTGAAATGGAATGACCGCTGGATTCAATTTGAAGCATGCACTGCAGAAACCAGAAGGATTGGCAGGCTTCATAGAAATTGGTAGCTCCATTTTCAGGTACTTTTGAGCAGTTTCTTGCGATTTGCAGCAACTCTCCCTTGCGTGCGGAATTCATTTCAGCGGATGCCAGTTCCATGGCTTTTTCGGCATAGCGGTGGGCAAAGTTAATCGCCGCTGTATAGGTGATGATAATGGCATTGTAGAACTGCTGCTTTTTAATGTAATCCGAATCACAGCGATCCATTTTTTCCATGGCCTCCACAACTTCGGTGATAATCCCGCGGAAACCTTTTTCAAGAATTTTTCCATAATCCACACTGACATGGCCGACCCCGCCATAAAAATAATTACCGACGGTAAAAACGCCGGCGCCCATGCAATCTTTGGCTTCCTGGGACATATAGGAAGTGGCCAGATCGCTGGTCGTTTTTCCCGGCCAGTATAAAAAAGCATCATGCAATTCCTGGGCAGTTTGTTTAGGTATCTGGAAAGGATCGGCGATTCGTGATCCCATGGTATCAAATTCTTTCTCGACCCAATCAAAAGAAAATTCAGGACAAATTTCCGTGGAACGGGGATTCTTTGTAATGGCACCTACGATCAATTCATTATCCCGAATGGTCACCGGCAGATTATTGAATATCTTCTCTGCTGCCTTTGCTCGTCTCAAAATTGGGGACAGGCCTTCTGTTTCTTTGTATGCCTCTGTAACCAGCACAGCCCGTTCGGATTCCACATAGGGTGTGGCATCTAAAATGACTCTCTTTAACTTTTCAATTCGCTCCGTTGGGTTACTAAAACCTCTTGCAATCATGAAATAATCCTCCTAAAATTAATTTGTTCGTTCAGAAACAATGTAGCTACATTATATGTCATCTTTGATTTAATCCTTTACACGATCAAAACCGAAAAAAGGTAAATTACAAACCTTTTCAGTGTTCCCACTTGTCTGTTTTATCCTTGTGTGTACAGGCAAATTTAAATATGACTAAATTATTCATTTTAATCTAACTTCGTTATTATTCGCATTTATCATTGCCGACATAAACGTAACCAGCAGAAGAATTCTGAGAAAATTCTCCTGCTGTTAAGGAGGATATTTATTTAAAAACTGTATTAAACCAGTTTTTAATCGTAATTAGTTCAGTTACTAACCAAAAAGGCGGTGTCATTGGTGCCCACTTCTGCGGTTGGCGCCGGTGAGCCTTTAGGCACCACCTGGATCTTAATAGCTTCCAGGCGGTAGCCGAAACCTTCGGTTCCGGCACTGGCGCCATTTTTAGCCCAGCCCATCCAGCCGATGTTTTCGGCGTGTACCTGATAGTAAATATCACACAGCTCGGCGTCGGCTCCGGTCAGGCTGATGCGGATGCCTTCCAGGCGTTTTGATTCGCCCTCGGTGCCGCTCATGGCGCCGTTGGTCCGGAGCTCCTGCCAGCCGATGTCCTGGACATGGGTCTGATAGCTGATGCCCACATCGTAGCCGGCATTATCGACATTGATTTTAATGCCTTCCAGACGCAGGGACTTACCGGTGGTGCCGCTCATGGCGCCGTCTGTTTTGAGCTCCTGCCAGCCGATATTTTCAACATGGGTCTGGTAGCTGCAGTTAATGTTTCCGGTGACAAAAGATCCCTCGGTTGTCCCCGGGGCGGTCGCATCTTTGGCCACCACTTTGATTTCAATGGCTTCCAGCCGCAGGCTGAGGCCTTCGGTGCCGGCGCTGGCACCGTTTTTGGCCCAGCCCATCCAGCCGTAGTTCTCAGCGTGGACCCGGTAATAGATGTCAAATTTATCGGCGTCATTGCCACTCAGCTTCATCTGGATGGCTTCCAGGCGTTTGCATTCGCCTTCGGTGCCGCTGAGACTGCCATTGCTTTTAAATCCCTGCCAGCCGATATCCTGAACGTGGGTCTGGTATGTCACGCCCAAATCTTTTCCCGGGGCATCGATGTTGATCTTAATGCCTTCCAGGCGTTTGCATTCGCCGAAGGTGCCGCTGGTTTCGCCGTTGCTTTTCACTGCCTGCCAGCCGACATTTTCGATCTGAGTCTGGTAAGTGCAGTTAACGGTTCCGGTATCGGCTTTGGTTCCCACCACTCCGAATTCGGAGAAGGCGTTGACTTTAAAGGTCAGTGCTTTTCCGTCGGCGGATAAGGTTGGGATGATCCATTCCACCGTGCCGTCGGTTTTCTTGTGATAGATACGGTAGTCAGTATAGCCCTGCTGGTCGTCGCCCAGGGGGATAGTCAGCGTCACAAAGCTGTCGGGATTGCTGTTGAATGCAGCCAGGTCCGCATCACTCATGTCGGGCTTGATGCTGTAAAGGCTGATGATGGTGACGTCTTTGATCCCAGCTGCGATCGCGGCTTTCTCTGCCTCTTCATTTTTATCTGAATCATCTGTTTCCGCGATAACTTTAATGCCTGTTCCGGTTGGCAGCCCAACGACTTCAACTCCGGTTGCTTCATCTTTTACGGTCCCGCCGGTATCTGGTATCGGTATCGGGATTGGTGCCGGTGTTTCCAGTACAGCAATCCGTTTTTCTGCTGCTTCCAGTGTGCTAAGATTATTGACCAGTGCTTTCTGGGTATCATTTAAAATATTATACGCATTTCTGGCTGCGATGACGTCGGACTTGTTGCCCAAGGTCAGTTTATCGGGTGCCGGCAGAGCGGTAATCTGATCAACAACGCTCCGAGCTGCAACCTGATCCTTAGTAATTTTAACAAAATTTAACGTATATTCTATGCTTTCATTTCCCAGTGTGGACTTAATCGTAACTGTATCCCCGGGTTTGGCAGTATAATTTTCATTTCCATTGGATGTGGCCCCGACCACTTCAGTAACGGCAGTGCTATCTAGTTTTGTAAAACTAATCCCAATTTCCGCTGTCTCTTCCAGTATTTCCAGATTATACTGGTATCCATCCGGATCGAAGGTCAGATTTCCGGAGGTTACCGTAATATTTTTCAATTTCGGTGTTGGTTTAACCACGGTTATGGGGATTTCCACTTTTACATCATTGACCCCTGCCACTCCTTTTAATAAAATTGAAGAAAGGGTTGCTGTCATTGTTACTGTTTCATCTTTGGCAATTGGTCGCTTGACGGTTCCATAGGAAGCCATCACTGTATCATTACTGGTTTCCCAGGTGATACCAATCCCAGTATCCCCACTATTTTTTGTTCCATAAGTGGTATTTCCGACATCGTCACAATAACCACGGTAAACCATCTGCAAGCCAGTGGTAACGTATTTCGCATTCAGATTATCTTTTTTAATTTGATCAAACGACAACTTTTCGCTTAATTTTTTTATTATTTCATTTTCCGCATCGATTTCTGCTTGGATTACCGGCAAAACCAATGTATCAAATTCCAAGGTTTCAGAATAACCGGCTTTGGTGATCGTGGCGATTAATTTTCCGGTGGCCGCTTCCTCATTTACAGCCGGTCTTAGGACCTTGCCCCGATATGTATTCACTAGAATCGACGCATTGGTGGAAGACCATGCAATATCAACATCAGACACACCCGTTTCGTTGGTATTGTTGCCAATCAGGCCTAGATCATAATCGATATTTAATAAGTCTGCACTCTCGCCAGTATCCATTTCTTTGACTTTGCCGATATTCTGGAGATAATTCTTTACCGCTTCGACATCCTTCTTTGCATTGTCATATTCTTCCTGGGTGAAAGCACTCACCGTCAATTCAATGTTAACGTTTTTACTATCTGCCGTGCCGGGATGACCGTACATTTCCATATAAGGACTTGGTTTTACAGTGGCAGTTAGTGTCACTTTTGCATCCGGCTGCTGATATGCCGGACGCGTCACTGTCCCGGTATTGCTGATAACCGCTGTATTGGATGAACTCCAAGTAATATCGGTGGCATATGAATCCCCGGTTGTTGAAAGGATTAATCTTGTTTTTACACTGTCTGGTGTGGTATTGCTGCTTTTTATTTCATCCCAGGTTAGTTTAAGGGCATCATCATCAACAGTTTCCTGAGCTGTCATCACATGAGCCGGTACGCTTACCTTAACGGTGCCGGAATCACTCTTTCCCAGTAAATCAATCATAAATGCAACATCTTTATTCTTTTTCGCGGCGCTCCCATAGGTAATGGTGCCGTTGACATCAACCTGCGGCTGACTGGATACATCCGTCAGGGTGATGGTACTGCCCAAAGCCACCTGATCTGCCTGTGCCTGAAGCATGGCAATGAGATTGGTGTCAGTCCCTTCCACTGGTTTCACGGCGGCTGCTGTCAGAGCTGTCTTAATAGCCGCAATGGCTTCGCTGATTTCAGTATCAGAATATGCCTTTACAATGACTGGAAAAAGCTTGGTTTCTTTAGCACTACCTTTTTCGATAGTTGCTGTCAGTGTTACCGGCTTATCATCTTTTCCTCTGGTTATTTTTCCATCTGGTTTTACACATGCATCACTGCTGGTCCAACTGATTATCGTCTTTCCGCTTTCGCCCACAGTGGGAAGCGTTAAATTTACGGATGTTTCAGTTGGTATGCTCAGTCCGACCTTATCGCCGGCTACAAGAGTTTTGTCCGCCTCAACATCGGACTGAGTGACAACGACCTTTGCATAGGCTCTGGTGATATCAGCCTTTTTACTGCTGAGCGTATAGGTACCGGGTTCACTAAAACTAATGGTTGCCTTCCCCTGATTATCCGTCACAATCTCCGTTTCAATGGTTGCTGACGCGCCATCCTCAGAGGACAATATAGTCGCCCCGGAAATCGAAAGACTTTCTCCCCCCATTGTATTTCTGCCCAAAAGGGTAAGACTAACTGCTTCGCCCTGGGTTACAGCGTATTCTTGTTTTTGAAAATAGGAATAAAAGGCTGTTCCGGGATAATTCATGGCATAAATAGTAATCACATCACCATTTTTTAACGGACAATCGGTCATGCTGTAACCCATCCCATTTAGTGCTGGATATTCGTCGTTCACCATGTACATCCAAAAATGGCTTCCATCGTTAACTTCTGTGCCATTGGCATACATGCCGCAAATTTGAGACAGATTCGAATAGGCAAGGCCAATCATGGTTCCCATATCCGCAGCCGTCGTTCCCCAACTGTCTGTTAAATACTGTGCCAGTACATGCACCGGTGTATCAAAACCCGGATCTGTTTGACCGCTTAACCCATAATTCTGAAACGTCTTATGGGTTTGGGGCATCGTTACATATGTCAGGGGAATCAATGTGGAATCCATGGACTCTACCCGAATCCCCACTGTTACCGAATTATTTTCTTCTGCCGATACCGGTTGAAAAAAACATAATACCATCATTAAAATCACCAGCAAACTCACAGCCTTTTTTAGTCTTACCATTTTCATTACTCCTTATGATCCTTATTTTTGTATTGCCAATCTTTTTTCGCATAATTTTAATATGAACTAATCGGTCGATCTGTTTCTTCTGCCCAGTCTTTATCGACGATGTATTCCCCGGGCTGTTCTTTAAAACTTTCTTTTAGCGGACTTTTTTTCAACAGATATTCATAATCACGTAGGGGCATATTCATTATAATCGGCGTTGGCGAACTGCCAAACACTCCGAAATTCACCCGCTCTTCATTGCCGTTTAGCGAATCAAACACTACCCGGTTGATTTGTATGGGTGACTTCTCTTTTTCCATTTTTGCGATCATATATCTTTTAATTTTGTGGTCCAGGTAGGCAATCACCCTATCATTGAGGTCGGCACTGAAAATATGGATTTTTTCAATGAAATCCGTCATATCGGTAACAACCCGGATCCGATAGGTGGGGAATAATTCCAGGGTTTCTCTGGTCAGATCTTCTTTTGCCTCGTTTTCTGTTTTCAGCGCTTCATTATTTTTCAGATCCAGAATAATGGTGAATTCTTTTTCCATATCCTTATAGACCATGGAATAGGGGTTGCGAAACCAATAGCGGCACTCTGGGCAGGTGAAATCAAAAATGCGGCCATTGAGCACCTCATCCCGTAGGGATGTATCCAGAGTGACATTAATGACCTCAAAGGCCTCAATGTCAAAATACTCCCCACAGTTGGGGCACGTTTGAGCAACTATTTTTTTCATTGCCATTTCAAAATCTCCTAAGCTTTCTTATTTTTTAAACAAAAAAAGAACTCCCATCCAAGCCAAAAAAGGCCTGTGACAGAAGTTCCAGAAGTTGCTGTAGAACTTTACTTGATATGATCCGTATTTGCGTTGGATCACACCTGTCGATAAAGAATGAGTATCCGACTGAAGCCCTGGGGGCAATCACGGTAGCGCATCTGTTTGGGATTTCCACCCATATTCCTCTTAGGTAAAAAAAGCAATATTGCTTTTTACCACGCCTACTTATTTTCGGCATTCATTTATCATTCAGTTGAATTATCATCTGATTTTATACAAAAATTAATCTTTCTGCAAAAAACCAAACTAAATCTCAGTTATTCAATTATGTTCGTAAGCGGTTTTTTAAATCGTATTTAACATACAAGCAGAGTGTAACATTATCATTTTAAAATTGCAATCGTTTTTTTTCGAATATCTATTCCTTGATTTTTAAACTCTTCAACACCGCCGCCGCAAAATCCCCGGGATCCTGCTCCCGCCACTGTTCGTTGGCAATGACCTCATAGGAAATGGTTTTAATGGTAGGCACACTGAGAATTTCCGTCATGACCTCATCCAAAGGAATCAAACCTTCCCTGGGAATCCAGTGGCGATCAACCTCAAAATCGTTATCCGACAGATGCAGGGCCTTAATCCTTTGTTTGCGTTTTTTCAGGATCCGACCGGAATTCTCGGCTTCCAGATAGTCATGGGAGCTGTCGTAGCACATGCCAAAATGGGGGGCATCGATTTCGTCAAGCAGATATTCCAGCAGGTACTGTCGGGACACATTTTCGACGGCCAGATCGATACCGTATTTCTCGGCGGTGTCGGCCAGTTCGGAAAAAAAGGCACGGCCCTTGTCGAGGTCCGGCTCAAATGCTTCCAAATCACAGGTATGCATAACCATGGCCGGAATATCAAAATCCTTGCAGTCTTTGACATAGCTTTTAAAAAGGGTCAGCTTCGGCTCGATTTGAATCCGCGATTCCTCCCAGATATCGTTATAGCCGATAAATGGCAGATGAACATTGGTAATGCCCAGTCCCTGCTTGCGGACAATTTCCGGGAAATCTTCTTTTCTGATGCTCCAGGGTTCTTCTTCATCCTCCCAGGAAATCATCGCTTCGTCAAAACCCGCATCCGCAATAATCTTGATGCGGTCTGCAAAGGGCATAAAATATCCATACCAGGAAAACATGCTGTATTTCATATGATACTCCAATCTTGTAAATTTATTGACTGATGGTTTCGACAGACTCGATCGTGTATTTTTCCTTACTGAACACCAGATCCGTCAGGATCGATAAATACTTGATGACCACTGCCAGAATGGCGAAGACGCCAAAAAATCCGCCGGCGATCACCAGCATCATGGAGGTATAGCCCGAAATAACCTGATCGGTGACGTAACTTATCAGGGTATAAACCCCAATACCAAAGGTCGCGACCATCATTAAAACTGCCGCGGCAATGGACATCCGGTAGGCAATATTGGTAAAGAGCATCAGGGAATCTGTGGCCATTTCTTTGCGCAGATATTTTGTTTCTTTATTGTAGCGCTTGGCACACAAAGGATCATTGTCATACTCTATGGTGTCTATTTTTAACCCGCAGTTGGCATAGACCGCTTTGCGGTAAGGAATGGTTTTGCTCATGGAATGAACCCGATTGATGGCCCTGCGGGACAATACCCGAAAATTCTCGGTTCGCAGGGGATGGGGGCCCGGGGCATAATAGTTAAACAGAGCATAAAATAATTTCGACGATTTATGCCCGCAATTTTTGGGCGCGGCATTGACAATGTCAAAGCCGGTCAGGGAGCGTTCATAAACTTTCATCATCAGCTCTGGTTCATAATCCATAACCATGTTGTCAAACTCGAACACAAAATCCCCAATGGAAATGTCGATGCCGGCATTCATGGACAGTTCCACCCCCTGATAAAAGCTCATGTTCACCACATTGATAACTGTTCCCGGGATGGTTTTAGCCACGGATCGGATAATCTCCAGACTGTTATCGGTTGACGCATCATTCACACAAATAATCTGGTATTTGTCAAAATTGTTTTTTAATACCTCATGAATTGTTTCTAAAAAACCGGCGATCCGAGCTTCATCATTGTAGACATAGATTACGGCCGAGACAAAGTTTTTTTCTTTACTTATTTTTTGCACATCAATCATTTTTTAGCACCTCATCCAAATCATAAACGGTATTGATTTTCCCCGACAAAACGGAAACAAAGGTCGGCTCCTGGCTGGCGGTTTTAATCACGGTCGGCCGGGAATCATCCACTTCTGAAGCTTTGAGAATCGGCTTCATTGAAAACAGCGACCCCTTGTACTTAAAGCCATACTCATCCTTCAAGTATTTTTTCGCCATACTGGCCATGTACGGCCATGCCGATTCCGGTTTGGCCTGGCAGTCATTGCAGTTTCCCAATTGACTGGGACTACAATAGCCGTCACTTTTTTCCTGACAGGCAAATGTCGGCAGGCTTTCAAAGGAGGATACATGGGGCGTAAAACTCACCGAAGTCAGGGAGTGACAGCCGGTTTTTCCAAACGGCATAATTGAAAAAAAGGGCCCGTCCATAACCGTAATCCCCACGTCCAAAAGCTTGCCGGTGGGCTCGCAGAGAATAATTTCGCAGAGCTCATATTTTATCTTAAAGGGCTCCGCGCCAGCCAGATTCAATATCTGATTGGCGGAACCATAGGTGGCGTTTAAAAGAAAGCCGGTTTGAAAAGACTGGCCATTGTCCAGCATAATTTCATAGGCATCGGCATGCTTGATGATCTTCTCAATCCGCACCCCATATTTTATTTCGGTCCCGGGCTGTTTGGCCAGCTTGTCCACAAAATAATCCCTGAGGATCTGCGCGTCAAAGGTGTATTCCCTGGTGAGAAAAGCGCCGTCGCAAAGAGCATCATTGAAATATTTCCCCGGAAACAGCTCTTCACAGGGAATCTCGGCAGCTCTGCAAAATTGCGTGAATTGTTCGCGATTGGTCCAGCTGAAACTCTCGCCGGTGGCGTAAACCTGGTCGAAGCCGCTGTGAATGCAAAATTCATAGTCTTTGACAAAGCGATTAAAATACTGGGCGGATTTTATGGCCGTGGCATAAGACCTTGGGTAATGATAGCCCATATGAACCCGGGCCTGATTGATATAGGTGGCCCGTTTAAAGGGTGCGTTTTCCCATTCTAAAACCAGCACCTTTTCGCCTTGTCTGCCGCAGAATTCAGCGGCATAAAGCCCATAAAGACCGGCGCCGATAATAATTTTATCATACCTCATAAACGTTTTTCCATAACCCTTGGCACAAAAGCGTTCACCGCGTTAATGACGGCTTCAAGCTCGGGATCCGTCATGCCGTAAAACAAGGGCAACGACAGAATCTCATCGGCCAGACACTCGGTGATGGGCAGGCTGCCTTTTGCCATATTCAGATAGGCATAGGCCTCGGAAAGATGGGGCGGAATGGGGTAATGAATGATGCTGCCAATGCCCTGTTCTTCCAAATACTTCATGAACTCATCCCGGTACGGGGTGGTAATCACAAACTGATGCCAGACGTTTTGGGTATCCCGGCGCACCTTCGGAAGCGTGATCACCGGGTTGCTGATGTTTTTTAAATAAGCATCGCAGACCCGCTGGCGGTCCGCATTAAGGGCATCCAAATAGTTCAGTTTAACGTTAAGCAGCCCCGCCTGGAGCTCATCCAACCGGGAATTGGTTCCGACCACCTTGTTATAATAGCGTTTTTCACTGCCGTAAAAGCGAAACATTCGAAATTCTTTGGCCAGGGCCTCGCTGTTGGTGGTAATGGCACCGCCATCGCCAAAGGCCCCGAGATTCTTCGACGGGTAAAAGCTGAAGCAGCCAATATCCCCAAAGGATCCCGTTTGTTTACCCTTATAGGTGCCGCCATGGCTCTGGGCACAGTCTTCCACCAGTTTCAGCTTGTATTTATCGCACAGTGCCACAATTTTATCCATTTCGCAGCTTTGTCCATAGAGGTGCACCACCAGTATGGCCTTCGTTTTAGCGGTGATTTTTGCTTCTATTTTATCGGCATCAATGCTGTGATACGCATCCGGTTCCACAAACACCGGGGTTGCATCGTTGATGGTAATGCCCATAACGCTGGCAATATAGGTATTTCCCGGCACAATGACCTCGTCTCCCAAACCAATACCGAGGATTCGAAAGGACAGCCAGAGCGCATCCAGACAATTCCCCAGACCCACACAATAATCCGTGGTAATATAACGGGCGAAATCTCTTTCAAAGGCATCCACTTCTTTTCCCAGCACGTAGTTTCCGCTTCGCAGGATCTCCAATGCCTTGGCTTCGTATTCTTCCTGGTGTTCATTGTAATGTCTTAGTAAATTATTTGCAGGTACCTTCACGGTTGCCTCCTCTTCTGTCATGATCTGGAACTTTTTCGGTCTTCCCTGATAAATTCCGATTTCAAGAAATGAATCTGTTTAAGATAGGATACCACAGTTTTAATTACTTTAACCTTAGTATCGTAGTCATCCTCCCAGACCACCGGAACATCATGGACTTCAAGTCCCATGCGTTCGGCCCGGAGCAGCAGCTCCACGCAATAAAACCAGCCATTGTCCTGGCTGGAAGCGGCCACAAGGTTTTCAATGGTTTCTTTTCTGAAGAAATCAAACCCGCACAGGGCATCCGAAAAATGATTTTTAAAAACAATGTGTAGCAGCGAGTTCAGTCCCCTTGAGGTAAATTCCCGGGAGGCCTTGCGTCCGACCACCTGGGAATCTTTCATCAACCGGGAGCCCTTGATAATCTGCACCTGGGGCTGGTTTTCGAAAATTTCCTTGACATCCCAGAGATGATCGATTTTGGTGGATAAGTCAATGTCCATGTAGCCGACGATTTCACAGGTATTGTCGGCTACTCCGGTTCGCACCGCGACTCCCACTCCCCGTTCCGGGGTTCTGAGATAATGGACCTCCGGATATTTTTCGCAGAGGCGCTGGCTGATGGCCGCGGTTTCATCGGTTGAACCATTGTCGATAATGGTTAACTGATACTCAAACAACTTGTTTCGTTTCAGAAAAATCAGAGTTTTTAAAATGCCTTTTTCCAGGCGGCGTTCTTCGTTAAGAACCGGAAATAATATATTTACCTTCATTGTTTTTCACACAATTTCGGAATATTGATATCATAGGGGGGATAGACCACGCCCTTTTCGGTAATAATCGCCGTGACATTTTGGTGGGGGGTGACATCAAAGGCTGGGTTTTCCATGGCGACGCCGTCGGGTGCCACCTGAATCCCGCAGATGTGGCTGATTTCCCGGCAGTTGCGTTCTTCAATGACAATTTCATCCCCGGATTTCATGGAAAAATCAATGGTTGAAGTTGGGGCGGCCACATACATCGGAATCCCATGGGCCTTAGCCAACACCGAAACCGAATAGGTGCCGATTTTGTTGGCCACATCCCCATTGGAAGTAATCCGGTCGGCCCCGACAATCACACCGTCGATTTTGCCTTGCTTCATCATCCAGCCGGCCATGTTGTCGGTGATCAGGGTTACCGGAATGCCATCTGCCTGGAGCTCATAGGCCGTCAGCCGGGCCCCTTGCAAAAAGGGTCTAGTCTCATCCGCATAAACCGAAATGTTTTTTCCGGCATCATGGGCAGCCCGAATGACCCCCAGCGCCGTGCCGTAATCCGCGGTGGCCAGGGACCCGGCGTTACAGTGGGTGAGTATGGTATCCCCATAATGAATCAGCGCAGCGCCGTGTTGGCCCATGTCCCGACACATTTGAATATCTTCGGCACAAATATCCTGGGCTTCCTTTTCCAGAAGCTTTACAATGGCCTTGATGTCCTTATCTTTATTCTTTTCAATCACGTCTTCCATGCGTTTAATGGCCCAGAATAAATTGACGGCGGTGGGACGAGTGGCGGCCAGGCAGCTGGTGACCTCTTTCATTTTACTGAAAAAAACCTCCTTGGGCTGATCGGCATATTCGCGGGCGCCAAAATAAACGCCGTAGGCCGCGGTAACGCCGATGGCCGGGGCGCCCCGGACGATCATATCGACAATCGCCCTAGCAATTTCCCGGTAATCCGAATAAGAGTAAACAATAAATTCGGTGGGCAGCTTGGTCTGGTCAATAAGTTTTAATAAACCATCTTCATAATAAACCGGTTTCAAACTTATACCTCAAGCTTATCAATGAGTTTAAAGATAAGCGCCTTTACTTTTTCTTCGTTTTCTTTGAGAACCGCCAGCACCGCGTCGTTGGTTACCGGCGAAATGTTGGGGTGTCCTTCCAGACCTGCGTCATAATCGGTGACCAGGGCAATATTTACCACCGGAATGTCCTGTTCCATGCACAGATAGCCTTCGGGATACTGGGTCATATTAACCACGTCCGCGCCCATAATGGCAAACATCCGACTTTCCGCCACTGTGGAAAAACGGGGGCCGTTGATAATGATGACGGTGCCGCCGTCATGAACGGTGATGCCGCATTCTTTGCCGGATTCCAAGGCCAACGCCCGGAGGTTCTGGTCATAGGGATGGGCCGAGCTGATATGATTAACCTTGGGTTTTTCAAAAAATGTGTCCTTGCGGCCCGAGGTCATATTAATAAACTGATCCGAGATCACAAAGTCACCGGGTTTCATTTCAAATTTCAGACTGCCCACACAGCAGGGTGAAATGATGGCCTTAACCCCCAGACTTTTAAGGGCAAAGATGTTGGCCCGGTAATTAATTTCCGAGGGATTGAGGGTATGGTCCTTGCCGTGACGGGGTAAAAATGCCACGGTTTTATCGCCGACCTTAACCAGACTAATCTGATCCGAAGGATTGCCGTAAGGGGTATCCACATCAATTTTTTTCACATCCGTACTTAATTCATAAAGACCTGAACCGCCAATAACACCAATATCTGCACTATAATACATAATTTTCTCCTTTGTTTATTAAATGTTTAGGCAATTGCAAAACTGCCGTGAGCTTCGCTGTCAGTTTCGCACGAAACAAT
>NZ_LGYO01000072.1 GCF_001263355.1 Acetobacterium bakii
TGTTCCGTCAGTTGGATAATTACCAACATCCTGTATGTGAGCTCGATATGCAACGCCCATAGCACTCGCATCATTTGCTAAAACATTTGATGAAAAAACCATAAGAAGCATCATGATGATTGTAAATAAGCTTACTGAAATTCTTTTCATTTTAATATTCTCCTCTTCTTTGTATTATTTTGATTTTTGAAATCCGAAAAAAATTTTCAGATCATTCATTACTGTGGCTTTAATCGATTCTAATAACCATCTCCTTCATTATCGTCAACCCCTCAAAGATCCGCTTTTCATATTAACAAGTTTCCGCAATTAAGGAGTTACTTATTATGTCCAATAATCTTACCGCATAATCCGGTGCCATAACCGTCCTCGACATAATTAACCGTTTTCTCGACATATTCTTCATGTTTTGGGTCTCTTTGGTACGCTATAAGTGTAAATGTGCCTCGGGCATACTTTCGCGAAACGAGGCCACAGCGATGGCCATGTCCAGCTCGCCGATATTCTGATAAAGGCGGTGAAAGGGCGCCTTGTTTTTGTCCTAAATTATTATTTAGCTCACCAGTTATATTATATGTTTTTCCAGTGCGGGCAGGATACTATTTATCAAAAGGATTAGTTTCAACAAAAAATAATAGTGATACACCTGTAGTTGAATTCTAGAATTCAACTACAGGTGTATCAGCTTGATCGTGAATTAATATAAAATGATAGTGTTAGCTCTGTGGGAGGCAATCCTAAAAAATGGATAATACCGATTTCAAAGAGCACCGCCCATTAGGGAACAGGCGGTGCTCTTTTTGTGATAAATCAAGATCCCAATCAGCAAGTCAGCAATTAATACCCATTACCCCGTACGATTACTCTAAACTCCTCAATTATTATACCGTAGAAAATGAATGCAATTACAATCGTATAAGGATAGAGTTTTTTAAGTAAATTCAAAATAAAATCCTTTCTGCTCTACAAATTTTTTCAGGAAATGCAGTTTACCGCGAAGAAATTTCAGCATAGTTATACTGATGATTCAATTATTGCAAATTAGTTGCAATGAAGCAAGAAGAATTTTTAATAATAAGAAACCTCTTCCGGATTTTACAGATTATGAAAATACCCTCAATAAAAAACGTTTGGCAACCAAATTTGTCTGGTTGCCAAACGTTCATTTTTAGATAGGATGTTTAATGAGAGGTACTAATTTATTTTATTTCCAAAAATCTTCAGTAGCATCAATATTCTTCTTCACTGTTTGCGATTTGCAGGGTCAATGGTACAAAGAAAAGCATCATGGAATAAGGCCATTTAAAGCCATTCCGCCTCTGTGATAAAATGAATCCAACAAGGAAAGGAGGTGAAAATATGGCACTAACAACCAACCCTTTGGGTAAAAAAATGCAGCTGCGTTCCAACCACGGCATGGTCGGCGGCAAGGAAAAAATCACAGCCCGGACCTACAATGACGTCCGGGCCGCCGCTACGGACCAGGATATTTACGACGTGGCCCAGATCATTGCCGGGCTCCAGCAACCGACACTGGAAGAAGTCATCAAACACGATCTGTCGCTGCTGCTATCGGTTTAATGGCAGACGTAACGGCGCCGGCGCCGACCAATTACAAAAAATCCACAGAAAGGAGAAAATTATATGGCAGCAAATACCGTATTGCAGCTCAGTTTTAAACGGGCTGACTTAAAGGTCACCACCATGTCCATCACCGAGCCCAAAGCCGGGCTCACTGTGGGCGAGGTCAACACCGCTATGGCGGCGATGATCGCCAAAAACGTTTTCGCACCCGATGGTTCGCCCCTTGAGGCGAAAGTCCGGGCGGAACTGGTCATCACTGACAAATCAGCCTTTGCCATGAGCTAGGGCATTACGGGGAGGAAAACCTCCCCGGTTAAATACATTCTTTCGCATTCATCCCAAGGGGCGATTATTAATCGCCCGTGACGTCGAGGTTTTTGCAACCGTTGGCCATCACCGCTACGTTTGCGGGCGGGTAATACCCGCCCCTTGTACGAACCAAAATCAACGTTAACAAATAAACAACGAAAGGCAAATTATTCAGCATTGACAGTCTGAAGCACTCTTAATTGTGTGCTTTTTTTTATGTGGCCGGACCTGTCATATAACTTATTATTTAGTTTAAAATATGGTATTAATGCATGAATTATGATTTAATATAGTGGATAAGGCGACATCGGATGCAAATATTGATGTTTGAGGAGAGTAAAAAAATGAAGAAGAAATATTACATTGATTTAACATTATTGATTATTATGTTAATCCTATCTGCTTTCACAATAACAAGCATAGACAATTATACATATGCAGTAATTTTCATTGCGTTCCTGGTGCTATCGGTTTACGTTAATTTTAAATTTAGAATCGTTTTGAAATATCCCTACGAAGGTAAACTAAGCATTGGTGAGGATATGAGCTTTTTCCTGGTATTACTTGGTAAAATAGCATATATAATGGGTCTGATAAATGTTGTATTTGTGAATCCGCATGAGAATCTTGACTTTATTGTATACACTCTTTTTGTCTTTATGTTAGATGCTTTAATTTTCAAAGGGACTTCTTATGTATATAAGAATAAATTGATTTATAACTTTTCTAAAGTGATAGATTTTGGGGATATCAAGATCTATGAAGTCAGAGAAGAATTCCTGAATATGTTTTACTTAACGGTATATTTGCAAAATAATGAAATATTTAAACTTAGACTCAGTGATACCAGTTATCGGGGTTATCAAAAATTTAAATCAAATAGCCACTGATAGCCATTTCTGAACGGCACCGGAATCTGTCAGCTTCTAGCGGATGTATTTGATGATGCTACCTAGTGGAAAAGCGTAATTCCTTACTTTTAAAGTGACCGATTTGTTTTTGTCGATGGCGATTATGAAATTGATGAAGGGGTGTGGTTAATTTCCCATAAAACGATGGGCCACATCCAGAGGATCATAAAGGCTTTCAATAGATCAGAGGGAGGATTCTTTATTCGGATTCCATTCATTAGAACACGAAAGAACCGTCCCTTCATTATGCAGCTACCGTTAAATGTTGGATCGATGATCCATTGCGAAGACATTGGCGATATTTTGTGGTGCATTTTTTATATTTGTTAAATAACTTTATCTTTTCCTGTTCGTTGCAATATACTTTCCAACACCCGATGTGCTTACAATTTTTGCCTTTGTGGTTGATAAAGCCTTGCACATCTTCAAAAGGATAACTCAAAAACAATCCGATTTCATGGGGAAAATCTGCTGAATTTTGAATGCGCTGGGATAGAAAATTCAAACATGATTTCAAATTATCGACTGGATAACCGATCTGACTAAGGAAGGTCTGAACTTTTGGACAGGACAGGTCATTGTGCAATCGATTTTTGCGGTAAACATAAATAAGAGCTCGACAGGCATTTACCCTTAAGATTTCCAGAAAAACACCGCGTGAATTCAGCGAGTTATTCCAATCGGATAGTTGATTCTTGAGTTGGCTAAAATCATTAAACGGGTAACTGAATAGGTTACCTGTTTTCATGCCGGCCAAGGTAGGGGAACAGTGACGTATTATTTCATTTTCTAGTATACTCATGATATTTCTCCTTGCATTTGAGCGAATACCTTCGCTCGGTAATCATATTTTTACACAGATCTTTATATTGATAGATCAGACGGTTATTTCCACCGATAATAACAATACTTATGTATAGCCTTTTGAAATTAAAGTGTTAGCCATATCTAACACAAGTAAAATTTATCATAAATGCTTACTGATGTCAATGATTAATTCTCTGAATCACTGGAAAGGGCACACTATTTAAGGGAAATATTCATTGATTTTTTAGCGGTAATCCGTTAGAATATAGTTAGTGTAAGCTAACTATATATAACAGTTAAGCCAGCATTCCAGTAAGAACAAAGGAGACAGAACGTGAGACTGAATCAAAAAGAATGGGGCTTGAAAATCCTGAAAGAGGATGGCCTCCAAATTGTGTATGGATTGGATCAGCAGATTTCCAAAAGTCGAATTGCCGCTTATTCTCTTTATGACGGCATTGAGATACAGTTCATGGATTTTAAAGAAGCCTATACCTGGTCCGGAGAAGTTAAGAACATGCCCAAATTTTATCAGATATCATTTTGCGACCAGGGCATTTACCAGATGGAGTTGAAAAAGAATATCTTTACCTACGTGTCGCCGGGGGACATCGGGATTTTTAACAATTGCCGCTCCAGTCTGGCTTCAAAAATGATTGAAGACAGCATGCGGGGGTTCAGCCTTTTGATTTATCCAGAATTGCTGCCGCCACAGTTGCTGGATTTATGGAAAAAAGAATATAATCTGGATTTGTCGCTCTTCTTTGAACAAATCGAAAAAATAAATAATGTCCAGATTTTTGCCTGTGGGGATAATTTGTGCAGGACCGGTAAGATGCTTTATGAAGGAATGGCGACGTTGGGACTGGGTTTTGTAAGGCTAAAACTGATCGAACTATTTCTGATGATTATTCAGGAAGATTACAAGATTTTTAATCACCGGCGGTGTTTTTCCAAAGAACAGATTGACAAAACGAAGGCCATTAAAAAGGTGATTGAAACAGATCTTTCGGTGCATCATACCATTTCAGCGCTCTGCCTGAGCCATGGTATTTCGGCGACGATTTTCAAAGAATGTTTTAAAGAAATGTTTCAATTTACCCCGTATGAGTATTTGCGAAAGATGCGCATGAATCGGGCCGCTCACGATCTCACCCACACGGATTTATCCATTCTGGAAATTGGCCTGATGCTTGGATATGAGAATGCCAGCAACTTCACCCGGGCATTTAAAAAAAATTACGGACTATTGCCAAAAGCTTTTAGAAAGAAAAGCCACCAACAAGAAAAATGTCCAGCATGACTATTTGTGTCCTGAAAGAGTAGAAGCCGCCTGCGGCCAATGATAAAATGCGTGTGTTAGATAAATCTAACACACGCATTTTATTTGGAGGTTAGTATGAAAAAGAAATTATCAACAAAAGAATTGATTCTGGCCGGTGCATTCGGGGCGATTTTTGTTGTGGGGTTAATCGCGATGGCGGTGATTACCGGATTTACACCGATTACCTTTTTGATGGTGGCATTTTTAACGGGCATTGTGCTGGGCCCGATTTATATGCTCTATATCAATAAGGTCCCCAAAAGAGGCGCTATTTTGATTCTTGCGGCATTATGTGGTTTGGTGATGTCGAGCACTTCCTTTTATCCCCTGCTTTTTTCCCTGATCTGCGGATTGGCGGCCGAGGTGACATCGGGCCTGGGAAATTTTGAATCCTCAAAGCACAATATGCTGGGATACGGTTTTTTTTCGGGCATGTTTATGGGGCCGTTTCTGTCGATCCTTTTTGCAAAAGATGCTTTTTTAAAATCCATGACCCAGTACTACGGTGAAGCTTATGTTGAAAAATTTGCCAGCCTTGCTCCCGAAGGGATCATCCTGATATTGATTCTCTCCGGTTTTATCGGCGGATTAATCGGTGGCGTGCTCGGGAACAAAGCATTGAAGCATCACTTTAAACGTGCTGGAATTGTCTAGTGTCGGCCATTATGCTGCAGTCAAAATCAGTGGTGAACATTGATCCCCGAACCAAACTGGTGGTATTTGTCCTGATCAATATCATGATGATGGGGAGTAAGCCGGTCATGGTGGAAGTGCTGCTGGCGGGAATTTCCTGCCTGCTTTTGCTCAATGGACAGATGATTCAAGAGACCCTGCTTTATGGGGGTCTCTTCTTTCTGCTATTGGCTGTGGATAGCGGGTATGGCTTACAGGTGTCAACACCGGTTGGTCAGGGTTTGATCATTGCTGATCGAATGATTCGTCTTTTTTTACCGATGGTGATGTGTTTTACCGTATTAATGAAAAATACCACGGTCAGTGAATTTATTGCGGCTTTTCAAAAGGCCCATCTACCGATGGGCTTTATCATTCCATTTGCGGTAATGGTGCGCTTTGTGCCAACCGTCAAAGAGGAATACCGGGCCATTGTTCAAGCCATGTCTTATCGGGGTATCCCGATGGGGGTGAAAGCGGTGCTGTTTAAACCGTTTATGACCCTGGAATATGTGATGGTACCCCTGCTGATCTCATCAGCCGGGGTGATGGATGAACTGGCCGCGGCAGCCATGACCCGGGGCCTGGATCGGGATTCGGTCCGGTCCAATCTGGCAGATGTTAAATTAAGGTTGCCGGACTATGGCCTGATGGCTGGCGTTATTATCATTTTTATTTTAATGAAGAAAGGATGGTTGGGATGATTCGGTTAAATAATATCTCGGTTTCTTATGAAGGTGGGCAAGACAACACCGGTAATCAGAACGCCCTGGATAAGATTTCCCTCACCATTGGAAAAGGGGAATGTGTTGTTTTGTGTGGTAAAAGCGGCTGTGGCAAAACCACGATTACACGGCTGCTCAATGGCCTGATTCCGATGTTTTATCCCGCGGAGCTGCAAGGGGAGGTAATATTAAAGGGAAAAAACGCTCAGGATATGACCATCCGGGAGATTTCCCAATTTGTGGGCAGTGTTTTTCAAAATCCCAAAGCTCAGTTTTTCAACGTCGATACGACCGGTGAACTGGCCTTTGGCTGCGAGAATCAGGGCTTAAGCCGGGATACAATCCACGGACGTCTAGAACAGAGCATCCGGGATTTCAGCCTGGAAAAGCTGATCAACCGGGATATTTTCAGGCTGTCCGGAGGCGAAAAGCAGCGGATTGCCTGTGGTTCTATTCACGCCATGAACCCGGATATTTATGTGCTGGATGAACCCTCATCCAATCTGGATCTTCAGTCCATCGGACAGCTGCACAGCATTTTAAAACAACTGAAATCCCAGGGGAAAACCATTATTATTTCGGAGCATCGGCTGCATTATTTAAAGGAGCTGGCGACCCGGTATATCTTTCTTGAGGACGGGAAAATCCTAAATGAGTATCGGCCCGAAGAGCTTGAAGCTGTTACCGAGGCCGACAGACAAAGGATGGGCCTGAGAACCCTGGACTTCAACCAGATTGATTCGAGAAGAGTCGCCCGGCAACCACTTAAGGAAGTGGCCATGGGCTTCCAGCAGCTTTTGGTGCGCCGTAACAAGCAGACGATTTTGAAGATGGCAAATCTTCAAATCAGAAAAAATACGGTGCTGGCCATTGTGGGCGAAAATGGCGTCGGTAAGTCGAGCCTGATTGCCTGTGTGATGGGATTTTTAAATTACCGGGGTGATATTATTTTAAATGGGTCGAAAAAAAATAAGCGGGCCAGACAGGCCGAGAGTTTTCTGGTGATGCAGGATGTGAACAGTCAGCTTTTTGCCCGAACGGTTCTTGATGAAGTGCTGCTTGGGGTTAAATCCCGGGATGCGAAAAAAGCCCATGCGATCCTTGATCAATTGGGACTCAGCGACCTGGCCCAGCGCCATCCGGCCTCGCTTTCCGGGGGACAAAAACAGCGCTTGGCCATTGCTTCAGCCATTTACGGACAAAAGAAATACCATTTTTTTGATGAACCCACAAGCGGTTTGGATCGCCAATCGATGGAAGCATTTTGTCAACTGATTCATGAAAATCGGGAGGTGGTGGAAGCCACGGTGATTATTACCCACGATCTGGAACTGATTTTAGGCTGTGCCGATGAGGTGCTGCTGCTCAATCGGGATTTAAGTATCGATCACTACCCGCTGGATGAAGCTGGCATCGAAAAAACCAGAACCATGTTTATTAATCTCTACGAGAAACAATTGCAGAAAGAAGGCTTACATGTTTAAAAGAATCTTAATTTATGCCGAAGACCAGAAAAAGAAAATGATGCTTGCCACCATGCTGCTGTTACTGTCTGTTCTGGCCGGCGTGTTTCCTTTTGTAATGGTCTATCAGATCATTACGCCCTTAATTAACGGCCGCACCCTGGCAACCGGTGACATCCTGATCCGGGTAGGGATGGTTTTGTTTTTTCTTGTTTTCCAGGCAGTGTTTATGGGGATTGGGTTGGATCTTTCTCATAAAGCCGCTTATGGCACCTTGAAAAATATCCGAATCTCACTTCAGGAAAAAATGGAAAAGTTGCCCCTTGGGGTCATTGAACAAAAAGGTACCGGTCGACTGAAAAAGCTTTTTGTGGACGATGTAGACAGTCTGGAAACCCTGTTGGCTCATGCCATCCCCGAAGGCTTTGCC
This sequence comes from Acetobacterium bakii, assembly GCF_001263355.1. Lineage (GTDB taxonomy): Bacteria > Bacillota > Clostridia > Eubacteriales > Eubacteriaceae > Acetobacterium > Acetobacterium bakii. The sequence continues at coordinate 8,226 of NZ_LGYO01000072.1, forward strand.
AACGTGATGGTGCCGCTGGTCATCTACGGTATTTTGATGATCGTAGACTGGAAACTGGCACTCATGGCGATGGCCTCGGTGCCACTAAGCTTATTGGCCATGACGACCATGTACACCATTGGCATGAAGCGAATGGGCGCGTATTTTACCGCTGGTCAGACGATGAATAATACCATCATTGAATATATCAATGGCATGGAAGTGGTGAAAGTATTTAATCGGGAAGGTGAATCTTACCAACGGTTTAAAACCGATGTGGAAAATTACCGGGATTTTACATTAAAATGGTTTAAAGCTTGCTGGCCATGGATGGCCGTCTATGGTTGTCTGTTGCCTTATACCCTAATTCTCACCCTGCCGCTGGGATCTTATTTTGTGCTTCAGGGATATTCCACCCTGCCGGATCTGATCCTGACCATGTGCATGTCGATGGGTCTGGGGATTCCTTTGTTAAGAGCACTGTCGTTTATATCGGCATTACCGCAGCTCAACTACAAACTTGCCGAAGTTGAAAGCGTCATCGACGCAACGCCGCTAAAGGCAGGGACGGCGTCCTTTTCAGGAACAGATCATTCCGTTTTATTTACCGATGTAAGCTTTGGTTATCATGATGCCAAGGTGATTCATCACATCAACTTATCAGCCAAACCAGGTGAAACCATTGCGTTGGTGGGAGAATCCGGTTCAGGAAAAAGCACTCTGGCCAAATTACTGGTCCATTATTACGATGTCAACGCGGGGAAAATTAGCATTGGCGGACAAAATATCTGTACCATGAGTCTGGAAGCCTTGAATGATTGCATTTCATACGTGGCCCAGGACCAGTTTTTATTTAATACCAGTATCCGGGAAAACATCCGTCTGGGCAAACCGGAGGCCGGGGAAGAAGCAATTCTGTTGGCGGCTGAAAAAGCCCAGTGCCTGGAATTTATCCGGCAGTTGCCAAACGGCATCGATACCTTAGCCGGGGATTGCGGCAATCAGCTATCCGGAGGGCAGAAACAGCGGATTACGCTGGCCCGGGCGATCCTGAAAAATGCGCCGATTCTGGTGCTGGATGAAGCAACCGCTTTTGCCGATCCGGAAAATGAGGAAAAAATGGAGGCCGCCCTGGCAGCACTGGTGCATAATAAAACGACCTTTGTGATCGCGCACCGACTGGCTTCCGTAATGGGTGCCGATCAGATCTATGTGCTTGAAAATGGTTCCATTTCGGCCCATGGTACCCATCAGGAATTACTTGAAAATTCTTCTTTGTATCAGAAATTATGGATGCATAATCAGAAAAGTGCGGACTGGCAGATGAAAGAGGTAAAGGATAATGATTAGAAAAATGATCAGGCGGATTGTCAGGCTGGCCGGAAAATACAGCTGGCGCATCAAAGGGGCTTTTGTTTTCGCCGTGATTGAGGCGATTCTTTCAAAAATGCCCATCTACTACAGTTTTATCCTGTTATCCCGATTCTATGATAACAGTATCACCGCCACCGATTGCCTTTATGTGGGGATTGCGCTGGTGGTGACGCTGCTGATGCAGATGATTGTTCATCGGGTAACCGACCAATTGCAAAGTGGCGCCGGCTATCTGCTTTTTGCGGATAAACGGATCGAATTGGGGAATCATCTGCGTAAAATGCCGATGGGTTATTTTACCGAAGGGAATATTGGTAAAATCAGCTCGGTTTTAAGTACCGATATGGCCTTTATTGAAGAAAATATTATGCATAAGCTGGGAAATATCATGAGCTTTATTTTTTCAGCCGCGGTAATGCTGCTCTTTATGTGTCTGCTTGACTGGCGCCTGGGTGTTATCGCTCTGGTCACCACCGGTGTTGCGGTGGTGGTGGGAGAGCAGATGCAGAAAAAAGTATCGGCCCAGGAGTCAATTCTGCGTCAGCAACAGAGCGAACTGCTTACTGATGCGGTGCTGGCCTTTGTCGAGGGGATTGCCGTGATTAAAAGCTATAATCTTCTGGGTGAAAAATCCGGTGAACTCCGTCATAATTTCAAGAGCTCCATGGATAAAAACATTGACTTTGAAAGCGCTATGTCCCCCTGGATTGTCGGTTTGTTTATTGTCTTTGCCATTGGCATCAGCGGGGTATTCGGGATGTCAATTATCCTCACCGTCACTGGTGCGATCGGTTTGCCATATCTGTTGGGAGTATTGCTGTTTGTCTTTGAGATGTTCGGTCCCCTGAAGGCGTTGTATCTGGAAGCTCCGGTACTGAATATTATGAATTGCTGCCTTGATCGCATTGAAGCGGTACTCAGTGAACCGGAACTGGATGACGGCGGCCAGCAGACCCTTCCGCAGAAGGCCGCCAATGGCATTGAAGTCGCATTTAAGCAAGTCGGCTTTGGCTATGGCGAGGAGCTGGTATTGGACGACATTTCCTTTGCGTTAAAAAGCCAGACCATGACTGCGCTGGTTGGCCCGTCAGGTGGTGGAAAAACAACCGTGGCCAATCTGTTGGCGCGGTTCTGGGATGTCAGACAAGGGGAAATTATGATCCGGGGCGTGGATCTAAAAACGGTGCCCCTCGCGCAATTAATGGAACAAATCAGCATGGTTTTTCAGCGGGTTTATTTATTCAAGGATACCATCTACAACAACATTGCCATGGGACGCCATGACGCAACCCGGGAAGAGGTGACAGAAGCCGCCAGAAAAGCCCGCTGTTATGATTTTATCATGGCGCTGCCCGATGGCTTTGATACCCTGGTGGGCGAAGGCGGCGCCAGTTTGTCCGGTGGTGAAAAACAACGTGTTTCGATTGCCCGGTGTATTCTCAAAGATGCCCCGATTGTCATTCTGGATGAAGCAACCGCCAGTGTTGACCGGGACAATGAACGCTATATTCAGGAGGCCATCAGTGAACTGGTCAGAGGCAAAACCCTGCTGGTCATTGCCCACCGCATGCATACCATTAAGAATGCCGATCAGATTCTGGTCATCGCAGATGGCCGGATTGTTGAAAGAGGAAACCATCAGCAACTGATGCAGACCGCTGGGATTTATGCCGGATATGAGCACACCCTCAACAAAAAACAACCCTGGCAGATTCAGGGAAACAGATAGAGGGACATTGACCGATAAACGAGCAAAGCGGCGGCGCAACAACGCCCACCGCGCTCTGCGGTTAATATGCAAAGAGCTTGAATCAATAGGTCATTCAAATAAATAATTTGACTGCCCTTACTTTCATAATAACGTAGCATTTCGTCAATTTTTTTTTTATCATAACTGGTAATGCAATCGGATAGGACAGTAACGCCATAATTTGCTTTGCGTAAGTTGTAACAGGTTGATTTAACACAAGCAACCGCATCGGCTCCGGTTATGTAGAAATCAGATATTTCATTTTTACTGATAAAGTCTGCAAATTCTTCACAGCTTAAGGCGTTTCCTTTGGATTTTGTAAAAACATTTTGTGATGCTATTTTCAAGTCAGAAGCTAATTCAGACCCCTTTGTATCGGGTTTAAAAGTCCGCGTGCCGGCTGATAAATTTTCATGCCTGATATAAATAACATGAATATTATTATTGACGGCCCAATCAATCGCGTTATTGATATTGCCAATAACATCCTTGTAATTCTTGGTGATGTCATTTTGAATATCGATTATGACTAAGGCTTTTTTTTGCATCGTGTTTCCTCCTGAGGGATAGATTGATTTGATTGCTTTTATTATACCGTGTTATTGTTGACAGCAGTATGGCAACAATCTATAATGATAACAAGAAATTTTGAAAGGCGGTGATCCGATGAAAGTTGACAGGCTGGTTAGCATTATTATGATACTCCTTGATAAAAAGCGTATCGGCGCCCAGGAGTTAGCCGATCTGTTTGAAGTTTCACCCCGCACAATCTACCGCGATATTGACTCGATCAACATGGCGGGTATTCCGGTGCGATCAACATCGGGAGTCGGCGGCGGCTTTGAAATCATGCAGCAATACAAGATTGATCGAAAGGTTTTTTCGACCGCCGACCTTTCCGCGATCTTGATGGGGCTTTCCAGTCTTTCCAACATGATCCGCGGTGATGAACTGGTAAACGCCCTGGCGAAAGTCAGGAGTTTTATTCCCGCCGACAGAGCGAAAGACATTGAATTAAAAGCAAATCAAATATGTATCGATTTAAGTCCGTGGATGGGCAACCGGAACATCCAATCCTATTTAGAAATGATCAAAACCGCTTTACAGGAAAGCAAGCTGCTTTCGTTTGAATATGCAGACCGCTACGGCAATAAAACCGTACGAACAGCCGAGCCCTATCAGCTGGTACTGAAAAGCAGTCATTGGTATTGGCAGGGGTATTGCCATCAAAGAAATGATTTTCGCTTATTTAAGCTATCCCGGATGTCAAACCTGCAAATCCAGGCGGAATTTTTTACGCCCCGGGATTATCAAAAACCGCAGTTGGATTTTACTGATATTTTGACAACGATGCAAACAGAAATCAAAATTCGTATTCATCAATCGGTTATGGACAGGGTCCTTGATTATTGCCCTGATGAACACTTTTCGCCAGACGGTGATGAGCATTACATTGTTCGTTTTCCTTTCATCGAGAACGAATACCACTACAATATTCTGTTCAGTTTTGGGGATAAATGCGAGTGTTTAGAGCCGTTACATATTCGCACCGAAATGAAGCGCAGAATACATGATATCGCTGCCATATACGAAAGTTAATACAGGGCGTAAGACGAAAAAGGCAAACGCGTGCCCGTGCCCTTTTTATTCCGTTTAGGTCATAATGATTTATTGAATAGCTAAGCTTTATCAGGGTATATTTTTAATAGTCATTTAATTATCATAAACATCGCAACGGACTTAGCTCAATCCAATTGTTAATTAGCCATGGTCGATTGTTTATTAAAATCAGGAGGTTTTAAATCAATATCAAAAAAGCGGCCATGGGCATCACCCTGACGAGTGTCTGGCTTGCAATCAATAGCGAGCATCAGGCATCATCCCATAGGGGCAGGTATTAGCCGCCCGGGTTGTGACGGCGATGGCAACCGCAGGCCCAGACCCGCAACGCCTGAGGCGATAAATAATCGCCTTAACTTTGTGTTTGTAAAGTGAACGTAGATCAGAGGGCGGTTATTTTGTGCAGATTCCATTCGAATGAACACGAAAGAGCCGGATACTGTATACAGGAACTTCACCTTGGTGAATCGATGATGTTTTTGCCCTGAGGATGAAAGAAAGGAGAAAGATAGAAATGACTAATTATGGTCAGGATATCTTATTCAAGCGACTCCATGAGGATGCTGAATCCCTGAATTTATTAAGAGAACTTAATGAACTTTATGCAGATGCCTTTGATGAAGCTGATACTTATCTGGGCAAGAAACCATCGGATAACTATTTGCTGTCACTGTTATCCAAAGGGAATGTTCTCGTTTGTGTGGCAACGGTCAATCACCGGGTAGTGGCAGGTCTTGTGGCTTATGTGCTGGAAAAATTCGAACAGGAACGCAGTGAGGTGTATATTTATGATTTAGCCGTCGATGTCAATCATCGCCGGAAGAAAATAGCCACCAATCTCATCCATTTTCTGAAGGATGAGGCTGCCAAACTGGGTGCCTGGGTGGTTTATATCCAGGCCGATCGCGAAGACACACCCGCCGTAAAACTTTACGATTCCCTTGGCATTCGAGAAGAAGTGTATCACTATGATTTTACGATAGAATAACAACAAAAGAAGCACTGATCAGTGCTTCTTTTGTTGTTAGTTTATCCCATCCAGGGATGCTATTACATTTTCCAAATCTTCGGCGGTTGCGGCAGTAGCGATCAGACTCCAGGAACTTTGCACACTTTTGTCTGGGTTTATAACTTGCGTTAGCGCATACTCGGCAAATTTAGTGACGCCATCAGTATTATCGGTGAATTTAACTACTTTTGCCGGCAAATCGGTATCAGAATCATAGTTATAAGTAATTAAATCACTTGTCTCTAAAGCAGTCGCATCATCAGAAAACACAAATACGTTGTTATTGCGCTCAAGCATTTCCTTTTCATTCAAATAATTCCCGGAAAGAAATTCATCGGCGCCAATATACAAAAACGGTATGGTTAATAGTTTTTTAGCATCGGCCGTATCAGCTGTCATTTCCTTGTCGATGTGTTGAAGGGCGGCATATTGAAGTTTAAGTTCAACGTTATCCATAATATCCTGCCCGGAATCATTAATTGTCGCTTCTTTATACGGCAAAGCATACACGGCGTTCTCGCCACCATATAATTTTTCATAATTACCGCTGTCGTTTGTTTTATTAATGAGATATTGGGCATAAATTAACCGTTCGTGGCGGGGCAGCGATTCAAATGTCTCGATGCTCATCGTTTCATATTTTTGCATAGATTCTGCCAACGCTGTGCCCATTTGGTCTGCTGCTGACTCAGCGGTTGCCACTTTAGCAGTTGTTTGTTCCATCGGGGACTCGATAAGGTCAGAGTATACAAAGCCAGAAACAAACAAACAAAAACAACCGAAGATAATCATAACCAAAATATTTAGTGGTTTTTTCTGAATAGCAAAGACGATCAGGACAACTATGGCCGTAAAAAAACCGGCTAAACCAGTCATTCCCAAAAACAGTCCCGGGGATGATGCGGTTATGGATTCGCCCAAAAGTGAGAGCATAAAACAACAGCCTATAATTATAAAAAGAATTTTCAGCGGCTTTTTCCGAACGGCAAAAACGATGAGAATAATCAGGGTGGCGAAAAAAACCAGCCAGCTGATGAAATCCAAATATTTAATCAAGCCTTTGTTCGCTGTCAGCAAAAGAATAACTCCGCCCAGCACTTGGAATGAAAGCATTACAATTCCAATAATATAGCCAATCCGGGATTTTTTGTTTTTAGGATCATTTAAAAGTTCTTTTCTGCCCTCAATAAATGCACCAATTGCCACGCCTAACGAAGCATAGCCAACACCGGTAAGAATACTGCCTGAGATAAACCCGGTAGTTCCTAAAACAGCTGCTATTAAAAACATTCCAATGCTCATCAGGCCCAAATAATAAGCTCTATTTTCTTTCATAATTCCCCCTTTTTATGTCAGTGCTTTTATAGTACCACCCCAAATAGAATAAATCAAGCTAGGAGGCCTCCGTGCCTGACAATAGCTTATAAACTTATGAAATTCGTTCAGTGGAACCGGCATAAACCCGGTGCATGGTCTGTGTCAACAATTGCCTGACGGGGAGTATCCGGTGGTGTGAAGCAAATGAGATTAAATTCACAAAAAAGTTATAAGGCCGACAAAAAAAGTCCCCATGTCATTGAGGACGATCAGGTGTTAGATTTATTCGGGTTGTAGGGTAGATTAGACTAGAACCGTTAAGCATCCAGCCTCCGTTGTTTAATCAGCACCAGCGTCACCGCCAGCACTGCCACCGCGAAGCCCAGAATTACGATCATACTGGTGAAGATCGAGGTCAGACTGGCGGCATTGAAATTAACCGCAGCGGTGATTTCATTATTGGCTTTGACATACCAGTAGGTGGGGGTAAAGCTGGCAATGGTCAGCACATTGTCGCCCAGCAGCGCCTGGGGAACAAAGACGCCGCTGATAAAGCTGGTGCCCAGGGCGAAGACATTGGCGACGGCGGACATGGCGCCCCGGCTCTTGACCAGATTGCCGATCAAATAGCTAATGCTCAGGGCCGCCAGGGTAAAGACAAAGGAGTTTAACAGCAGCAGCCGGCCGGTGGCGGTAAACATAAAACTGCCATACATGACAAAGCTGGCCGAGATCAGGACAAGCCAGGTGATCACCGCAAAACTGAGGTTGCCGAGGATCATCTGAAAATTCATGTTGGCGGAACGCAGCGGTGAGACGAGATTGCGGCGTTTCAAATCGGTATTATTAAAAACCAGCATCACTGAGCAGATCCCTAGAATCAGAATGGCGAATAAAGAATAGGACAGATAATTGAAATAGTAACCGGATTTTTCTGCATAGGCGGAGTGGGTCCCGCTGCTGATCATGGTCACCTCCGTGGCGTTGGCCAGATCTTCTTGCAGATGGGCCACCAGATCAGTCTGGCTGAGGCCGGGCAGATAGGTGGTGTAGGTGTTAGCGGTGTTCAGGTATTTATTGATCAACAGATCCATATAAATGTTGCTGGTGGAATCGGGGACCGTTGTTTTTTCCAGCTGGACCGCGCTGCCACTGAGCATGGCGTCGGTAAAGCCGACCGGAACCCGGAGGATGTATTCGACATCGCGGAAGAACAACGCATCCTGTAGTTTCTGGGTGTCATCGGGAATCGCCACCAGGTTGGCATTTTCCCCGAGATAGGTTTGGAGTCCCGCCACCAGCGGCGAATCGATATCGTCATTGATGAAGGCGATGTTGACCTTGACCTTAGTAAAATCGGTATCCTGGGGCGGGTTATAGGAGCTGCTGAGGAGCAGTGCCAGGACCATGAAAACCACCAGGTAAATCATCAGCTGGATGCGGTTTTTCAGAATTATTTTGAAAAAAGCTTTATAAACTTGCATATTTCTGTCTCCTTAATACAAAATAGGTGATGGTGCTAAAGAGCAGCGTGAAGCCGCACAGCAGCAGGATGTCGGTGAAAAACTGAGTATGGGTATTGTAGTAGTACAGTGCATAAAAGCTGTCGGTAATCAGGTTGGCGGGGTTGAGGTAGCCCAGAATGGGGACTTTGGTCATCACCAGATATTTGATGTCGGTCGACATCATCCCGGCCAGAAAAGACATGGTCATGGTGGATGCGATCAGGATGCCGATTTTGATACCCTCGCCTTTTTTGATGACGGCCGCCAGGCAGGCACCGAAGGTCACCCCGGTGAGGCTGCCCAATAGGCAGGTCAGAGCGATATAACCAAACTGATCGCCGAAGCTGATGCCCAGAACGCCGCTGATAAAGGTCAGCAAAATCATTAGTTCCAGCATCTGCACTGATGTGGCAGCCAGCATTGACGATATAAAGACCGTCAGCTTGTTGGTCGGCGCCAGATTGATCCGGGCCCCCACGGCGGAGAGATCTGCTTGAATGGCCACCACTTCTTTGACGCCGAGAAACCCGCCGTATAAACAGGTCATGGCAATCAGGGCGTAGAAATAATTAACAATCGGATCCGGGGCGGACTGACTGGCGGATACCGCGGTCAGGTATTCGCTGCGACTGGAAATACCGTTGAGGATACCGTTTTCCAGGGACCCGGGGTTCTCTGTGACAACGGTGACGATAGTGGCGTTCGATTGCACATAATCATCGAGAAAGCCCCGGATAATGGTCTGATTAAGACCGGACTGGTTGACCACCATATTGAGATCCGGGTCAAAAGTAATAATGCCGTCGATTTGATTATCCTGCAGCAGAGCATCCGCTTCGGCCCGGGTGGTGTTTTGCACCACGAACAGATCATCAGCTCCAGTGATGGCCTGGGTGAACGCCGGGTTCTGATCCAGCGCTTCATTCTGAACCACCGCCACATTCACTTTGATAAAATTATCGGAGCTGGTAATGTTGGCAAAGGCCAGGTTGAACAGGGTGGCCAGCAGAATCGGAAACAGAAAGGTCCAGAACATTAATTGCCGGTCTTTAAAGATGCATTTGAGGCGATAGCGGTAATTGAATAAAAACATATTATTTCTCCTAATCTCTCAGCGCTTTGCCGGTTATTTCCAGAAAGACATCGTTCAGGGTCGGTGGTTCGGAATAAATTTTACCGATGGTGATATTCCGGCCCTTCAGGTAATCAAGAATCGCAATCAGGGTGTTTTTCCCCCGTCCGGACTTCACCACCAGCTGATGGTCGGTTAGCTCAGCGGAGATAATGTGGGGCAGGGCGGTGATTTCGGAGAGCTCCAGATGCTCGGGATTGAGCAGTTCAAGGTTGATGTGCTCACCGGATTTGATCATCTGCTTGAGCTCTTCATTGGTGCCCATGGCAATGATCTTCCCCTTATCCATGATCGCGATGCGGCTGCAGATCTGCTCAACCTCTTCCATGTAATGGGTAGTGTAGATGATGGTGGCGCCCTGGCGGTTTAGCTCCATGATGCCTTCGAGGATATTGTTGCGGCTCTGGGGATCGACGGCCACGGTGGGTTCGTCGAGAATGATCAGTTTAGGCTTATGGGCGATGCCGCAGGCGATGTTTAACCGGCGCAGCAGGCCGCCGCTGAGTTTCTTGGGAGAGAATTTTTTAAAATCCCCGAGTCCCACAAAAGCGATGGCTTCGGCCACCAGTTTTTTGCGGGTGTGTTTATCGCTGATGTACAGGCCGCAGAAGTAATCGATATTTTCATAAACCGTCAGCTCATCAAAGATGGCCACGTTCTGCATCACCACCCCAATGTTGCGTTTGATGTCATAGGCGTCCGGGGTCATCGGCTGATCATAGAGTTCGATGGTGCCCTTATCATATTTAAGCAGCGATAGTATACAGTTGATGGCGGTGGTTTTGCCGGACCCGTTGGGACCCAGCAGGCCCAGGATTTCGCCTTCCTGAACTTCCAGATTGAAGTGGTCCAGGGCAATCAGATCGCCGTATCGTTTGACCAGGTTTTTCACATTTATTAACATTATATTCCTCCTGAATAAATCAAGTCATTTAAACTTGTTGATGGGTTCATTCTAACATTTGTGCCGACAGAGTGGAAGTGACGACGCTCATGATTCAAAATGACAAATGTCATCATTTATGTTAATATATGTGATAATAATAACGTCGGGGAATAAAGGTTTGGTAGAAACGATGAATAAATTAATTGATAAACTGATTATTTTTGTGTTTTGTCTGGCGCTGTATCTGACCACCGTGACCAATGCCTATGTGATTGTGACGGTGCTGGCCGCGATCATCTTCAGTGCCGCATCCAGCTATCTGGACGAAGGCCGGATCACCGTTGGGATTTTTGTTGCCTATGTGATTTTCTGCTTTGTTGAACCGGCCAGTTTGGCGTTTCTGCCCCTGCTGTGCTACGATGTGTTGATTGCCAATTATAAATGGCTGTGGCTGCTGGCCGTGTTGCCATTGATAACCGGTTTAAATCTGCTAACCGGCACGGCGGCGGTTTTAATTCCGGTTTTTATCGTCGTCGCCTACTTTTTAAAAAAGCGGACCCTGGCGCTGGAAACCATGAAAAAAGACTATTTCCTGCTGCGGGATCAGGCCAAGGAAACCGCGCTGCAAATGGAAAAGAAAACCCGGTTGCTGATGGAGAAACAGGATTATGAAGTGAATCTGGCCACCCTGGAAGAACGTAACCGGATTGCCCGGGATATCCATGACAATGTCGGCCATATGCTGTCGCGCTGCATTTTGCAAACCGGCGCCTTGCTGGTGGTCAGCCCAGATGACCAGATCAAAACGGGGCTGGGAAGCATTAAGGAGACCCTGTCCGAGGCAATGAACAGCATCCGGGACAGCGTCCATGATCTTCATGATGAAGCCCTCGATGTCCGGGTGGAACTGCAGACCTTAATCAATAATTTTAAGTTCTGCCCGGTAAAATTCGATTATGATGTGGCAACAAGCCTGGAAAATGACGTGAAATACTGTGTAATTGCCGTCGTCAAAGAGGCCTTTTCAAATATCATCAGGCACTCGGATGCCACCAAGGTAGCCGTGACGGTGCGGGAACATCCGGGCCTATACCAACTTGTGATCCAGGACAATGGCACCACAACCAGAGACATTGATGCCCGGGGCATGGGTCTGAAAAATATTATGGACCGGGTCACGACACTAAACGGGAATGTCCATTTCAGCACCGACAAGGGCTTCAGAATATTTATTTCTGTGCCCAAAAATAAATAAGCGAAGCGTGGGGAAGTTGATGAAAATAGTAGTTGTGGATGATGATAAACTGGTCTGTGCGTCGTTAAAAACCATCATCGAGTCGGAAGGTGATATCACCGTGGTGGGGCTGGGTCATAATGGCAAAGAGGCTGTTACACTGTACGACCAGTTACAACCGGATGTGCTGTTGATGGATATTCGCATGGACATCATGACCGGACTTGCGGCGGCGCAAACCATTTTAAGTGAGGATACGGCGGCGAAGATTTTATTTCTAACGACCTTTGTCGATGATGAATACATCATCCAGGCCTTGAAACTGGGGGCCAAAGGTTATCTGATCAAGCAGAATTTTGAGAGCATCGTCCCGTCGCTGCGCGCCGTGCATGCGGGCCAGAATGTCTTTGGCCAGGATATCATCACCAAAATTCCGGGACTTGTCAGTCATGAACAAAAGCTTGATTTTTCCGCCTATGATTTAAATGAGAAAGATCTGGAGATGATTAACTGGGTCGCCCAGGGCCTTAACAATCGCGAAATTGCCGGCTCTGTCTATTTAAGCGAAGGAACGGTGCGGAATCGGATCAGCCTGATTTTGGAAAAGCTTGACCTCCGGGATCGGACCCAGCTGGCCATCTTTTATTATAAGCATCAAGGCTGACCAATGAATAAGTGCAAAAAATGAAGCCCGGTCAATCCATCACTGATGGGTTGGCCGGGCTTTTGCTATGTCATCAAGTTTAGGCACAGTAAACAATCGCTTGTGTTTTAAGGCATCATCCCATAGGGGCGGCTAGTAGCCGTCTGCAGCGTCAGGGTGATATCCAGCGGGTGCCTAAAACACCATCGTCGATAAACGTCTCCTGTTCATTTTCGGAACTGGGACTGTGTGGGGTATTCGCCTGTAATATTTGACCAAACCCATCAAGGGATATCGAAAACTGCTAAACTTTATGGTTTGAGGAAAGATTAATCCCCAGGATGTAACAGTGCAATAGCGGTTTAAGTGGCATTTATCTCAACCGCGGTTATTGTGCGCTTACGAATTGTCATCCAAAAAGAAGGCCTCACAGAAAATAATTTCTGTGAGGCGCTTTTTGTTTTCTTACTCAAACCGTTTAGATTTCTAGATTTCGAGTATTTTATTGACTGATAATTGAATTTGTGATTTGGTTAAACTACCTAATTTAGCTATTTCGTCAGCTGTTACCTGTGCATTGACATCAGTAAGATTAGCGGCTGTTACACCGGTAATTCCAGCATCTGTATAATTGGCAACAGTAGCGGTATTCTTATGTGCACCTGCATTAATTGCATATAGAGCTGGTCGCAGAGCTACATAATTTGTAGTATCGGTTACCTTAAGCGTTAACGTATATGGACCTGCTACATTAATGCCGGTTACGGTAACTCCAGGTATTACGATTGTTGCAGTACCGGGATTTAATTCACCAGAAGTTACTGATTCATTATCAGATACGTAACTTTCTACAAAAACATCCGGTGTTTTTTCACCTAAAGTAGCTTTAAATGCTCTTGCTAATACTTCTCTTAATGTATATGTATCATATTCATCGGCGAGATCAACTGTCAGCGTGTTGGAGATTTGAGTAATGACTGGTAAAGCTTCTGTTGATACTGAAATCTGAGGGCTCTTGACGACAACGTCTCCATTAGTATAGACAACGGTCACAACACCAGTTGTTTTAGCTGGTAATGTAATTTTACCATCTGCTGTTACCGTTACTGTTGATTCGAAAGTAATCTTATCTTGTACTAAACTGGTAATATCCATGCCATCGAAATCATATACTTTGTAATCAATTGCGGTAGCCTGATCTGCCACGACAATTTGAGGGGTTGCGGCCTCAATACTGCGAACTTCGCTGACGGCATAGTCAAAGCTTCCTATTGTTATATTGGTAAGGAATGGAATTGACATAGTATAAGTCGTTCCCTCAACAAGTGGAGTGTTAAATATTACGGCTGCCGATAAACCATCATTAGCTAACTCTATCAATTTGATATCTTGCTCATCGCCATCTTTATTTGAAACCGAAATTACAGATTTGTCCAAATCGACAACCTGATTGTTAAATTGTACGATAGCGGTTGTCGGGTTGATCACACTAATCGTAGTTATTTTTGTTAATTTTATGACATTAGCCAGTGCCTCATTAATTGCTTGTGCTGCAGCATCAACTTGTGCCTGGGTAGGTGAGTCAGGTACCGGATTATCATGAACCGCTTTTTCAAGAGCCGCAACTGAAGCTGGGGTATAGTCATCTTTAGTCGCTATAATTTCTTCTGCCGCACCTAAAGCTCGATAGTAAGGAACAAAATCAGCTACTTTAACAATGCCAACGGATAAACACTCTAAACGTTGGCTGGCGCCTACTGTTCCCAGTTTGCTGCCATCCGCAACCATTGCGACATCACCAATATCTTGGACATGGCCACTGTATTGAACGCTGTATCCCGCTAATTGCTTATTAGAAGCATCCAGCAATTTGATTTGG
>NZ_LGYO01000073.1 GCF_001263355.1 Acetobacterium bakii
TAGCAGCGACGGAGTTGCACGTCTTCATTTAACGGCAGTCATGCTACGAGTCATTTAGACGAATGCAGTGCAAAGTTTACTTGGGTTTTCATATCTTCTTTATTTTTTTAGTCAGGAGCCATCTGGCGACTGAGTTATAGCTGAATATTCCAATCATATAGTGGTTCATCCTTATAACTGAGTAAATTTCATGTTCAACAGGCGCTAAATCCTGTAATTGTCACGTTTTTAATACGTGTGATTTAGTGAATAACTCATAATAGCGGAAGAGCCCATATAGTAGACCCTTTCCAGTGATTTAGAGCATCTTATCTGAAAAACGAGTAGCGATGTTTCCAGATGAGGGTTCGACAATTTTGAGCCAGATAACCCGTTTATAAAGTTGCGACACAATATATGAATGATGCGAAATAACTCACTACTCATTATGCTCAGTACAGAAAGTTGAAAAATAGTTCTATTCGTAGTATCTGTCGAGGGTGAATAATAAAAAACTATTCGTTACGTCGCATTCTTACGATAATGTGTTTCTGCGCCTTTGAGTAAGAATGTTGACTAAGTTAGAGAGCCTTACTCAAATAAATCATATCCACTAATTGAATACCGTTATCAAATATTGGGTGGTCATAATTGTCTATGAAAAAGTCCTTAACCCTATGCGAAATCCTAAAACCGTTTTTTTTCGTAAAATCGTAATATCGTAATATCCATGGGCTGTCACCTGTTCCCACAATCATAGTCGTGTATTTGCCTTTGTAATGTGAAAAAATGTGATGCAAAAGTTTGCTGCCATACCCATTACCATGCCATTTTTCATAAGTGGCTATGTTTTTTAGCTCACATACATTATCACTTTCCCATGTAACTACGCACACGCTTTTCAAGTCGGTATCATATAAGGCAAAAAGATCCCCTCGCTCTAAATATTTGTCTATCATGGATTCTTGTTCATCAGCTAATAAGAGTAAATTCAGGAACTGTGTTTTGTTTTCGCAAATACTTTTTATCTCCAAAATGCACCATCCAATCTTTTGCCTTTAATAATCGCATCATTCATTTATATACATAGGACTTGGTACTCATTATCCCAATACTGTGAAAAGCATATTGCTTTCACCATCTTGCGCTACTACGAGCTGTTTCCCGTGATATAAATAATCGTTAGTTCGTAGTTATCTACTAATCTGTCGTAACTCATAGAAATATTATACCATTATACACTTATAATTTAGTTATTCTGACGCCTTCAAGGTTGAAGAGCAAAACTTTCTTCCTGACCATTCCACATAATGGTAATTGTAACCTCCTGAGAAGGATTAGAAAACCCTCCACTACCGCCACCGCCCCCTAAATTAACAATCCCTTCGTCATTTAGCCTCAATCCGGATCCTTCCCCACCGCTACCAGCGCGATCATATTTATATTTGATGTTTCCAACATTTTCCGGATCATCACCAAGATATGCTAACTGAGAAGTCTCCCAACCATAGGTGTCCATATGCAATCTTCCACTCTTATCTTTTATCGGATTATTATAGTATTTTAACGTATAGGTTCCGCGCCAGTGTTCACTCGCACCATTTTGAACAACTGTTTTGCCATCATTTAGATACCGAAAAACTGTATCTGAAATGATGGTTGTCAACTTACCATATTCGCTGTACACATGGGAATCCAGAATGTCTCCATTTCCAAACGGTGCCTCCAAAATAATGGACGCATTTTTCGAATCATATGTCGTGATACTCCCATCGAATTCAATTCTATCAGATGCATAAAATGGCCAAAAGCTAAGTTTATCATTTGTTATATTTAAATTGTCAAAAATATAAATATATAAGGTACCATCATAGTCTTTGAACCGGAAGATTCCCGGTTCAATACCGTCAATTGCATAGTCAGAAGGGTTTTTGCAGCTGTCTTTCGCCAAAGCCAGATCATGTGCTTCAAAGGTATCGACAATCTCGTTTTCCGTTAACCACACACAAATAAATTCTGGGTTTGATAAGCCCCAAGACAAAGGGAGTCACGACTTTGTCGGAAATGAAGAGATTGTCTTTTTCAATTGTTGTACCATTCAGACGATGCTTCATTCTGATATAGGAGATAACACCGTAAATCAGAAGGGCGGACATACCGATGATCCAAATAAAGAAGCCGATAAAGATCAGAGGCTGTAAGGGATTAATACTTGCCACGACTTCAGGTGTCGGCAGTGCGTTGTTTATGGGCACATCAATAGCAGCAATGCCGGTAATGACTTGTGGCGCTTCGGTAGATGAAAGATCAGCAGGGATCGGATTTGAATTTACCGGCAGGAGACTTAACACACTATCAAAGGAAAAGGGGGTTAACAGTCTTATTAATACCACTGACCATAGTAGGTAAGTATATCGCTTTGGTGCTTTCTTTAGAAGTAATCTGGCCATGAGAACGGAAAGAATCACAATGCTCCCGATATAGCTCATGTTAAGAACTTCGATAAATATTTCTTCCAACATTTTTAGTCCTCCCTGTATTCATCAATCAGTTGCTGGATCTCCTGGACTTCTTTCTCATTTAACTTCCCGCGACGCACAAATGCGGTTATAAATCTCGGCAACGATCCGTCAAAAGTTTCTTCGAGAAACTCCTCGCCCTTTTCAGATAAAAAATCTTCTTTTGATAATATTATCTTAACGATGCCATTGTCAGTCACAAACAGTTCCCGGTCACAGAGGCGTTTAAGCATGGTATATGTCGTCGTTCGTTTCCAGTCAAATGATTCCGAACACCATATTATTAAGTCACGTGTGGAGACCGGTGCATTTTCCCAAATGAGATTGGCAAACCTTTGTTCCATGTCACCAAGTTTATATTTTTTCATAAAAACCTCCCTGTCTAATGATATTAGACATTTTAACTCTAACATCTTTAGACACATAAGTCAAAGAATGTTAGAGCTATTTACTTTAGGGAAGCGTTGTTTTTGAATCAAACCATTCAAAAATACAGGAAAATATAAAATTGATTACAGATTTTGGGAGATTTACGCTTTGACGTAGAATGATTGACAAAGAATATATGCTATGGTAGCCTATGCATAGAAAGTCTATGTATGAGGTGAGTAATGATTCAAAATCAAGAATTATTAAAAGGAAGTTCCAGTATATTAATATTGAAAATGCTTGAAAAGGAGCCAATGTATGGTTATCAAATGATAAAAACCATTGAAGAGAGATCAAACTGTGCTTTTCAATGGAAAGAAGGTAGTTTATATCCAATTCTTTATAGCATGGAAAAAAAAGGCCTTATAAAATCCTATTGGAAAGAAGAAATTCGGAAAAGAAAATATTATGAGATTACTTCAATGGGAATGAAGGAAGTAAAAAAACTGGAAAATGACTGGCAATTATTTAGTCAGTCCATGAAAGTACTTCTTGGAGGTGCTCTATGAAAGATTTAAGTGATTCTTTCATAGAAAAGGTATTAAGTGCCGTACTGGATACTAGTCGACATCAAGATATAAGAGATGAATTATCCGATCATATCCAGTTATCGCTTGAAGAAGAAATGAAAAAGAATTTAACGGAAGAAGACGCTATTAAGAAGGTCTTATTCTTAATGGGAGAACCAGGAGACTTAGGAAAAAAGTTAAATTCGGTGTGCAAGGTTGATAAAAGACCTTTGATTTTAATGGACTTTGTAATTATTATGAGCAGCATAATAATATATGCTATATTTCAACTGATTGTACCAAAACCAAGTGCGTATGCATTATTGTTATTAGCAATATCAACAAACTTACTCTATCTAGTGGTGAATGTGAAATTCATGATATATTTGGATAAAATCGAAAAAGAGTTGATTTTTTTTGCAGAGAATAAATCAACATATATTGAAAAGTTAACCATTAAAATATTCATTGGGATAGGAATTGCGTTTATTATATTAATAGCTGGCATATTGTTTATGGGAAAGATTGCGGTAGGTAATAGCAATTATATAATAATGATTAATGTGAATTTTTATTTGGGCTATTTATTCATGGGCATTACTCATTTTAAGTATCCTAAAATCGTTTTGTCAGAAAGGGGCTTATATTTAATGATGGATATGCCAAGATTTATTCCATGGCAAGAAATAGAAACGTTTGAATGGGAGAAAAAATGGTGGGAATACAGACTTATCTATAAAAGAATGGGATCATTAAAAAAGGTTAACATTCAGTTTACTCCAGTTGAAAGAATATTGATCGATAATATAATAAAAGGACGGTATAACAAATTTAGTAGTTGATCCGCAGCTATTTGGGGTTGTCATGATGTAATCATCCTAGGAATTATAAGAGTAGGAAAGAGGTTTGAAAGAAAAATTGATAAAGGAAAGCAAAAACAAAAAAAAGACATTGACAGCCGGCATATAGAAGCGTATACTAAGGAAGTTGTCTCAAGTGAGGCAGCGAAAGCAAACCGATTCACCCACAATAAACTTTCAGAAACAGCTTGACAACGTGGGCAAATGACGATACAATATACA
>NZ_LGYO01000074.1 GCF_001263355.1 Acetobacterium bakii
ATTTCAGCACACCATTTTGTAAATGGCAGGGAAGTCTTCAGAATGAAAACTCGATTAAACTGGCAGCGGATACAAGTAAACGGTTTTTCGAAGCAAAGGGTTTAGATCTGCAGATGATCGAATTCCTTTATCTCGGACATACCATTATTCAGCCAGGATCTTTCTTTGGCGCATCCTGGGCGGCTAACGAAATGGGATTAAATATTCCCGGAATGTCCATCAGTCACGCCTGCGCGACTTCCACCAACACCATGTACTCAGCTGCTTTGGCCGTTGAAACAGGCAATCTTTCAACAGCGTATTGCATGATGACGGACAGAATTTCAAATGCCCCGCATATTATCTGGCCAAACCCTCAGGGACCGGGTGGGGAAGTGCTGTCGGAAAATGTCAATATGGACAACATCAACCGTGATCCTTCCACTGGTACCGGTATGCTCAACACCGCCGAAAATGTGGCCAGAGAATTTGGCTTCACGAGAGAAGAAGCCGATGAAGTGACCTTAATGCGATATGAACAATATGCCGATGCTCTGGCAAATGATCGCGCCTTTCAAAAGAAATACATGTTCCCCATCGAACTGAAATCAAGAAAAAGTACGCTGATCATCAGCGAAGATGAAGGGATCTCAAAGACCTCAAAAGAAGGTCTGGAAAGACTGCGACCGGTTGCTGAAGGCGGCATTCATACCTTCGGTTCGCAAACGCACCCAGCTGATGGAAATACCGGGATGATCATTACCACCAAGCAAAAAGCAGCGGCATTAAGCACCGATAAAGTAACGGTACAAGTCATTTCCTATGGTTATAATCGCACCAAAAAAGCTTTCATGCCAGCCGCTCCGGCAGGTGCCGTACAAATGGCACTGGATAATGCTGGTATTGGCATCGAGGATTTGGTGGCCATTAAAAACCATAGTCCTTTTATTGCAAATGACCTTCATTTGGGAAAAGTATTGGGAATCGAACAGTCGCGAATCAACAATTACGGAACGTCACTGGTATTTGGTCATCCTCAGGGCCCAACAATTGCCCGACTGCTGATGGAAGGCATTGAAGAAGCCGTTATCAAAGGCGGCGGATATGTATTGGCCTGCGGATGTGCGGCTGGTGATTCAGCTGCTGCCATCATTGTAAAAGTCAGCTAGTTTTATTTCACACCAGGATGCGCCCTGAAGCCATTCACACAGGGCGCATTCCGGTATTATAACCTGAAGATGTACGGTCTCTCCCAATGGGTGGCGGCATCGGCATTGGTTTGAGGTTCATAAAAAAAAAACAGACAAAAATATAGAATAACATTTTCGAAAGATGTTGGATGTAAAAAAGAAATGTAATTATCGGAGGTAGAACAGTGAGTTCTCAAGAAAATGTTTTTAAAGGAATTAAGGTAGTTGAATTGGCAACCTATGTCGCAGCACCATGTGCGGGACGATATTTTGCTGATTTAGGTGCAAGTGTAATAAAAATCGAAGGATTTGGTGGTGATCCACTGAGAACCACTGCCCCCAGTGAAGGCAGACCCTCTGATCCCTATGAGGATACCACATGGGATCTGGAAAATGCCGGAAAAAAAGGCATTGCCTTAAATTTAAAAGACCAGGCAGGAAAAGATGTCCTGTTTAAAATGTTGGATGAAGCAGATATCTTTATCACAAACTGGCGCAGTGACGCGTTAATCAGAGCTGGACTTGATTATGATACATTAAAAGTCAATTACCCTAAATTAGTTTACGCACAACTGACCGGTTATGGCGAAATGGGACCAGATAAAGATTTGCCAGGATTTGACTTCACGGCTTTTTTCGCCAGAGGCGGATGGCTTGGGACGCTTTATGAAAAGGGCTCAGACCCAATGAATCTTGTCGCCGGCTTAGGCGATCATCAGGCTGGCCTATATCTGTCAGCAGGTATTATGTCCTCGCTTTATAAGGCGGAAAAAACAGGTCAGGGTGAAAAGGTAACCGTCAGCCTCTACCACTGTGCAATTTACGCTCTGGGTTTACTGGTTCAATCGGCTCAGTATGGAACCCGATATCCCATCAATAAAAGAGATATGCTGAATCCATTTATGAATGCCTTCAAAACCAGTGATGAACGATTGATCCAGCTGGCGATGCCGCCATACAATGTTTTCTTTCCAAAATTCATGGAAATAATCGGGAAACTAGAATTGAAGGATGATCCGAAATATTGTCATTTTGAAAATCTGGGAGACAATTCAAAATATATCTACGATCTCGTTAATGACTACATGGAAACAAAAACAGTAGCAGAGCATAAAGAAATATTTGTCAAAGAAGACATTCCTTTTGCTATTGCCCAGCTCTGGGAAGAAATATTAGAAGATGAGCAGGCATGGGCAAATGATTTCCTCTGTTCGCTGAAATATGATAACGGAAATACCCGAACATTGCTGCGACAGCCCATTAAATTCAAAGAAATGGGACTGCCAGAATATACAAGAGGACCCTATATTGGTGAACATAGCCAGGAAGTGTTGATGGAATTAGGTTATAATGACGAAGAAATAAGCGCATTGAAAGAAAAGAAAATTTTCGTTGAATGGAACGACATCAAAAATAAATAACTAGAACTGTCTTTTAGAATGATGTTTGACTTTGTTTTGCTTATCTGATAAAATATTAACAAAGCAGATAGGAGAGTAAACATTGGTTAAAAATAAGCAACTTTTAAAGAGAAAAGCAATAGTGGATGCAGTTCTTAAACTCATGGAAGAATATGAGTTTGATAATTTAACGGTCAGAATGATTTGCGACACCGCGGGAATTTCCGTGGGGACCTTCTATCATTATTTTAGTGAAAAGAATGCCCTGATCAGTGAAATTCTGGGCCAAATAGATCTATATTTAGAAGAACAGGCAGTTGATAAACTGACACATGACGATGAGCTGGAAAATCTGTTAGAGTTTGGCAGGCTTTCGATCAGTCAAATCAACAGCACCGGATATGTTATGGCTGGTTTAATCAGCTCGGTTCCATTGCCTTACACCCCTGAAGGCATAGAACAAGAATTTGAGAGAACTTTCTTTAGCATCCCGTTGGAAATAATTACAAGAGGGCAGGAGAAGGGCCAGTTTATTACAGATATCAGTGCCAAACAAATAACCGAAATATTTGTCATCTTTCTTCGAGGATTCGCTTTCGATTGGTCAAGAAGAAATGGAAGTTACAGTCTGGAAGAAAAATACGAGCTATATAACAAATATTTTCTCAGATTCATCATGAGTTCAACACCGGCTTGAATTGATACAGCTAAGCGATAAAAATAAAACTCATGGATTGCTTCCCGAAACGGAAAGCAGCTCATGAGTTTTTGTCGTATCAGACAGTATATTGTGGGGTTCAGACGCTTTTTTAATGTGAAATGATTTAACTGAAATTTCTCAGATTCTTTTAATAAAGTACCATCATAAAAAAGCCGACGTTCTTGTCTCCGGCATTATAAGTCATGCCGAGTTTTCTTGACATGGTCACAATATCCATGCCGCTGCCTTCCATGGAATAACGTTTCTTTTCTGGAAAACGGCAGGGTTCGGATGCTTTGGCTGAACATTCTTTGCAAAGATCGCAGCCGCCGGGACCGGCAATCATAATCGGTTCATCTTCAAGTTTGCCGCGCAGTTCATTCAAGAATCCAAAGACTTCAGTCATGCTGGATTCCATTTTTTCATAGTATTCCCCAAGAAACATAATTTTATTGAGAATAATGGCATGATCATAATTTAAGAACCGCTGCTTATTGATTTCCATATCGCCTGAAAGCGGCGGGCAGGAGTGGTTTTGCCCATAATTGCCACAGGTATTTGTTTTGCAGCTGGCAAACACAGCGTCAGCAAAAATAATGTCGGATGATGAAATTTCTTTGTATTCGTCGAAACCGACCTCATTGATTGCGGTTATAATTTTGTCTCTTAACATTGTTCCTCCATTGATTATCTTGAGATTAAAACACGCAGCCGTATTTTTATAATCAATCATATTCAGCAAACAGTTACTTTTTTATTCTACAGCAAACAACAACGGGATGCTACAAATATATAAAATTTTTTCAGTAGGAATCAAATGATTAACATCATAATCAGAATATATTATAAACACAGACGAAGCATCTCCTGGTATGATATTTAACAGTCTTTGATCTCAGTTCAGCATAACTGTTTCAGCATTTTGGATACCTGGTCAGTCAGGCCCACTTCATTTTCAACAAAGACAATGACAGCCAGATTAATCAATACCCCGGGGTTAGCGGTTTCCCTGATCTGGACCTCGTCACCGGTGGTGGAGAGCATGGCACTGCCACCTTTTTCCGAAAGATGGGCCTTAATGTGCCCAACCAGACCATTTTGGTTTTCAACCCAGCCTGCCAGCGATTTGAGTCCAATGGACAGGGCTTCTTTGATCCGGGTGTAATCTCCGCTAATCTCACGCTCGGCTGAGACAATCACAGCATTTTCATGATGGGTAATCGAGAGTTCCTCAGGAATATATTTCTCATGTTGATTTTCATGAGGGGCAGGGTGTTGGCTGTGATCGTGGCCACAGGCGCAGGGTTCTGCGGCATCTTTGCGGCGGTCATGATGTTGATGGGGCTCGCTGTGATCATGGCCACAGGAACAGGGCTCCCCGTTATGCTCGTGCTGTTCATGTTTCATTTCTTATTTCCATCCTTTCGATTTTTTGCAGTTAATTTTTAAGTGTTCGATAAAGTTAGCTATCACGGTCTTTTCAGCAGACTGCCCAGCAGCGTTACCCAGAAAACATCGGTGAGCTTAGTGATGGCGGAGATCGGGTGGCAGGGGATGGTCGGGTTATAGGTTTTTAAGCTTTCGATGACTGCATCGATACAAGCTTCATCCACACAATCGATTTTATTCACCAGCACACCCCTGGCGTTTTCCAGCTGGCCGGAAACAAAGGGCTCCATGGCAGCAATCAGACGGAACCAACGCGTTGCATCGACAATGGTAATAATCCCGGTTTCCACACCAAAGGCAGATTCTACGGTGTGCTTGATCTTATCGGGATAAGCCAGACCGGTTGCTTCAATAATAATCCAGTGGGGATTGCATTCTTTTTTCAGAAACGAAACCGTATCCTCAAGCTGCGCCGAGGATGTGCAGCAGGCACAACCGGCAAACAGATTTTTGACGGTGAGCCCCTGGTTTTCCAGCAGCAGGTTATCAACTCCGACGCCACCGATTTCATTTTCGACAATCACCACCGGCGTGGTGCCTTCCTCTTTTGGGGATCGGGAAACCAGAAATTGAGACAGCTGTAGCAACACACTGGTTTTACCGGATCCCAGAAATCCTCCTAATATAATGACTTTCATTCGTAAACCCTTTCTTTTTTCAATAGTAAATTATATAAATTAAAAATTCGTCGGTATGGGAATGTTACGAAACCCAGGCTAATTACGTTCCATAATCAACAGCGACAAACCCAGATAAAGCAGTTCGTCGTTGGAATCAAAATTAATTTTAAACAGTTCTTCCATGCGATCCAATCGGCTGAGGAAAGAACTGCGATGGATATACAGCTTTTTTGCTGCCGCGGCTGCATTGAGGCGGCAGTCAAAATAGGTCAACAGTGTTTTATAATACTCCGTATGCTTCTCAGCATCGTATTTTCTGAGAGCCAGCAGTTTTTCGCTGCAGATCTGATGCATTTCAAAGGATCCCGGGCTGTTTTTCAAAAGATAACCAAAGGCATAGTCATCAAACCGATAACTCCAGAACATAGGCTGGTCACGGGTCCCGAAATCCAGGGCAATTTCTGTCTGTTCGAAGGCCGCTCTCAAGTCAGTTACCTCCGAAAAACCCCGGCTTAACCCGGCAATCAGCAGACTATCCCTGAGAAAATAGGGGAGTTGGCGGTAAAAGTCCTTGTCATTGGCTGACTTGAACTGATCCAGATTAATGAGCATGAGCAACCGCTCCCTGAAATTCAGACAGACACACCCCTGCCACTGATTCTCAATTTCCGAGCTGAGATAGTCGGTATAGACATTTTTGGAATACCGAGTATTGGACCGGAACTGGATCAGTTGGAGATGATCGGTTTCTTTCCAGCCGTTTTCCACGGCTGCTTTTTTCCATTGCTCATCGGAATTCTGCTCAAACTGAAGCATATGCATCAACGGTTCCCGAAGGCTGTTCAGGGCCACTTCCTTCAAGTTAAAGGACTGGTATTTTTGGTAGAGCTTATCCGCGGTGATAAATAAATGGATCAGAATGGTCCGGACATAAATTTTTACGAAATCGGCACTATTAGTCTCAAGCATGATGACAAATCTTCCGACATATTCGCTCTGATCAAAAAAATTCCTGCAGATCATTTCTTCCGCCCCGGAGGTTGTAGCCATGGCATAATCAAAGACATCCGGTAAGTCGTACAATGCCTGAAAACTGGAATCGGATATAAAATCGTTTACCACTTCCGGAAGGGAAAACTTGTTTTCATCCATAAAAGGAGAATCATTCAAAATATTATCGATGGATTTGGAGTAGGCGGTATATTGAAATTTCTTATCCACCAGAAGAATCTGCTCAGACAGAATCGGTTCACAGCTGTCAATCAGGTCCTGAAAACTGCCATTTTCATAGTAGATCTGATTCAGCCGTTCATCCCACTGATCGAACCGATTATAAACATCCTGGAGGTAATTGAAAAGCGAGACCGCCGAAATAGCGGAGTCCATTACCATCACTGATCCTTCAATCGTCTTTAATGAGCGGCTTGGCTTTTCGGTACATAAGAAGAGTGTATTGGCACCGTGATTTCGGTTTTCGATCAGGGTTTTAAGACCGTCGCCATCAATGATGACCACGGTTTCAGAAATTTCCAGTGCTGCTTCATAGAACACCGGACGCTTAAACCTGATTTCCGTTTCACTCTTTTTTTCGAATCGTACGGGCAGCTTTTTAACAAGCCAGTAATAGATCATGTCCTGAGAAAGTCTCATAATCACCTCTGAATCGCATAGTTTTTAAGCAATATAACAAAGTTCAAAAAAACGAACAATTATTGCTTTGCTATCGGTTTCACAAACAATTTTGTAACGTGTAGGCGAACAGGCGGTAGCCTGTACGCCGTACAGTGTAAAAATTGTTTCGTG
>NZ_LGYO01000075.1 GCF_001263355.1 Acetobacterium bakii
TTGTTCGATGTTTATGAGTTTTGCAATTACCTATATAATAATAATTTTATCATTTAAACCATCGAAATGCAGTAAAAACATAATGATTCTAAAGAATTATTAAGATAAACCGGTTTTGGCGAGGATTCTTTATTTATAATGAAAAGAAGGGTGGTTTGATTGACTTTTTTAAAAGAGTTCGATATAGTATATAGATTAAGTGTTTATGTGACGACTTTATAGTAAATTGTACCAGCATAATATCTAATAAAATGATCATTGGACGCGAAGAAGAACAAAAATCAAAATAACACATGGCCTGGCAAGAATTTTATTGTTATGAACACTATGGATTTACGGTATGAGTTTGAAAGAAATGGAGAAACACCATGAAAAGTATGACAGGCTTCGGCCGAGGGGACTATCGTGACGAGGAAGTGGATTTTTCGATTGAAATAAAAACGATTAATCATCGATTCAGAGATTTTTTTATTAAGATTCCTAAAACCCTTAACCCTGTTGAAGAAAAAATCAGAAATACCATTTCTCAGAAAGTTGCCAGAGGACGGATAGAGGTTTTTATTAAATACACCGAGTTGGGAATAAAAAACCGCCGGATTGTTTTTAATCGGGAACTTGCAAAAGACTATATTTCAGTACTGAATCAAATGCGACACCTCGATTCTATGATCAGTGACGATCTGAGTTTATCCCTAATTGCAAAATTTCCGGACGTTGTCACCATGGAAGAAGATCGTGATGATTATGAAGAAATTTGGGAAAAAATTGAACCGATCCTGATCAGAACTCTGGAAGAGGTCAACGCCAGCCGGGAACGGGAAGGCCTTGACCTGAAGGTTGATGTTTTGAATCGATGTCGGTTAATACTTCAATATACCGAAGAAATCGAAAGAAAAAGTCCGGACATGCTTGGAAAATACCGGGATGAACTTCGTCAAAGAATATCAACCTATGTTGATTCCATTGAAATTGACGAAAAACGGCTCCTGATGGAAGTTGCCATCATGGCGGATAAGCTCAGTATTGACGAAGAAATAACACGGCTTAAAAGCCACATTGGTAGATTAGAAAGCATTATGATTGAAACAGAACCGGTGGGCAGAAAACTGGACTTTTTAGTTCAGGAAGTTAATCGTGAGATTAATACCATTGGATCAAAAGCCAATGATCTGGCTATCGCAAATATTGTGGTTGACATTAAAAGTGAAATCGAAAAAATTCGAGAGCAAATTCAAAATATAGAGTAGGGGTGTGTATGAAACCAGTGAGCGGATGTCCAATAATAAAAGAAGCATTAAATGAAGATGGAACAGGAGAGCTTTTTTTTGAGAGAGAAAAGGGAATTCTCATTGTCATATCAGGGCCATCCTGTGCGGGTAAGGGCAGCGTGTGTAAGATTATTAGCCAGAACAATCCGGATATTCGTCTTTCCATATCAGAAACAACCCGCCAACCCCGAAACAGTGAAAAACACGGCCGGGATTATTTTTATATTTCACAGGAATGCTTTAAAACCAGAATTCAGGAAGGACAGTACCTGGAGTATGCCACAGTTTATGAAAATTTCTATGGCACCCCTAAGGATTACGTCGAAGATCTTCTGAATTCAGGATTTGATGTTATTCTGGAAATTGATATACAGGGTGCGGCTAAGGTGCGCAGCAATTATAAAGAAGGCATCTATATTTTCATTGTTCCCCCTTCAATGCAGGAGCTAAAGCGCCGAATTGAAGAACGGGGCACTGAAAGCAAGGAACAAATGGAGATGCGGCTTAACTGCGCTTATTACGAGATGAAAAATGCCGATGACTATAGTTACATTGTAATAAATGATGAACTAGAGGATGCGGCCCATCGGGTACAATGCATTATAACGGCTGAGAAATGCCGTACAGAACGTTTGAAAAATAAAATTGAAGATATACTTGGGAGGTAATTATGAGATATCCTGCATTAAACGATTTAATTGCGAAAGCTGACAATAAATATTCATTGGTCCTTGCGACGGCCAAACGCGCCAGAGAAATTATAGACGGTGACGAACCGCTGGTAAAAATAAAAATTGATAATCCTGTGACCATTGCAACCAACGAAATTGCAGAAGATATGATCCATTGTATCTATAATGAAGGTAAACCGCATGAAACGGCAATCATTGAAGAAACCGAAGAAGCCATACTCCTTGATGTGGAAGCTGTTGCAACCACACTCATTACTAAAGCTTAGGATTAATTAAAACTGTGAAAATTGCAGAAGTCTTTTTAAACCAGAAAAACAAACGCATTGATCACGCCTATGACTACGCTGTTCCCAAAAAATCCGAAGAGTTAATCAAGGTTGGGATGCGTGTGGTGGTTGCCTTTGGTTTTGGCAACCGGCGTACAGAGGGATTTGTTACTGTTGTAAAAGAAACATCACATTACACAGGAAAAATAAAAGAAATTCTGGAGTGCATTGATAAAGAACCCATTTTACTTAAAGAACAGGTAGAGCTTTGTCTTTGGATGAAGTCCTATTATTGTTCTTTATTTTATGAGGTCCTTTCTTACTTCACCTCATCCGTTAAGGCCATACGAGAAATTGAATATCATCAGAACCAGGAGAAACATGCTGAATCACTAGCTGGAACCTGGTTTATCCAGCATTATTTTAAGGATGACCAAAATCGGATTCTGATGGATAAAAATGTGGATAAAAAAGATCAGCAGATTTTGGAAGAACTTCTGGCGGATAGAATTCTTTATCCGGTGACTATCTGGAAAACCGTATCTGACAAGAAAATACAGCTTTATGCGATTACGCCTGAAGGAGCCGAAGCGCTTGAAAAGCAAAAGGGACTGGGGTCCAATCAGCGAAAGCTGCTGGAGTTTTTAAGTCGGAAAAGTATGTCAGGAGCCGAGCTTAAAGTGTTTCCGGGAATCCTCAACAGCACTTTAAAAACCCTCATTAATAAAGCATATGTATCAGTGAAGGAGATTACCTCACAGTCATTGGGCGGAGGGAACGCGAAGACAGATCAGACCGCCTTGCCGGAAGTGGTGCTCACCGAAAAAGAGAAATACTGGTATCGAGAAATTCAGGATTTAACCAAAGCAAAAAAAAACATTCTTTTTCATGTTTTTGATGGGGCCAGTAAATATCGGTTATTTTTCAAAAGTATTGAGGATCAGCTGAGAAACGGCAAGGGAACCATTGTATTGTTTCCAGAAATCAATTTAACACTTCAACGAATGGAGATGTTTTATAAATATTTTGGTGATCAAGTTGGCGTTTATCATGGACAGCTGACCCAGGCAGAGCGGCACACGCTTTTTCAAAAGGTTCGCAGTGGTAACATTCGCATAATCATTGGCGTGAGATCCGCCCTGTTTTTGCCAATGGAAAATCTTGGCCTTGTGATCATTGATGACGAACATGATCCTTCGTATGTTTTCATGAAGGCACCACGATGTCATACTACCGATATTGCTCAGAAATATTGCGAGTTGATGGGAGCCGCTTTGATTCTTGGGGATGACATGCCTCGTGTATCAACCTGGCATCAAACCAAAGAGGGCAGAATCAATCTGCTGGAAATCGGAGTGGCCCCCCAGGTTCAAAAGACCATTGAAGTCATCGATATGCAAAAGGAAATTCACAGCGGGAATATGGGCTTTTTCAGTCGGCGACTCATTGAATTATTAATTTCCTGTTTACATGAAAAGCAGTTAAGTGTACTCTATATTAATAAGAAGGGTTACGCCAATTGTTTTTTTTGCAGAGCCTGCGGACAGGTTGAAAAATGTCCCCACTGCGGTATTGCTTTAAAATACTTTCATGGAGAACAAACGCTCGCCTGTCATTACTGCGGGTTTCAAAAGAAAATCCCGGTAAAGTGCCCAACCTGTGGAAGTGACCGGATGCGACACATGGGATTTGGCATTGACCAGGTGGAGGTTCTCATTAGAAAAAGATTTCCTGAAGCACGGGTACTCAACGTTCAAGGGAAAATTAAACCCGCAGAAATAAAAAAAATCAATGGCGAACTGGCTAAGGGAAAAATTGATATTCTCATTGGTACTCAGATCATTGCCAAACACTTTGATTTATCCCGGGCAAGCTTGGCGGCGGCGGTTTTTATCGACAGTGACATCAATCAGGGTGATTATCGCAGTGCTGAAAATGTATATCAAAACTATGGCCGTTTTTTCTCAAAAGCCATGGGTGAACACACCACTGGGCTCATTCAAACCAATGATCCGGAAAATGATGCCATTTACTCTATTGTACACGAAAATTACCAGGAATTTTATAACAGCGAGATCAATTATCGACGGCTGCTGCAATACCCGCCCGTCATGAACATGATTGTTTTTGGCGTATTCCAGGAAAATGCCGGTGAAGCCGAAAGTGATGCCTTAAAACTCTATTTAGCCCTTAAGGCTAATTTAAAAACTAAAAAAGATTTAAAAAATAGCCTGTTTAAACCCGTAAGCATCGGTGTAATTTCCGGCGGTAACCGAAAATATCAGATTATTTTAAAAATGGCGGATTTAAAAGAGTATCAAAAGCTGATGACCGAAATTATTGGTTCGGGAACCATTGAAAAATTAAAATCAAAGGTTTCGATTGAAATTAATCCCTAAAAAGGATAAAAGGAGGAAAAAATGGCAGTAAGACAATTACGAATTGATGATGACCCGATTTTAAGAAAAATTTCTCGGGTCATCGTTGAAATCGATGAAAAAATAAAAATATTGAATGCGGACATGATTGAAACCATGAAAAAAGCCGAAGGGGTAGGATTGGCTGCACCGCAGATTGGAATTTTAAAAAGAATGGTAGTGATTGATGTGGGGGAAGGTCCGATGACTTTTATTAATCCAACTATTCTTTCCTCTGAAGGCGAGGCCTTTGACGAAGAGGCTTGTCTGAGCCTTCCCGAACAGTCGGGTACGGTTTGCCGCGCCCAATCTCTGGTAGTGGAAGCAACCGATATTGAAGGCAAGGTTTTTCAACTGGAATGTTCGGATTTGTTGGCACGGGCGGTTTGTCATGAACTGGATCACCTGGATGGTATCCTCTTTATTGACCGCGTTGTA
The DNA here is from genome assembly GCF_001263355.1 of Acetobacterium bakii. Taxonomy (GTDB): domain Bacteria; phylum Bacillota; class Clostridia; order Eubacteriales; family Eubacteriaceae; genus Acetobacterium; species Acetobacterium bakii. Next base: position 5,082 of record NZ_LGYO01000075.1, read on the forward strand.
AAATGAAAAAACTAAGAATTGTTTTTATGGGAACCACCAATTTCGGTGTTCCCGCCCTTGAAAAACTTGTAGAATCAGGTCACGACGTTGTTGCGGTTATTGCTCAGCCGGACCGCCCCAACAAACGGGGAAAAAAAATAGCGGTATTACCACTCAAAGAAAAAGCACTGGGCCTAGGCATTAAAGTGTTACAGCCTGAAAAAATTAAGGACCCGGCATTCATTGAACAATTAAAACCCTATCAAGCGGATGTTTTCATTGTGGCAGCCTATGGCCAGATGCTTTCAGAAGAAATTCTTTATATGCCGACCTATGGTTCGCTAAATATCCATGGCTCACTGCTGCCTAAATATCGGGGAGCAGCACCGATTCAGCGGGCGATCATTGATGGTGAAGCTAAAGCAGGCGTCACCATTATGCAAATGAGTTCGGGCATGGATACCGGAGATATGCTTGCAATGGCCGACCTGGACATTACTCCGGAAACCACCTTTGGAATACTCCATGAGGATCTGGCCAGGCTTGGTGCCGACCTGTTAATAGAAAGTCTGGAGGGTATAATTACCGGAAAACGTGAACCCGTTCCCCAGAATGATAATGAGGCAACCTATGCTCAAAAAATTCTTAAGGATACCGGTCATATTCGCTGGGATTTAAGCAGTCATGAAATTTTAGCCCTGATCAACGGCATGGATCCCCAGCCAGGGGCATATTTTATTTACAAGGATGAGAAAATAAAATGCTTTAAGCCCGAAATCATCCAGTGGGCCGGAAACGAACAACCCGGAACCCTGGTTGTTGCCGACGCCCATGAAGGATTGATTGTAAAAACCGGCGATGCCGCCATCAGCATTGGGGAAATTCAGGCCCCCGGGAAAAAGCGGATGGAAACCCGCGTTTATCTCCGCGGTCACGCCTTTGAAACTGGACAAGTCCTAAATTAGGGCTAAGCAATTCTTTAGGAATCAATGCTAAGCTAATACTAAAGTATTAGCTAATTTCGAAACTCATAAACATCGAACAA
>NZ_LGYO01000076.1 GCF_001263355.1 Acetobacterium bakii
GTTGAATGCGGCCAGGTCGGCTTCACTCATATCGGGCTTGATGCTGTAAAGACTGATCACTTTAGCATCTTTAATGCCTGCGGCTGCGGCGGCTTTTTCAGCTTCGTCGATTTTTTCGGCATCATCAGTTTCGGTTTCCACCTTCAGACCAATGCCGGCGGGAAGCCCAACCATTTCGATGCCGGTGGCTTCATCTTTGGCCGGTGGGGTTGCTTTTTCCAGCTCGGCGATTTTTGCTTCAGCGGCAGTTAAGGTGCCAAGGTTGGTAACCAGAGATTTCTGGGTCTCAGTTAGTCCGTCATAGGCGGTTCTGGCTGCTGCCACGGCCACCTTGTCAGTGAGGGCCAGTTTATCGGCGCCCGGCAGGGCGTTGATCTGATCCGTGACGACTTTGGCAGCGGCATTATCGGCCTCTCCCGGGTCGACCGGTTTGTAGTCCGCAACCGCTTTATTCAGGGCAGTAGTCGCAGCATTAGTCGCTTTTGTAGAAGCGGTCATATCCTGTATCGCTGCCATGGCGGTGTCATAGGCCGTCTTGATGGTGGTATCCTGAAGGTAGGCACTGTTGCCGTTGACGGCGGCAATGGCTTTGATCAGACTGTCTTTGTTGGCAATGGATACCAACACCTTGTTGGTGCCGTATTCAATCCCGGTTAAATCGCTACCGGTTCCCCAGTAGGTAAAGGCCAGCCGCATAACATCGCCGTTTTTCAGGGTGTATGCGTCCATGCCTACATTAGGGGCTTGATTATTAACCAGATAGTACCAGCCGGAATACTTGCTGTAGTCAAATTCTCCCAATACATTGCCGCCATAACGGCTGGCATAGGCATTGGCGGCGGCACTGTCACCGCCTTTCAATTGAGAAACGATGTAATCAGGAATCGCGGCGGTTCCGGTATCGGCTCCTTTTACCGCCCGGAGGTATCCCACGTCACCAACCAGGTTGTCAGCTCCCAGTAGTTCTTCAATGGCCTGACGGGCGGTTTCCCCTTCTTTAATGGGCAGGGTGACCGGTTCCACATAGAAGCCCTGGCCGATGGTAAAGCGTTCCACGTCGATGGTGATGCTGCCGGTTGCGGGTTTGAGTTTTTCAATGGCCGCTTCTGCTTGCGTTAGAATTGCCACGGTATCGGCTGACACCAGCGTTCTTTGCGATTTGGTCAAAGCGTTATAGGCGCTGCGTGCTGCTTCCACCGCCGCTTTCTGATCATAACTGGTGATGGTTCCCAAAGTATTGATCTGATTGGTGACACTCTGCGCCGCGATACTGTCCGTATCTGTTGGTTTTTGAAGATCGGCAATCTTTGCTTCGCAGTCTGTCAGTTTGGTGTAATTGGTCACCAATTTCTGATCTTCTGCACTTAATGCGTTATAAGCACTGCGGACATCAGCAACCGCTTTCTGGTTGTCCAGGGTGATGGCCGCCGCTTCGGGAAGGGCTGTAATCTGGGCCATGACAACTTTGGCGGCTTCGCCTGTTTGAGTGATACCCGCCGCTATTTTGGCCGCTGTCAGTTTGGCAAAATTGGCGGTACTGATAGTTGCCTTCTTGCTGGTGTTTAGGGCATCGTAAAGATCCGTTGCCGACTGTACGGCAGCTTTGTTGTCAGCGGTAATGGTTTCCGGCAATGCTGTAATGGCATTGTTCACCACGACCGTTGAATTGGCTGCATCACGCATATTAAAGAACTGATTTTTTCCTTCGGCGGAACGAACCAGAGCATTGATTCCCCGGGTAATCTGGGTAGGATCGTAGGAATCGATTGATGAATCATAGGTTCCCTTTTCGAGATCAAAAGAAGTTAAAAGCGCACTTAAAGGTGAGCTTCCATTTTTAACAAAGCGAGAATCAAAGGGACTGATTCCTGCCATTCCAAGTGAAATGTTCACTTGGGCATTGGTCCAATAGTTGGATATATCAAAATCTTTTGACCCCAAATATTCTGCTCCTCCATAACCGCCCCAGAAAGTACCCTTATAGCTCTGAGCATTTTCAAACATATTCAGATAGAATTCAACCGCGATTTTGACATCGTACCATTCATCCCCGGGTTGTGCGTTAGGATTGTAGTAGGCCATAATGGGCTGAATGCCCATGACCGACATATCGGAAGCCGTATCGTTTTGGATGGTATTTCCCTGAACATCAGTTGTTTTTATTTGCGCCAGATTATGAATATAGGCATTGACATCCATGTGTTCACTGTCCTGGGTCAATGTAAAGTCCTGAGCTGTTATGGCAAAGGTTGCATACTGTCCGGCAAAATATTTCCCATTGGTTGCAGTATCCTTGCGGCTTAATATATCGATGAGGTCATAGCCTCCCACATCTCGTGGATCATAACCAATCGCTTCGATTAGGAGTACATCCTTGGCGGTATCACAAGCATCAAAGGTTTTTCCTTCGACTCCCTGAGCCTTTAAATCGGCGTATTTTTTAGTAAGGGTTTTGAAATATTCATCGTAGAATCCATCTGGCACCGAATAATCGTTTCTGGCCGCAGCCATTACAACCCATGGATCATAGGTTTTGGTCGGATCAGGATTTTCTCCGAGCCACTTTTTAATGATCAAATTGCAGGCTGCCTTGGAATCTGCAATAATCTGCTGCTGTTGGGCTGGAGTGGGATCAGCTGTACTGTCTTCCAAAAATTGACCCCGAGCCACATTTCGCTGACCACCGGTTAAAACGCCGGGATCCAATTCATAATCCACTTCACTGTTGGGATCGTAGGAGATAGATAAAGAATTAAAGGTAACATAACCCCTGGCATTGTCTCCCATAGTTCCCACATAAAAAGGATCATCTTTCACAGAATAGTTCACTTTTAAATGATTGGGATTTGTACCGAGATCATTGACAATTTGAACATCTTTCAGCTTTGTCATTCGGCAGGTTTCAAAATCAGATGCGTCATAGGTTCGCGGTTCCAGAACAAAATTAAGAGATATCACCTGACGTTTGTTTAGGGTGTCTTTTTTTGTGAAATCAAGTTTTGGATAACCGTCATTAGCGGCTGAATCCACTGTCCAGCTCTGGATAAAATCCCAGCCGACAGCTATGTAGGTGGTGTCTTTCTTCATCATTCGAGTGGTGTTGGCTGTTCCTTTTACATCATTCAGAGTTTTTCCCAAAATGTTGCTGTCATAGAAGCAATTGGTAATTGTTCCTCCCCCGAGGGGCTGGGAATCAGCGCTGATGGACCCGGACCAAACTCCTGCATAATAGGAATCTTCAACTGTTCCATCATTGCTTAACCCGAAATACTTCACATCTGTTTTTGCATTGCTGGTTACCGTCACGCGACTGTAGCAGTTTTTGATCACACCTTTGAGCGAAACCGTTTCACCCGCTACTTCTTTTATTAAATTAACGTGCTGTTCTCCAACTAGTGCTCCGGCTGAACACGGCGCAGTAAAAGCAATACTGCCAGTGACTCCGCAACGGGTCACCTTGCCGCCGTTAAAATCGGCAACAATCCCGGTTTGATTGGTTGAATTATAACTGTTATATGCTTTGTAGTCTATTCCGGTGGTTCCATCATAGGTTAGATTAACCTGGACAATGAAATCTCCTACAATTCCATTTGAGCCGATAACGCTGAAAAGTCCAGACTGATTATCGGTATAATTGGAAATGGTATAGCCTCGTCCGTCGAAGGTACCATCAAAAATGTAGTATTGAGTCAAAGGAGTTTGATAAGCGGCAAGCCCGGTGGCATCAATATTACCAGTCAAAATCACCGTTTCCCCGGCGTAGCTATAACCACTTTGAATATCAGATCTTAAAGCGTTAAGATCCGACACACTACTGATCGTATACTGGCCTGCTTCGTTCTTACTTAGCGTCGGCGGGGTATTCACATTGACCTTGACCAATGCATCAATGGCCGATTTCAGGTCACTCGTTTTTGTATCCACCTCATTCTGATCATTTTTAGTCAAATTGCTATTTTCATAGCATGTCTGAGCTGCCGCTTTGGTTGTTGTTACTACTGCATAGCTCTCCTGGGTATAATTACTCTCGATCAATGAGCCTGCTCGATCCAGTTGAACTTTCATGGCCGTTTTGTCGGCAGTCAGTGCCCCATTGACCAGAGTTGTTGTAATCGCATTGGACAGATTTATTTTAGCCGTGTCCACTTCTGTCTGGGTTGCATCGGTTTTAGCAAGAACTGTTTTGGCTACACTTAAACAGTCACTGTAGGTTTTCCATGCATCACTGGAATAGTTTGCTTCGACATAACCAGCCGCTTCAGCATCTGTTACGACTTTCTGAAGGGCACTTTTATCCACTCCTTGATTAACCTTCACCAATCCGGTGATGGCATCATTGATACCCTGCACTGCCGCAGAGATCTCCTCGCTGCTAATATTATTCGAACTATCTGCAGCACTATTTTGCAATTTTTCTCCCGCGGTTACCGCCGTCGTAAGGATTGCAAAACTCTCTGTGTTATAATCTGCGGCTTTATAGGTGTCTGAATTCGTGAGTGCTGTACTTAAATCGCCAATGGATACCAGCGCATCAATTTTTTCTTGAACGCTCACAATCCAGGAATCAACGCTAGTCTGACTGACTTCTACTTTGTCTAATGCATACTCTTTTGCAAGTCCCACATAATTATTTAATTGCCCTAAACTGTAAGCTGTATAGTTTGATGAATCACCGGTATAGATTCCAGCTTTGGTTATAATATTCTGCAGAGCAGTTTTATCCGGTATCACAATCGCATTTTTAATGGTGGCCTGTAAACTTCTTCCCGTATCTAGAAGAGATGAGAGCGTGACCTTAGAAAGGTCCACTGCTTTTGCGGTATCCAAAGCGGTTTGAATTACAGTAATACTGGCCGGTGTGTAATAAGTGGTTTTTTTAACTTCTATTTCGCCGGAAGCAATAGTCTGGCTGAATAAAGTTTTGTCAGCCTCACTCAATGACCCAAGCACTTTTAATTCTGGGTAGCTTCCTTCATTTAAGACCCAGGTATAGTTGACATCCCAGTTTGCAAAAGTAGCTATCTGTTTGAGGTCATTTGCTGGTTTTCCTATACCTGTAGTTAAAGTAGAAAGGTCTCCCTTGATTCCTTCAATATTATAGAAACAATCGACCGACTTCTTACTCCCCGCTAAAGGTAAGACTGTTTTACCGGTTAATGTCCCTGTGCTTAAACAATCAATCATTTTATTGGTATTTTTCTGGGTAAAAATACCAACTACTATCCCATTAGGAGCAGTAATATCAATGGTACTCATGCAATTGCTCATTATTTTTGCACTTGTGGACATACAGTAACCAAAACCAGCGGTTGTTGTTCCTTCTGCTGCATTAGTTCGGACAATTGACCCGCTGACCTTACAGTTTTCAATATTTCCACAAGTACATGCTAAAGCATAGTAGTCATTGGCAGCTGCTATCGCACCATCAGAAATGGCAACATTGAGTTCAAGATTTTTAACAGAACCCGACATATAATTGAACAAGCCATAAACCGGGTCATTAAATCCGATGATCTTGTGTCCCTCTCCGTCAAAGTTTCCATAAAAAGTTGTCGAATATAAGCTGAAAGCTGTTAGCTTATATTCCCCAATGACAATATCATTGGCAAGGGTGATGGTTTTTCCTCCAAAATCATTTCCTCCGGCCAAATCAACCCGAAATGCATCCAAATCCGCTGCAGTTGAAATCACATAGCTTCCATTTGTTGGATTCCATGTGTTTGTTCTCTCAACTAAAGTAAGCGCATCAATGACTGCTTTTAATTCACTGGTTTTAGCGTCGACAATATTCTGTTGCTGTTTGGTAAGATTCTTGTTATCATAATATCCCTGAGCTGTTGTTTTTACTGCTGCCATTGCAGCAATGCTCTCAGCTGTGTAATTGCTTTCGACTAAAGCATTGGCACGATCCAGCTGTTCTTTTAAAGCTGTTTTATTTGCCTGTTTTCCCCCAGGCATAGTCACTGCAACTGTTTTCGTCAAATTTTTTGTTGCCGCATCCACTTCTGTCTGGGTTGCATCAGCCTTTTCCAAAATTGTTTTTGCATCACTTAAATAAGTGCTGTAGAGACCCCAGGCGAAAGCTGTATAGTCTGCTTCTAAATAACCGGCAGCATCCGCATCGCTGACCGCTTTCTGAAGAAGAGATTTATCTGCGCTCTGGATGACTGTAACCAATCCGGTAATGGCATCGTTGATGCCCTGGACCGCTGTAGTCACCTGATCACTGGTAATATTATTTGAACTGCCTGCAGCACTAGTCTGCACTATTTCTGCTGCTGTTACCGCCGTTGTCAGCATGGCAAAACTCTCTGTCGTATAATCTGCATTTTTATAAGTGTCCGAATTCGTCAGTGCGGTATTTAAATCGACAATGGATACCAGAGCATCAATCTTAGTCCGTATGTTAGCGACTGCACTATCGAGGGTTGCCTGACTGGCTTCCGCATTGGTCATCGTACTAGTTCCCGATGTTACCGTTCTTGTTAATTTATTGATGCTATAGGCTGTGTAATTCGCTGAGTTGCCAATGTAAGTACCAGCCTCGGTGATAATGTTCTGTAAATTTGTTTTATCCGGTATCACAATCGCATTAACTATGGTCGTCTGCAAATTTTTGCCTGCATTTTGCAGAGCAATCATCGATGCCGTTTTGGTATCCACTATTTTCGCAGCAGTCAGAGCCGTCTGAATGGCTGTAATGCTGGCAGGTGTATAATAAGTGGCTTTCGCAACTTCTATTTCTCCGTTAGCGATGGTCTGATTGAACAAATCGATATCCGCCTGAGAAACATCACTGAATACCTTCAAATCCGGGTAGCTGCCGTCTGATAATTTCCAGGTAAAGTTACTATCCCAGCTTTCAAAGGCGGCTGCCAGTTTGAGTTCACTACTGGTTTTACCAATCCCTTTACTGCTTGCTGAAAGGGTTCCCTTAATTCCATCGGCGTTATAGTAACTGTTAGCAGCACTGTTTGCACCACTGATTGGAACAATCGTCGTTCCTGTCAAAGTTCCCAGGCTCAGACAATAGTTAAATGTGCCACTATTCACCTCAGCAGCAATCCCACAGGCGGTTCCATTGCCTGCATTGATATCGATTGTGCTAATACAGTTGCTGATCAAACAATTGCTTGAATTCAAGTAGTTGACAAAGCCACTTGTGACAGTATCAACCCCTGCGTTGGTCCGAATTATGCTTCCACTGACCTTACAGTTTTCGATTTTTGCGCCCAAATTCTCAGCAACTGCGTAGTAATCCTTGTCCTGGGCAATCGAATTATCTGGAATGCTAACATTAAGTTCCAAATTTTTGATGCCATTTTTCCCGTCCCAGTTTTCGATTGTATAGACCAGACCACCGGAAGCATCATTGAATCCGGTTATTTTATGGCCTTGCCCATCCAATACACCATCAAATTTAGGATTGTTAGTCTCTGTTTTTATCGGCGTCAATATCTCAGACCCAATACTAATATCATTGGCAAGGGTAATGGTCTTTCCTCCTAAATTATCTCCTCCCGCGATAACAGATCTAAACGCATTCAAATCCGCTATCGTACTGATAACATAACTTCCCCCACTGGGATTCCATTCTGATGAGGGCGCTGCTGCACTGACAAGGCTTATCGGAGGCAACAGTTCCAATATCATTACTAATATCAATATAAAACTCTGTAAAAATTTTTTCATTAATCTTCACTCCTATTTTTTTATTTTTTCTTATTCCAAACCATTTAATTTTTTAATAAGGTCGGCATGACATAATAGAAGGGTCATAATCCATTGCATTAATTTATGACCCAGGGACAATACAAATTAGCGTTTGTATTGTCCTTTTTTTTCGTTTATATCACTTAAATTTATTCTCTGTTCTCACCCCCCTCTTTTAGAAATTCAAGACTTCATATCCATCTTTTTCACTAACCAATAAACGTGTTCCTTTTCTCTTAACCTGTTGTCATCTTCTTCTCCTTCTTCTAATTCAACTTTATTTTTAAGCAAAAAAAGAACTCCCATCCAAGTCAAAAAATGACTTGTGACAGAAGTTCCAGAATATGCTGTAGAACTTTGCTTGATCTGATCCACTCTGCGTTGGATCATATCTGTCGATAAAGAATGAGTTCCCGACTGAAGCCTTGCGGCAATCACGGCAGCGCATCTGCTAGGGATTTTCACCCACATTCCTCTGAGGTAAAAGGCATCGCTGCTTTTACCAAGCCTACTATAATTTCGGCAACTCTTTATCATCTTATTTATATTCAATTTGCTGCATCTTAATCTCATTTAAGTTACAAAGTAATCTTAACATTGCGTTTCTGACATTGCAACTGTTTTTTTTTTAATTCTTGTCGTTATTTCTGATTTTCCGCATAAACCCATTCTCCCGGCACTAAGCATCCATCCGGGCGCCTTTTTGCACACCGCCCCCGCAGTCTAGGTGATCATAAGCGGCCCGGCCGAACGTTTTAATCGCAAAAAAGCAACGGCACAGGATGATTAAGTCCTGTCCCGCTGCCGGGCTTCTGTTTATTCCCTGGGGGTGAAGGGATACCTTCATTCCCAGGGTGCTGTTCATTTTTTCTTTTACTCTTCTTTTTTTAGTTGTTACTCACGAAAGCGCTCTCGGTTGCTCCCGGGGCGGCGGCCCCTTTGGGAACCACCACAATGCGGATCCCTTCCAGGCGATAGCTGAAGCCTTCGGTTCCGGCACTGGCGCCATTTTTGGCCCAGCCCATCCAGCCGATGTTTTCGGCGTGCACCTGATAATAAATATCACACAGCTCGGCGTCGGCTCCGGTCAGGCTGATACGGATGCCTTCCAGGCGTTTCGCTTCGCCCTCGGTTCCGCTCATGGCGCCGTTGGTC
>NZ_LGYO01000077.1 GCF_001263355.1 Acetobacterium bakii
TTGCCTTCACGAAAACAATTTTGTAACGTCGAGGCGAACATCTCGAAGAGTGTCCGCCGTAGAGTGGAAAAATTGTTTCGTGCGAAACTGGCAGCGAAGCTCACGGCAGTTTTTCGTAAACGGCTCTTGCTATTCAACTACACTTTTAACTCGAACAGGTATGTGTACACTCTCTTTTTCTTCAACATCGATATACTCCACATCGATATGGGCGCCGAAAGCAGCACCATACTTAAACTTACAGTAACCATAGAAGATGAGTCCCAGCACTGCCCATCCTCCGGCCATGATCCATTCCTCGGTAACCAGCGCGGTTGAGGCGAAAGGCAAAGGAATAACATATAACAATGTCATCACGCCCGACAGGGCCACCGCAACGATTCCTACAAAGGTGCCATTTTTAACCTTGTATGGCCGTTTCATGCCCGGATCTTTTTTTCTCAGAATCAGGAAGGATAATGAAACCATGGCGTAGGCTAGACAAACTCCAAAGCTTCCGGCATCCACAATCCAGACCAGCATTTTTCTTCCGAAGAAAGGAGCGATGACAGATAATACGCCAATTAAAGCGATGGCAGTAACCGGTGTTTTAAACTTAGGGTGAAGTTTGGCGAAAACTTTTGGAATCATATTTGATTCGGCCATGGAAAACATAGCCCGGCTGCCGCCAATCAGAAACGAATTCCAGCTTGTGATAATCCCGGCCATTCCGCCAACGATTAATACTTTTGTCATGATTGGACTGTTAAAGGCTAAGCCCATGGCATCAGCGGTTACCAGGGTTGAACCGGCCATTGCGCTTGCAGGCATCACATAGGCTACGGCCAGAATGACCAGTGAATAAAAGGCCACTGCCATCACGATGGATAAAATCATGATACTGCCGATTTTTTTGAAGCCGGCATTTATTTCTTCAGCTGCCTGGGGAATTACATCAAATCCAACGAATAAGAACGGCGTCATAACGGCTACGGTCAAAACACCGCCCAGGGCCGTTGTGCTGGTTTTACCGCTGCCAACAAACATATTTTCCATAATATTTGCCGGATCCCCATTAATCACTGATCCGGCGATTAAAAGGATTCCTGCACCTGCAATCAAGAGAGTAAAAATCGTTTGGAGTTTAGCCGCCGTTTTGGCACCGAGAATATTAATACCGGTAATAATAATGGCTGTGACTACCCCAACCGCAACCCAGGAAGCATAAATATCAAAACCTGCCACAGTATACATGTAACCCTGGAGAAAATTAGGGCTCAGATATTGAATAACTGTAGGAAAGGCGCAGGCTTCAAAGGCCACAACACTGACATATCCCAAAACGATTGCCCAGGTACAGATAAAGGATCCGGTGGGTCCCATGGCTTTGTAACTGAAGACATGTTCCCCGCCGCATTGCGGCATCGCTGCGGTTAATTCCGCATAGGTCAACCCCACGAATAAAACCATCACACCGCCGATTAAGAAAGCGATGGCCGCCCCCAGGGCCCCGGCTGTTTCAATCCAGATTCCTGTATTGACAACCCAGCCCCAGCCAATCATGGCTCCAAATGCGAGCACAAAAATATCTTTTGTGCTTAACACCTTATCAAATTTTGACTTTGTACTATTTACACCCATTTTTCTTTTTTGTATGATGACCGCTAGATCAATCATACTTCTCCTTTCGCTTCTTGATTAATTTTTCATTCTTTATTTCAAAAAAAAAACGAGGTTTCTCACAAGCTTTAACCATTACCGCGAAAACGCGTGACCTGATTATTCAGGTCGGTAACAGTCTAGCTTAGAAAAACCCCATTGTTTATAAACGCTATCTATTTAGTTCACCAGTGCTTAATTTACTAAAACCATTTCCTTTACGGTTGATTCAATAATCCCATAGGCCTTGTCACAATCTGCTTTGGTCACAATCAACGGCGGAATCATGCGGATAATATTTTTGCCGATGGCCGTGATCAATAATTTTTTCTCCAGGACATTGTGCTTTATCTCAACGCCCGAAATCCCGTCTTCAAATTCAACCCCGATTAAGAGGCCTTGTCCTCGGACTTCCCGGACATGTGGAAGGCCCTTTAATTTATCCATGAAATAGGCTCCCATCGTTTTGGCATTGCCGGCCAGGTCACGATCCAGAAGCTCGGTGATCTGGGCCAAGGATGCGGCCGTACAAACAGGATGGCCGCCGTAAGTCGTTCCATGAGACCCCATTGAAAAAGCTTGGGCCACTTCATCGGTGGCACAAATGGCACCGATCGGCATTCCCCCGCCCATGGCTTTAGCCATGGAGACAATATCCGGTTTGATGCCGTAATTCATATAAGACATAATCGCGCCGGTTCGACACCATCCGGTCTGAACCTCATCGAGAAGCAATAACATTCCTTTTTCATCACACAATGCTCTTATTCCTTGCATGAACGCCATTGTGGCCGGATGAACGCCGCCTTCGCCCTGAACTGGTTCAATCAGGATGGCAATGGTATTGTCATCAACCGCGTCTTTAAATGATTGAAGGTTATTAAATTCAGCATAGGAAAAACCCGGGGTCATACCTCCAAACCCAACCTGACAGGCATTGTCCGGCTGTCCGGTGGCACTCATGGCACCGAAAGTTCGGCCGTGAAAGGACATTCGGGCGGTGACGATGTTGTAGCGTTGTGGCCCGTATTTTTCGACGCCGTATTTTCTCGCCATTTTAATCATGGCTTCATTGGCTTCAGTGCCTGAATTCTGGAAAAAGATTTTATCCATGCCGATGTTCGTGCATATTTTTTCTGCCAGCAGTACCTGGGGAATGGTATACGGATAATTAAAGGTGTGAATCAAATCCGATACCTGATCCGTTACTGCGGCCACAACTTTCTCATTGCAGTTTCCGGCGCTGTTCACTGCGATCCCGGCATAAAAATCAAGATATGCTTCACCATTTTCATCATAGATATACATGTCTTTTGCCGTCTCAGCGATAAAATCAAATCGTTCATAGGTTTCAATCATATACTGATTGACTTTTTGTTTTAATTCTTCTTTTGTTAATCCGGTGTCTTTTAATTTCATTCCAAATACCTTTCTCTTTCCTATGGTACATTTCCTACAAACGCCATCGTTCGTAAAATATACAACCAATAAAAAAAAGCGCCGCAACATGATTACTCATGTGCGAACGCCTTCGTTCGTGTCAATTTATAATGATAATATACCACGTGTGCATTATATTGTCAATATGTACATTGATATTTTCTTTATTTTATTATTTAAAGGGTTTTAATAAGGTTTTTCCCAATAAACTATAATTATTTGTGCAATATACTGCATATTTACGTAGCGTTCAAAGGTCCCCTTGACGCCCCTCAGGTTACATTTTAAACATAAACACCGTAATAAATTTCAGTTTGTTTTGTCCCTTGTTCCAATAGGTATGCGCCACGGCTGTTTCGAAGCAGATGGCATCTTCTCTCTTGACATGGTAAAACGACTTTTCGATTTCCAGGGTCAGCTCGCCGTCATGGACCACAATGTATTCATTGGTGCCCTGGCCGTGGGCCCCGCTGACATAACAGGCCCCGGGTTCAATTTCGATTTCATAGATTTCAAACAACCGGTTCTTTTCATAGGGGAAATAGGTGTAAACCGCATAGCGTCCGGGAACTTCCTTGGTGGGAATGAGTTTTTCCCGATTCACCTCATAAACGCCAATGCCCGGCGCCCGGGTCAGATCCTGTAAATCCACTCTCAGCCCACTCACAATTTTTCCCAGGGTTCCAATGGTAGGATTGGCTTCCCCCCGTTCAATCTGACCCAGCATGCTTTTACTGACACCGGTCTGTTCAGAAACCTCGTCCATGCTCATGCCTTTTTCCCTGCGTATTGATTTTAAATTAATTGAAATATTCTTATTTAAGTAATCCATCCCATTCGCCTCGTCTTTCAAAGCTTAGTTTAACGTAAGACAGGCTTAAAATCAACGGCTCTGAGAAAATTCATTTATTTCGTATCCCCCTGACCTTCACGTCACTCGGTATGGTTAAAGTATTTTTTTTCGTAACAGCTAAAACACCTTTAATAAGTATCTATGTTAACCGAAGCTGAAATAAAACCGCTTAACTATGTTCAAACCTAAAAAAGACCTTGTCATAGCAGTATGATACTGCGGCAAGGTCCTTATAATGTATATTTTTTTTGTTGCCTATGCAATTTATCAACAGCGTTTGAAAGTGATAAGAATCTTCAACCATCACTCTCCTTAGATATAAGCAGATAATCCACGAATTGATAACTCTCCCATAGCGATAAAATCATTTTGTCCATTTTCATATTCCACTTCCAGTTTTCCATATTCGTTGATACCTTTAGATATGACAATGGTTTCTTTGTTCCCGATAATTAACCGTACTTCTTTATTCTGATGTATCAGCAACTCATTGTATTCATCAACCATAAATATCAGTGAATTGCTGATTAGATATTGCTCATATTCTCTTTCCACACATTTTAGAATGCCTGCAATAAGTTTGGCCCTTGAAATTCTTCTTCCACTTTCGATTAAAATTGAAGAGGCACTTTGGTTTAACTCATCCGGGAAATTCTCCTGGTTCACATTAATGCCTATACCGGTAATCAGACATTGGTTATTTTCGCTATCACAACATATTTCTGTTAAAATCCCGGCGATTTTTTTGCCTTTTAATATAACATCGTTAGGCCACTTAAGCCTTGCATCAATTGCAAAAACCTGATGCAATACTTTGACGATACAGAAAGAAATTAGCAAGGTTAATTCGCATACTTTATAAGCATCAATTTCAGGTTTCAAAAGGCAACTCATCCATACTCCCGTTCCAGGTGGAGATATCCAGGATCTTCCTCTGCTTCCCTTTCCTTCTGTCTGGGAATCAGCAACGACCAACAGTCCTTCTTGTGCTGAATTAAGAGCTTTTTTAACAGCTTCGTTTGTCGAATCAATAACATCTTCATATATAACTTTTTTACCTAACCACTTTGTATTGATTATCTTCTGTATAAATTTTTCATTATAATCATCCAATTGATTTGCTTTGACATAAAATGCTAAAACCCTACATCAATTCCTTTTCTGGTATTTTTACTTTTTGACCAATTGAACTGCACTTTATACTTAGCCAGCCAAAAATAAGTCCCAGGAAATTAGCACCTGTAATCCATATTGCTGCATTTAATAATGGTGGCATCCCGCTAATTGCCAAATAAGCACCGGCGCCATAGCCTACGAACATACAAGAATATGCATTAAATGATATTAAGGATATATTCAATGCAGGAATCTTTAACGTAAGCATCAGTAAAAATACCGTAATCAATACTGAAAGCATTGTAGCCGCCAGCGCAGGCATAAATAAAGCAAACATATTAATTAAAACAAATGCCCCAATTGCCAATACCGAACCGACCAACATTGGTAAAATTCCTTTTTTTATTAAATCCGGTGTCGCCCCCAGTGCAAAATACCACGCCCAACCAATAAACAATGCCCATACCGGTATATTGATAACCATTAATAAGCAAGACAACGCAGCCAGAACTGCCACTGAAATATCTAATAATCCAATTTTTTTCATAATCTAATACCCCTTCCATTACATAAAGTAAAATTTATTTATTTGCTAAAATATCCATCTAAATTTGTAACCGAAATTCCATTTGATTCAAGTGAATTTCTAACCGCTTTAGCAACACTTACCGCATTGGGAGAATCGCCATGAATACAAACTGTACAACCATCGACATGAATCATCTTTCCATCGATTGTATCAATTTTCTTTTCTTTGACAACCACAACTGCTCTGTCAGCCACGTCTTGCGGCGAACGTGCTTTCTTTACCCGTTCAAGCATCCAATTGCCATTTTGATCATAGCCAAGATCTATTAATACTTCAGGTGCAGTTTTGAGTCCTCTGGCTTGGGCTCTTTTTAACGTTTCACATCCGGTGTGAAGCATAATATAAAGATCTTTATTATATTCTTCAATGGTATCAAGAAAAGTATCGATATACTTTTCCTGTTCTCCAACCATCCGATAAAGAATGCCGTGGGGTTTTACATGTTGCATTTTAAGCCCGTGTACCTTTAAGAAAGCATCCATTGCCCCTAGTTGATACAAGGTATCTGTTCTCAGTTCTTCGGTTGATATATCCATTTGTCGTCGGCCAAACCCCTGTCTATCCGGCAATCCAAGATGTGCTCCCACCGCAACGCCGTACTCCTTTGCCCATTTTATGGTTCTCTCCAAAACAAGTGGATCTCCGGCATGAAAACCTGTTGCTATATTGGCAGAGGTCACATAGGGCATCAGCGATTCATCATCTCCCAAAATATAGCGTCCAAAACTTTCGCCCATATCAACATTAATATCTATTTTCATACTGCCCTCAATTCTAATTTGATTTGTTTCGGCCTAAACCTCAAGAATAATCATTGGTGAATCAATATCCATCTCATCCCATTCAGCAACTAAAATTTCTTTGACCGTGCCGGCTTTAGCTGTTTGACAAATCATTTCAGTTTTCATACAGTTAATAACCGCTAGTTCCTGTCCTTCTTCTACTTTATCGCCAACTGCTACGACAACCCTGGCAACTAAACCTGGCATATGCGCTTTTAGTATATATTCCATATTCATATCCTCCATTTTCTAAATTAATAAATCATTTGCTTCAAACATTGCACTACGCTCTTTGCGGGCTTCGATGGCTTCTTCAACCGTCACTAATTTGAACACTACTTTGTCCCTGGCGGGAATTCCCTGGCCAATCTTCCAAAGGTCTGCATTGATAACATTGGCAACACAGACAAAACCGCCGAGGGTCGGACCATCTGCAATCAATATCGAAGGTGTATTACCGGTAACATTGATTGCACCTCGCATATTATATCCGTGATCAACAATATTGGATGGGTGACTGCCACCCTTTCCGCCATCTTCACGGGCCCAAAAAAAATCGGGAACTTCACCTAAACGATAGGCCGCTCTATTTGCATTATGAGATATCTTCATGGGTGTACTGAAAAGATAATCCATTCCTTTTTCTGTCACATAATCCGGTACGGAATTCGGACCTGGAATTGCTCTTAATTCCCATAGATTAGTATATTCCGGAATATATTTAGGATTTAACTTTTTACCTGCGATCCCTGAGCACGCTTTCTTTGCTGCAGAGATAATATCATCCTTAGCCAGTTTTCTTCCTTCAAAACCACCATAAGAGCCAAACAGGCATGTAGATTTGCTTCCTAAATATTCCGGGACATCAATGCCGCCGGAAATACAGATATAAGAACGAAAACCGGTTTCTCCAAAGTGTGAAAATTTCAGAATATCACCAGTTTGAACCGCCATTGCTATCCACATTGAAACTTCCTCATCATTAATCGTTGGACTCATATCCGAACCGGTTATTGCAATGATGCCATCTTCAACAATTTCAAACTGACAATACCCACCGGCAATTTCCAATCCGGCTTCCCCAGCCTCATTACCGACAATCATATTGCCAAGCTGTAATGCCAGATTATCCATAGCTCCGGCTGCGGCCATTCCCAGACCCATATATCCAAGTCTTCCCGGCCAATCCTCAACAAGAATTTCTATTCCACCATTTATTACTTTTATCATATTATATTACTCCTTTTCACAAATCAGCATCAAAGCTTTGGCGTCGTCTTGGAACCCTGTTCCTGACGCGCTGCAAATTCTTCCGCACCTTTAACAACTTCCGGTTGTGCCAGGAATTCAATATAATCTTTTACAACCAGCTGGCTTTCCTGGATATCATATACATAATCTGTTTTCTCATGAACGTGATCGTAAATATCCAGAATTTCTTCCTCTGATACTTCAACAAATTTAATCCGATCTCCGGACGGACGATATAAAAAAGGACCTTCTTTAAACTGTGGATGTTTCATTGATAACTGGAATGTAGGAATGGTTCGGCCAAACAACTGATAGCCGCCACCTGTCGCGGTGGTATAAGTAAAGAGGCATGCCCCGCCAATACCTACAGCGCCTTCAGGTGTCCAAATCCGAGGCGGATTATATTTTGGTACGATCATTTTACATCTTGGATCCATCGGCCAGAAGAATCCGCCACCCGGCCAGAACCCACATCCGCTATTATACCAATAGGTGTCCAAGAGCATGTGCTTAATATCCTCAACTGTGCAACCGTTGCATTGAGCCATGTATTCTAAATTGTAACCATTATCACAATTGGGTGCGTTGGGACGGACCTGTTTTGAATACAATGAAACTGCTTTTTTCGTTTCACTGTCTTCAAATGCAATGGGTAATGTAATAATCCTTGAGTCAATGACCATATCATCAACACCTTTTAGTGATTCTTCCACTTCTTTAATTTTGTCAATCAAATCCCGAGGCGCAATAACAGTAGGATCAAAATGGATCATATTAGCTCTTAGGCTAGGTAAGGTTTCAATTAAACCCTTAATATTCATCTGTTTTATTTTGGCATCTGCTGCCAAAATCCTAAAAGAATCCAGCAATTCCACTCTCTGTTCGTAGCCATATTCCACCTGAATAAAACCATCACCGGCTTGACGAAACAAAATTTCTGTTCGGTCTCCTTTTGCAGGAAGCGTATCCAAAATTACATCATATTTACTCATCCTTTTTCCTCCTTTTAATTGCTTTATTTATTTCCACTGTTAAATTATCAACTTATCTAACAGAAAAACACAAAATAAAAAGAGCATGACATCACAATCGACATGCTCCTTTGCATTAGTTTATTACTATTTCACGAGAAACGCACTTGAACAGATTCTCAATGATTCCCGGGCTGTAGCCAATCACAAGCTTACCGGCTGTAGGCCACAATCCGGAATAAAAAAATGCACGACAAAAATCTCTTTTCAGACATCTTTGTCGTGCATCTCTTAACTATTGTATTAAGTATATCACAGCAATTTTTATGTCGCAATATACAGCTAGCATAAACGTTTCACCACATTATGTTCACTCAGCACAAAATCTTTTATGCCAGATTAAACTTCTTTCTGATCATAGCAGTTAAGACTTCTGCGGTCTCATCAACGCCACCAAATAAGCTGCTGTCAATTAATATATCTTTATTATTCACATTCTGGCTATAGGCTTTGGCATAATTCAAACTATAGGATTCTCGTGCCTCATCAACAGCAAGAATCATCTCGTCTGCTTCCTGGGGGTTCATATGAAGAATATTAATACAATTCTCTTTTCGGGTCTCATAGGGCGCATAGATAAAGATACTGAAATGATTCTCGTGATTTCTTAAGATATAGTCCGCACACCGGCCTACAAAAATAGAGGATCCTTTGTCAGCAAGATCACAGATTATCTTTTTCTGAACCTCGAATATTTCTTCCTGTTCGTCTTCCGATCTGGTGCCCAGCGGGAATTTCATTTCGCCGAATTCATTGTTATCCAATTCTTCATCCTCTATGATTGAAATCGGAAGTTGCATCTTTTCGGCCATTTTCTCAACAATATTCCTGTCGTAATAGTCGATATCAAGCATTTCAGCTATTTTCTTTGCAATCGGTCTTCCCAAACTGCCGAACTGCCTGGAAATGGTAATCACATAACTTTCAAGCCCAATATTCACTTTCTCTTTTGTAAGGAACAATGTATTGAAGTCACCTGCTGCAAAATTTTTATTTCGCATAATCGCAATGTCGGTTGATATATTAGTGGACACCCCGTCAATTTTAAACTCTTTCAAGGCTTTAATCATATTTGCAATGCTTTTATTTCTATCTTCTCCCCATACCACAAGTTTACAAAGCATTGGATCATAGAAAGGCGATATTTTATAACCTTCATGAATCGCTTGCTCCACTCTGACATTTCCTTTCGTTGTATCCGGAAATTGTAATGATGCAATAATACCTGGGGATGGCATAAATGTTTTAGGATCTTCCGCATAGATACGACATTCAATGGCATGACCTTTTAATTTAATATCCTCCTGTTCATAGGCTAATTTTTCACCACTGGCAACACGAATCTGCTCTTCAATGAGATCAATTCCTGAAACAAATTCTGAAACCGGATGTTCTACCTGTAATCTTGCATTAATCTCCATGAAATAGTAGTCACCTGTAGCAGTTTTTAAATATTCAATGGTGCCGGCACCTGAATAATGCATTTCTTTTACCAGCTTCTTGGTATAAGAATATAATTTTAATCGATCATCGTTTGAAACAGCAACAGATGGGGATTCTTCAATAATTTTCTGATATCTTCTTTGAATCGAACATTCTCTTTCTCCAAAGCATACCGCGTTTCCATAATCATCCGCCATAAACTGAACTTCAATATGTCTTGGCAACAGCACTTCTTTTTCAATATAAATATCGTCACTGGCAAATGCCATTTTTCCAATTCGTTGCATACTGTCAAAGATTGCCTGAGTCACTTTTTCAGATTCTAAATAGGCTATTTTTTCAATGCCTTTCCCGCCGCCGCCTTTATCCAATTTCAGAAGAATGGGCAGGCCTACTTTTACTGCGGTTTCATAAATTTCATTGATCCCACTGATGGGTTTAATGGTTCCTGGCGTAACAGGAATTCCGAGCTTATCGGCAATGATCCGGCAATAACATTTTGATTCTATGTTTTCAAGAATGGACGAATCAGGGCCAATCCATTTTGCGCCTGCTTTATTAACCGCTTCTGCAAAAGCAGCTGATTCTGATAAAAATCCATATCCCGGATGCACTGCATCAGCACCAGATTTTTTAAGGACTTCGATCATCGCATCAATATTTAAATAACTTTTCACCGGAGCTGCCGCTCCTATATTATAACTTTCCATAGCCTTTTCAACATAATTAGCTGTTTTATCTGCTTCTGAATAGACAACAACTGTTTCAATTCCCATTTTTTCACATGTTCTGATAATCCGGTTAACTATTTCGCCTCGGTTGGCAATTAAAATTTTCTTAATCATATGAAATCCTCCTGATCTTTTTTGTCTTTTATGAATAGTGCTGTTATGAACCTGATTCATAAAAAAAACACAACAAAGTAAGGTGTTTGACTTCTTTGTCATGTTTCAATATCATTCCAATATTAAATTTTGTTGCCCAGTACTTAATCGTTTTTTATGTGGTAATCAACTACAGTTTACTTTAATAAAGGCTCTTATAAATGGCCAATATTTGTTCTCTTGAAAATGGCACGTAATTATTTGCCATTAACCGGGTCTGTTTCGTCATTACTTCATCTGTGAAATTTTCAAGTTCTTCTTCTTTGACGCCATATTCATGCAATGCTTTTTTCATTATAATATGGTTTAAGAGGTTTTCTATTTCATTGTATATTTCATTGGGTTCACATTCTAAAATGTCGGCTAGAAATATATTTAATTCTCGGATTGTGCCATCAGGCTTCATTGACTGATAGGCTTTATATACTTCCGTGAACATCACATAATTTGCTTCGCCATGCGGAACATGATAGTTTGCTCCAAGAGGATAACTCATTGCATGGACTGCTGCGCAGCCAGCATTACCAAAAGCAACGCCAGCAAAGGCTGATGCCATCATAAAATCCTTTAATAAAGGTTTTCTTGCCTCTTTGCCGTTCTCAGCAATTATTTTATAACCCCTTAAAATCATCTCCATTGCTTTTTTTGAAAATAGTTTTGTAAAGTCATTGGCCTTAGGCGATGTATAGGATTCTATGCCATGGATCAAGGCATCAATTGAACTGGCAGCAAAAAATTCCATGGGCAGATGCTCTAACAATTCCGGAACCAACGCTGCATAATCCGCATATAACTCATCAACGGCAAGTCCGAATTTTGAACGGATTGATGTCAGTTCAAGGATGGAAATATTTGTTACTTCACTTCCTGTACCGCAAGTCGTAGGAATAAGGATAAGCTCTTTATCTTTTACAATTTCCAGTTTTTTATTGAACAAATCCACCACCGGCACTGTTGTTTTCAGAGCAAAGAGTTTAGCAACATCTAAAATAGTTCCTCCTCCGATGCCAAAGACACGATTGAATTTATAATCTTTAATATCCGCATATATACTTTCAACCATAATATCGGTTGGTTCCCCTTTGCCATATTTTCTATAGTTGACAAAATAGGCCTCACGATCGATATGATGCTTGAAATATCTCTCATAGGTTCCTTCGCTGACAAAAACCAGGTCACCTTTTCCTATTTGAAAATTTTGGCAAAGTTCTTTACAGTTATCAAATTGTTGAATTGTTGGAACAATTCGAAATTGCTTCATAATATACTCCTATCCGCATGTTTTTCATATTTGTCGACTGAATATTACATGCATTTCCTAATGGCATTTTCAAAAATATCCAAACCCGCTTCTAGCTGTTGATCAGTAATCACCAGTGGCGCCAGAAATCTGATGACATTTCCATAGACTCCTGCATTCTCAATAATAAGACCGTTTTGAACCGTTTCTTTTACCAGATCAAACACTAATTTCGGATTTGGTTCTTTTGTCTTCTTATTCTTGACAAATTCAATACCGATCATCGCACCAAGTCCTCGCACATCGCCAACCACTTCATAATCTTCTTTCCATTGATTAAAACGATCCAATACTTTCCTGCCCATTTCACAGGCGCGTTCATCCATGTGATCTCTTTGCATGATTTCAATCACTTTTAAAGCGGCTGCACATGACAACGCATTTCCGCAGAAAGTACCGCCGATTGTACCATCTTTAACGGATTCCATAATTTCTTTTCTGGCTGTAATCGCACTTAGGGGTAACCCAGCTGCTATTGATTTCGCAGTGGTGATAATATCCGGAGCCGCATCAGCTTCTTTCCAATAGTCAGAAGAAAACATCTTACCGGTACGGCAAAACCCGGATTGCACTTCGTCTGCTATTAATAGTATACCATTATCATCACAAATTTTCCTGACCGCTTTTACCCACTCCATAGGTGCAGGTATAAAGCCCCCTTCTCCTTGAAGTGGTTCTACCACAATCGCCGCCACATGCTCAGCAGGTGAACATTCTTCAAATACTTTATAAATACTTTCCACATAATAATTAATAGCTTCTTCATTCTTCATACCTAGTGGTTTTCTATAAAGATATGGGAATTGTGCACGATATATTCCATCAGGAAAAGGCCCCATTCCATAAGCATAAGCTTTTTTTGCTGTCATTGACATGGTCAGCATTGTTCTTCCATGAAAAGCTCCCGAAAACACAATAATATTTGGTCTTTTTGTAAAAGCCTTCGCTATCTTTACAGCATTTTCATCAGCTTCCGCACCACTATTGGCAAAAAAAGTTTCTTTTACATCGCCTCTTACTGGTACAATTCCATTCATTTTTTCTGCTAATTCCACATATCCTTCATGTGTTACAATATTGAACATGCCATGAAAATATTTTTCAGATTGTTGTTTTACTACTGCGACTATTTCAGGGTGGGAATAACCGATATTCAAAACACCGACCCCACCAACCCAATCAACAAAGTAATTCCCATCGACATCTTCAACCATGGCCCCTTCGCCTTTTTCGATAACAACTGGATAAATACATTTGATGGCTGTTGGAATGGCATCTTCTCTTCTTTCAATGATTGCCTTGGCCTTCGGACCAGGTATCTGCTCTGTTATAATTCTAGGTAACTTATCTTTTAACATATTGCCTCCTCTTATTACTTCTAGTTTTATCTCTGCGTATACTCCCAAAATCGAATAACGAAATACAAATAAAAAAAGCGCGACAAAAAATCGATTTGCTCGACTTCTTTGTCACACCTTGCTTATTTATTGATTATATCATATCGTGTTTTGATGACAATAGCTGTCCAGCCTAATAATATTCATATCCTTTGTGCTGGACTCACAACGCGAAATTTAGTATACTGTTTATAATAATTCCATATTGTATTAAATTCTTAATCATTTTTAAATAACTTTGAATCGAGGCAGCGTTGCTATGTCCATTATTTTATCTGATTTATTCATTATAACAAAATCTTTATATAAGCTTAAACTCGTAGCCGGTTCAGATGGGATTAACACTCCTATCAATTGGGTACAATTCACAGAAGACATTGAAACAACAAATTTTTTTAGAGGCGGTGAATTAATTATTACCACCGGTATGAGTTCAAAGTCTGACAATTGGTTATTTGATTTTGTAACCAACCTGATTAAACAAAAGACCTGTGGCCTGATCATTAATACCGGCCATTATATATTCTCGGATTCCATTTCAATGGAAGTCATCAACCTATGCGACCAGAATCATTTTCCTTTATTCATTATGCCATGGAAAATTCACTTATCCGATATTATGCAGGATTACAATCACAGAATCTTTATGCAAAGCAATCAGGAAGACCGAACCACAAGGGCATTTCAGCAATTACTCTTCCACCCCGATAACCTTGAAACAAGCATTGATACATTAAATAGCCTGGGATATGAAACAACGTCTTCCTATCGGATAATCGTGGCTAAAAATCTTGGAAATCCGTCAATAGTCTCGACCTATTTGAGTAAAGCCGCAAAAAAATATAATCTATTTAAAACAGAAGATCACATAATACTGATTGTCCAAGATGCTTCAGAAAAAACAATTACTGATGCGTTAATAAGTATTAACAAATACTGTTTTTTAAATTCAGGGCACAGGGCTTCTTTCGGTATTGGAGATATTGCGAACTCCCTTTTTACACTTAATATGAGTTATGAGCGAGCACTTTTCGCCTTAAAAGCAGCTCAGCAGCAGCAGCTTGATCAGCTCTGTTTCAATGATCTCGGCATGTTTAAAGTATTTTTTTCCGTTCGTGATAAAACGCTTTTAGAAGCTATCTATCACGAACGATTAGGGGTTTTAGAAAACTATGATCTAACCAGCCATACGAATCTTACTGAAATATTACGTCTTTATCTTGATAATGATGGCAGCATTCAGGCCGTTGCCGACGCCTCATTCACCCACCGCAATACCATTAATTACCGGATGAAAAAAATACGCCAGCTGTTAAAAATCAACATCACTTCCATGGACGAAAAATTTGATTTATACACCGCCTTTTTAATCAGAGATTTCCTCGCTCTTTAAACGGGGTACAAGCATCAAATCGATGAAAAATAGGTTGTGGAAACGTTAACCGAAGCGGAAATAAAATCGCTGAGCTGAGCTCAGACCTAAACGAACCTTGTCATGGCAGTAATACCATGACAAGGTTTTTCTAATATAATTTTGTCATAATGCCCCATGCAAATTTTATCAGCAGCGTTTGAAAGTGATCTGGTTACTGAACGAATCTCTCCCCTGACTATAATAAGTATAAGAGAACTAAAAAGCGGCCTGGCAGACATAACACTAACTTAATAAATGAATGCGTGCTAAGCTAATAGTGTTTTGCATAGAAGATAAAATTAGAAAAAATCAAAACCTCAAGGGAGAATTATCAAATGGCTATTGCAGATCAAGTTTTTGGGTATTTTATGCCCGTAGTGAATTTAATGGGACCCGGTGCAGTAAAAGAAGTTGGCGAACAGGCAAAAGGTCTTGGTGCGAAAAAAGCATTAATTGTAACCGATGCCGGCATGGCAAAAATGGGTGTAGCAGATCAGGTCAAGGATATCATTGAAGCTTCCGGACTGAAAGTCGTTATTTTTTCAGGGGCCCAGCCAAATCCAACAGATATCAATGTTGCTGACGGTTTTAAAATATTCACCAAAGAAAAATGTGATTTAATTGTATCCTTAGGCGGCGGATCCTCACATGACTGCGCCAAAGGCATCGGCCTGGTTGCCGGCAACGGCGGTAACATCCGTGATTTCGAAGGGGTTAATAAAAGCACCAAACCAATGACCCCACTGATTGCCATTAACACCACCGCCGGTACCGCCAGTGAAATGACCCGCTTCTGTATTATCACCAACTCGGAAACGCACGTTAAAATGGCCATTGTTGACTGGAGAGCGACTCCAACCGTCTCAATTAACGATCCCGTTCTGATGATGGGCATGCCGGCAAGTTTAACCGCAGCAACCGGAATGGATGCGTTAACGCATTCGGTTGAAGCGTATATGTCAACCATTGCCACCCCCATAACCGACTCCGCCGCTTTAATGTCCATGAAGCTCATCGGTGAAAACCTCCGTCAGGCCGTTGCCAACGGCCAAAACTTTGAAGCCCGAAACAATATGGCCTATGCCCAGTTTTTAGGCGGTATGGCATTTAATAATGCCAGCCTGGGCTACGTCCACGGCATGGCCCATCAGCTGGGCGGCTTTTATGATCTGCCCCACGGTGTATGCAACGCCATCCTGCTGCCCCACGTTCTTAAATACAATCTCAACAGCAATCCCAAACGACTGGGAGATATTGCAGTGGCACTGGGTGAAAACATTCATGGTCTTTCCGTCAGAGATGCTGCTGAAAAAGGTGTCCAGGCCATTATTCAGCTTTCCGAAGATGTCGGAATCCCCGCTGGCTTGACTGAGCTTGGGGTCAAAGAAAAAGATTTTAAACTGATGGCTGAAAATGCCATGAAGGATGCCTGCAGCGGAACCAATCCCAGAACCGCAAAACTGGAAGATGTGATTCAAATCTTTAAGGATGCGATGTAACTAAAATATCTCGCAATACTGACAAACGATTATAACAAAGAATACTTGCACCCCAGGTGCAAAAAAGGAGAAACCGCTATAGCGGTTTCTCCTTTTTATTACGCACTTAGTAAGTAATTGATAAATTCAGAATGCGTCATCAACCCTTACAGTAACTGATCAAATAAATACTGGCGGATCTCATCTTTCATTTTTGCAAACCCATAACTCCCGATCATTGAAAGATCTCGGGGACGGCTAAACGGTACTGTCACCTCATAAATGATTTTCCCCGGCAATTTACTCATCACCAGAATTCGATCAGACAGAATCAATGCTTCCTCTATATCGTGAGTAATGAAAAGAATGGTCGGTTTGATTTGTTCGGAAATACCAAGCAGAAGCTGTTGCATCAACATCCGGGTCTGGGCATCCAGAGCCGCAAAGGGTTCATCCATTAACAGCATCCGAGGCTCCATAATTAATGCCCGGGCAAGAGCCGCCCGCTGTTGCATCCCCCCTGACAGCTGATTCGGATAATAGTTATCAAAACCTTTCAATCCAACCAATTGGACATATTGACAGTATTTTTTCTCTATTATTCCCTGATTTTCCCTGCGATTTCTAAGACCATAAACAATATTCTCCTTCACTGTAAACCATGGAAAAAGCACCGCAGACTGAAAAAGCACGCTGCGTTCCGGGGCAGGAATGACAACCGGTTCGCCTTGGAACAGGACCTCCCCTTTATCGGGCTGCTCAAAGCCTGCCACAATGTTCAATAGGGTTGATTTTCCGCAGCCGCTGGGACCTAGCAGCCCGATGATTTCACCTTCCATAACAGACATGGAAATCGCCCTAAGCACCTGCAGCAATCCTACTTCGCTCTTCTTCCCGGTTTTGACAGAAAAACTTTTGTCGACCTTGTCTATGACTAATGCTGTTTTATTTTCCATTGGCGGTCCTTTCATGATAGGGATAGAGCCAGTCGCATAGGATAAGCAACAAACGATCCGACACAATTCCCATAACGGCGATACACAGCATTGCCACCGGGATCATTTCCACCTGTCCCAGCATACGCGAATCCATCAGCACAGCCCCAAGCCCCCGGGATACGCCGGTGAGTTCCCCAAGCACCAGATAAGCCCAGGAAACCCCGAGGCCAAGCCTCAATCCCACCACAATGGATGGAAATGAAGCCGGAAGGATCACGGTTCTGAACAAGCCCATTTTATCTGCCCCCAGCATGCTTCCCGCTCTGATATAGATATCCGGAACGTTAGAAGCGCCGTCAGCCACATTGAGATAAATGGGAAAAAAAGCCGCCAATGCGATCAGAAACACCGTCGTCCCTTCTCCGATGCCGAACCAGACCAGAGCCAGAGGCAGCCAGCCGATGCCCGGAACTGTTCTGATCATTTGAATCAGGGGATCAATCATTCGCCGGATCAGCACATTTCGCCCGGAGAGAAAACCCAATAATAGGCCACCGCAAGCAGCCAGGCCAAAACCAGTTATTACCCGGATGCAGCTTACCCATAAATTCTCCAGAAACTTTCCCGAATAGGGGGTAAGCTGGGCGCCGCCGAAAATAAAATCCAGCAGCACCTGAAAAAACTCGACCGGAGCCGGAAACAGATAGTCTGGTACCCTGCCGCTTAAGGCAGTCAGATACCAGACGATCAGGATGACCAGCGGTAAAACCAATCCCAACGGATCAATTTTTTCCCAGTTTTGTTTCATGATTCCAGATCCTTTTGGGCCTTTTCGATAAAACTCAGGTCAAACATAGCCTCAATATCCGGAACTTCGGTAATCAATCCCTGTTCTTTCATCCGCTGGGCCAGGTTTTTGACACGACTGATATAATCTGCATCGATCTCCCAAAACAGATCGATATTATCTGCCGCGATCTCCAGCACCTGGGGGCCGGTACCAAATTCGGCCGCTTTTGCAAGCCAGAGGCCTCGGTCCGCTTCCAGAGCATCCGTCGCTTTAACATGGGCGGTCACCAATTCCTGAATCATTTGCGGATCATTTTCAATCTTATCTTTTGTGGTGATCATCCCGCTGTTGATGATACCGAAGGTTTCATCATCACGGGGATAGGCCAGAACCCGGCCATAGCCTTCGGCAATGGCTATGGAAGGATAGGGTTCGCCGCTGTAAAAGGCATCCACCGTTTCCTGAGCCAGCGCCTGTCCCATATCGAAAAAATCAATTCGGATCAATTCCACGTCTTTTTCAGGATCAAGCCCGTTTTGGTTCAGTACCTCAAGCAGCAACAGATGATGCATGGTTCCCGGTACATAGGCAATTTTTTT
Organism: Acetobacterium bakii; assembly: GCF_001263355.1. Classification (GTDB taxonomy): domain Bacteria; phylum Bacillota; class Clostridia; order Eubacteriales; family Eubacteriaceae; genus Acetobacterium; species Acetobacterium bakii. The sequence goes on from NZ_LGYO01000077.1 coordinate 18,944, forward strand.
GCCTTTAAGGTCCGCTTCACTGTAGATCCCTGAACCAGCTCCAACCGCTAGAGCCGAACATTTATTGGACAGACCGCTAACCACAACGATGGGTTCGCCCTTTGATGCTGCGGTGATCGCCGTCACCATTGTCGTTCCGCACAGATCCAAACTTCCAGCCAGGAGGGCGGCTTTCATGTCACCAGGATTGGTAAAGGAAACCACCTCGACCTGATCATCAACGTCCAAATAATCCTGATAAAAAAAAGGCTGGATCGTCTGGGCCGTTTTCCATGTTCCCACCTTTGCCTGCAGAGTTAGCGCCTGCTTTGTCTCATTGCTGCAACCCATCACCCCCAAAACCAGCAGAAGTGTGATAATAGAAACGCTTAATTTTTTCATTGTTTAATCCTCATTCGATATTGCTTCATAACCGCCGGCGTGAAACCATTTTTGGGCTGTCTCCGGATCAAATCCATTCCAGACTTCTTTAGAGCTGCAGCAGGTATCCCGGGGAATAGAGCCACTCTCAACTACTGCCACATTCGCTCCCCATGCAATGGCCAGCTCCGACGCCGGATGCACACAGATATCCGGTGCGTGCACCCCTGCTGCCAGACGTGACACGGCGATAATTTGAGCCAATCGTTGGTTTGAAAGACCTGGCAGCTCCCCCAGAGGAGTACCCTTAACCGGTACCCGTGCCATGGCGCCGGTGACAACCGCTCCGTATTTGATGGCATTAAAAAAAGAATCTGCAATTTCTTCGTTACTGTGTTCAACCCCAATGGGCTCGATTAGGGACACCAGGTTCAGAGAAGAACGCTGTATGGCTTTCAGGGTTTTTTTTCGTTCTTCAGGATCAAATTTTGTATTGATGCCTTCCCTGAGCCTTACGGTATGGTAAATATACTCAAACCCGGCATCAACCAACTTATTGGCAGTGCTTTCGTTAAATTCACCGGCATTGGCTACTAGCTGGTAATTTCCAGCCACCACACTCTTTATTTTCCTGGCCAAGTCCATCAGTTTTTCAAAGGAATAAAACTGAGTAGTCCGGAGTACAATCCATTTCACACCTTCATGAACATATTTTTCTGCCATCTGAATGACTTCATCTTCGGTTAATTCGCTTTCATTCCTAACCAGGCCCCAGCTCTCGCCCAGCGAACAATAATCACAGTTCATCGGGCAGGCCCGGTAGTCAATCCCAATAGCTGCCCAGAGATAAGCCTTGTTATTACAAACTTTCGCGGCAACATACCGTGCCGCCTGTCCTAATTCCTTACAGGCATCGGAGTTTGGATCAATTTCCAATAATGCCATCACATCCCGTTTATCCAGAATTTTGCCGGACAGTGCACTTTCCTTTGCCCGGCTGATCAGTGTTGAATGATTCTCCATCTTTTTTTGTCCCTGTCTTTCCTTTGTCAATTTATTTTAATACTTCTCTTGCCTCAATGATGATTCCCTCAATAGAGCGCTGATAGTCTTCAAGGGTTTTAATCCAACTGGAAAGACATCTCTTTCCCGCTGCTGTTATTGCATAAATTCGTCTGGGCGCTCCCGATTCCATCACATCCCATTCGGATTCGATCAGGGATTTTTCCTCCATCATTTTCAATGTCCGATAAATCCCTGCCGGATCAGCCTTTTCCCCATGAAAAAGCTTCTTGTTTTCCAGCTCTTGTATAATTGAATAACCGTGGATATTCTGATTGCACAGCAGAATTAAAATATTGGGCTGCAACAATTTATCCAGATTAGTTCCCTTGCATGAGCACTTGACCTTCTCTTTTATTTGTGTTCCTCTACTACTAGACATACTCTATCACCTCCTGGTCAGTGTAGCATAGTTTTATTCTTCTGACTAGATGCAAAAAACAGATTCTTTTCAATTAAAAAAGGGAGAAACTCCAACAGAGTTTTCCCCTTTTTATTATTTCCCCAGTCCTTTATGGTTTCGATTCAACCTTTCTTAATTTCTTATTTAAACTTTGTTAAAGAACCTTTTTATCATTTAGCTCGCTTTTTCACCGGTCTCGAAATCCCCTAGGCAAACTTGATAAACAGCTGATCTTCGGTGTACTCTGCGCTTTGAACGGTTTTATTACGCAGCACATCCGGCAGGGTAAAGACCCGCTTTTCATTCTTGATCTGGATCATCAGTTCCCCGCCTTTCTGGCCCATGTCCATGTCCGCCTTATCCGCGAAGGGGATATTTAAAATGAAATTATACCCTTCACCTTCCTTTTTCACTTCAAAAAGCTTATCGGTAAACAAAATCGCTGCTGGATCGGTTTCTCCAAAAATCTGATCGGCTGCCTCTAAGAGAATTGGTTCAGACACCAGCTCGCTGCTTTGGAGCATCAGGGTAAACACCGGGACCTTTGAGAAACTTTCCTGAATCTCCTGAAGCCCTTCCGCCTGAAGATCGATCCACTTGCTGAAATACCCGTCCAGGGCCTGTCTGGGATAGACCTTGTTGACGATGACTGCATCAATGTTATAGTTGTACAAATGCAGGTAGGTGAAATTACGTTTCGCCTCCTTGATGACAATCCGCTCCGGGGTGGTAACGATGCGGATGCTGAGAATTTCCTTGTCCGTCATAATGGCTTGGAGTTTATAAAGCTTTTCATTTAAAAACTCGATGTCATCAAATACATTATCCTCGGGCATGGGGATTTTCATTAGTTTTTCCACCATCGGTCCCGCAATTTTTGCCGCCTTTTTTTTCATGGGAAGAACGGTTTTAATCATATTCCCGAACATTTCCGGAAACTTCAGCAGCGCCAGGGTTTCTCCGGTGGGGGCACAGTCCACAATTAAAACATCGTACTGGTTTTCCTCATAAATATCGGTAATTTTAAACAGTGAAAACAATTCCTCAAGGCCGGGAAATACCAACAGCTCTTCGGTCTCAATGCCCCCTTCGGCTCTGGCTGTGAGCAGTTCCTTCATATAGTTCTTCATGTTCCCCCAGGCCAGCTCCCCTTCAACAATGGCGTCAATTTCCATTCCCCAGAGATTTTCTGATATGAGAACCGGCGTGTTTTCCAGTTTCACCCCAAAGGAATCCGACAGGCTGTGAGCCTGGTCGGTACTCATAATCAATACTTTTTTGCCAAGCCTGGCCAATTTAACCGCGGTGGCCGCCGCCACACTGGTTTTCCCTACCCCGCCTTTGCCTGTATATAAAATAATTCTCATATTTTTCTCCTTTTTATTTGATTTAAGATAATTGCAAAGCTGCCGTGAGCTTTGCTGCCAGTTTCGCACGAA
>NZ_LGYO01000078.1 GCF_001263355.1 Acetobacterium bakii
GAATTTTTTCACGAAAGTATCGGGTCTTTGACAGTTGAATAAAGAAAAAATCCCCCAAAGCCTTGTATAGGCTTATTTTTTTGTCAAATTTACCATATAATTGTTGCGTACTTTATCGCACTGTGATATAATAGGAGTGTTAGGAGGCGATGTTAACAGATGAGACTTAAGGTGACTAAATCTAAAAATGCAGCTTCACTCTATGTGATAAAATCCGTTTACAACAGTAAAACTCAATCAAACACTTCTAAGATCGTTGAAAAGCTCGGAACAGAAATTGAACTCCGTGAAAAACTTAATGGCGCGGATCCATATGAATGGGCTAAAGAATATATTAAAACGCTGAATGAAAAAGAACAGGAACAAACACGGGAAATACTTGTCCCGTTTAAACAGTCAAAGCTTATTGATAAAGGGGAACAACACGCTTTTAATAGTGGGTACCTATTCCTGCAAAAAATATATCATGAACTCAAGCTGGATCAGATTTGTAAGGATATTTCCCAAAAGTATAAGTTTGATTTTGACTTAAACTCGATTCTATCACGACTGATTTATGGTCGCGTGATCTTCCCTGCCTCAAAACTTGCGACCTACGCGCTTTCTAAAAAATTTATCGAACAGCCCCATTTTGATTTACATCAAATATACCGAGCGCTCGAAGTTCTCGCTAAGGAGACCGATTTTATCCAATCGTCCTTGTACGAAAACAGCCTGAAGATTTCCAAAAGAAATACCGGTGTTCTTTTCTATGATTGCACCAATTACTTTTTTGAAATCGAACAAGGCGATGGCAACAAACAATATGGACCGTCAAAAGAACACCGACCGAACCCTATTATTCAAATGGGTTTATTTATGGATGGCGACGGCATTCCACTGGCTTTTAGCATTAATCGGGGAAACATGAATGAGCAGCTGACTTTAAAGCCTTTGGAAGAGAAAATTATTTCTGATTTTGAGCTTTCTAAATTCATCGTCTGCACCGATGCCGGGCTGGCTTCCGAAGCGAATCGAAAGTTTAACGACAAAGATGGTCGCGCCTTTATTACCACCCAGTCACTAAAAAAGTTAAAGGCACACCTGAAAAAATGGGCGCTTGATGCTGCCGGCTGGAAACTTTCGGGTAGTCATCAAGCCTATGATATTTCTCAGCTTGATGAAATGATGGATCAAGCGACCCCTGAAGAAAAAACAAAAATCATCGCAAAAGTATTTTACAAGGAGCGTTGGATTAAAGAAAACGGCTTTGAACAGCGGCTGATTGTTACCTACTCAATAAAATACAGGGATTATCAGCGTAATATCCGCAATGCTCAAATCGAACGCGCTCAAAAAATAATTGAAAACAACCCGACAAAAATCAAGAAATGCAATGCCAACGATTATAAACGATTCATTCATAAAACAAGCTATACGCCTGATGGTGAAATTGCCGAGAAAGAAAAATACAGCATTGATCAGGCGATCATCCAAAAAGAAGCAGCCTTTGACGGTTTTTATGGTGTCTGTACGAACCTTGAGGATGCGGTAGCTGAAATCATTAAGGTCAATCACAGGCGATGGGAAATTGAAGAATGTTTCAGGATTATGAAAAGCGAATTCAAAGCAAGACCGGTCTACTTAAGCAACGATGACCGGATTGAAGCCCATTTCACGACTTGCTTTATCTCGCTGATTATTTATCGGCTGCTTGAAAAGCGCCTCAACGAGGAATTCACCTGTCGTGAGATTGTCTCGGGTCTAAGGGATATGGATTTCTTTGAAATTAAAGGCGAGGGCTATGTTCCAACCTACACGAGAACTGATTTTACCGATGCATTACATGAATCTTTTGGATTCCGAACTGATTACCAGATTGTTTCTACCCAAAATATGAAAAAAATTTTAAAAGCAACAAAACAATAAAAAAAGTACGCACTTTTTACATCATAGAAAAATCCTGCAAAGCCAGCTGTATCAAGGCTTTACAGGATTTTATTTTTGTTTAAGTGTCAAACTCGGGATTTTATATGAAAATTCGAAT
>NZ_LGYO01000008.1 GCF_001263355.1 Acetobacterium bakii
CACCATTTTAGTATTTTAACCACACAGCGTTGTGGTTTTTTTCTTATTTGCATATACTATTATGAATTAATGAATAGTGACTAGGTCTTAGATTGGGAAAAGGAAGATATTTATAAATAAAAGATGATATTGTTCCTGAAATTGAAGCAGAAATTCTTATACTTAATTTTAACTCATTTAGTTAAGAAATAAAGCCCAAACAAATTCGTAGCAAAGCCCAGCTATTTTAAGCTTGACGTTGGGTTAATTTAGATTTCATTTGAGTCCAATGAGATTTCAGTAAAATTAATAGTTGAAAAGCTTGCAGATCAACTATATAAATGATATAATTAATATATTGCGGAAGTGGCTCAGTGGTAGAGCACTGGCTTCCCAAGCCGGGGGTCGCGAGTTCGAATCTCGTCTTCCGCTCCAAAAGTGAATATTACCTGGAACCTCAAACTAGCTAATTTCAGTGGTTTGAGGTTTTTTGATTTCTAGTAATAATAATTGATGATAATAGTTATTAAGACGATGTATTTGAGAAAATATTGCTATTGATGAAATTTCAAGTTGAAATCCAAATGAAAAGTGAGATTAGAGTAATATCTTATTGGTTTTTACTGTGAAATCACTATAAAAGTGCTAAAATATAGAAAAATAAATTTAACAAATGGCATATTGCAAGTGATTTTAAACACAAGCAAAATATTATACATAGAACATCCTTAAGTTTATTAAACAAAGAATCCTCAAAAAAAATCATCAATGACAAAACTGAATATTTAGAATATAATGTAGTTGTAAAGAAGGGAGAATTAAATATATGATTAATTTAACAATTGATGGACAAAAAATTAGTGTCGAGTCAGAAACAACTGTCCTACAGGCAGCCCGTTCTATCGGCATCGACATACCCACTCTGTGTAATTTCAAAGATTTTACTCCAGACGGTAACTGTCGAATGTGCTTGGTTGAGGTGGTTGGGGCGAGAAGATTGGAAACTTCTTGTTCAACTCCTGTTGCAGAAGGTATGGTGGTTAATACCAATACAACAGAAGTTCGTAAAGCACGACGATTTGTATTAAAAATGCTTATGTCAGATCACTCATTTGACTGCGTGACCTGTTATAAATATGGTTGCTGTGAATTTGTCGAGTTTAGCGGCAATTGTATCGAATATGACGCGGTTAAGGAATTTGGAACAGAGAGGGTCATGAAAAAGCCTATTGACACTTCCAATCCGTTTTATGATTATGATCCAAATAAGTGTGTATTATGTAATCGTTGCATAAAAGTTTGTGAACATCTCCAGTGTAATCACATTTTAGCGCAATGTGATAGGGGTTATGATACCACTATTAATCCAGTTTTTGAAATACCACGAGGAAAGTCCGAGTGTGTAAGCTGTGGAAATTGTATCGCAGTATGTCCCACGGGTGCATTGGCACCTAAGCATTTTAAGCCGTTTGTATATACAAAAAATGTCGAAACAATTTGCCCTTACTGTGGGGTTGGTTGCACAATCAATCTTAAGGTAATGGATAATAAAATTACCGATGTATATAGTACTGAAGGGAATGTAAATGATAACTTATTGTGTGTGAAGGGCCGTTTTGCACACGATTTTGTAAGTAGTGAAGATCGATTGACAACACCTTTGATTCGCAAAAATGGTATCCTGGAAGAAGCCTCTTGGGATGAAGCCATTTCGTTGATCGCCGAAAAACTTAAAGAAGCAAAGGCTGATGGTCCTCAAGCTGTTGCAGGATTGTCATCAGCCCGTTGTACCAACGAAGATAACTATGTATTTCAAAAATTCATGAGAGTTGTTGGCGGTACCAATAATGTGGATCATTGTGCACGTTTATGCCATGCCTCAACTGTTGCAGGTTTAGCCCAATCTTTTGGTAGTGGAGCCATGACCAATAGCATTGAAGAAATTGATATTATGGATGTGATGTTTGTTACTGGCACCAATACCACTGAAACACATCCAGTAATTGGCGCAAAGATTAAACAACGGCAGCAAAACGGTGGGGCACTCATCGTTGCCGAACCGCGTAGAATAGAACTGGCAAAATATGCGGATGTGTATTTGCAAATTAAGCCTGGAACAAACGTTCCCTTGTTCAATGGGATGATGCGCGCTATTTTAGATGCAGGGCTTGAAGACAAAGCCTTTATTGATAAACGTACAGAAGGTTATGAAGCATTTAAAGAATTTATGGATACTTTAACCGTGGAAGGCTGTGCCGAAATTTGCGGAGTAGATTCTGAAGATATTCGTAAGGCTGCCATTTTATTCGCAACAAAAGAAACCGGAGGTATTTTCTACTCGATGGGAGTTACCCAACATAAAACAGGAACCGACGGGGTTATGTCAACGGCGAACTTAGCGATGCTCACCGGTAAAATTGGACGGGAGGGTTGTGGAGTGAATCCACTACGTGGACAAAACAACGTTCAAGGTGCTTGCGATATGGGGGCATTGCCTGGAGATCTTCCAGGATATCAAAAAACAGCTAATCCTGAAGTTGTTGAAAAATTTGAAAAAGCCTGGAATGCTAAAATTCCTGATAATCTTGGAAAAACAGTTACTGAAATTATTGACGGTGTTGGAGAAGAAATTATTAAGTTTCTTTATATTATGGGGGAAAATCCGGTGGTCTCGGACCCAAATACTAACCATGTAAGAGCCGCTCTTGAAAAAAGCAATTTTCTTGTTGTTCAAGATATTTTCTTAACCGAAACAACTGAATTTGCAGATGTGGTATTGCCAGCCTTTGTTTACGCAGAAAAGGATGGAACGTTTACCAATACAGAACGAAGGATTCAGCTTTTAAGAAAAGCTGTTGAAGCCCCAGGTATTTCGAAAAATGATTGGGAAATCATCGGTTTAATTGCAAAGAAGATGGGCGTAGAAGGTTTTGATTTCACCAGTGATGATGAAATAATGGATGAAATAGCATCAGTAACACCGAGCTATGCAGGGGTATCCCTGGAGCGCCTTCGTAATGGTGATCGGATTCAATGGCCTTGTTTAAGCAAGGATTCCGAGGGTGCAAGATTTCTGCATGCTGAAAAATTCACACGGGGTTTGGGGGCATTTAAAATTGCAGATTATATCCCGCCAGAAGATCAGGCCGATGAAGAATATCCTCTTATTTTAATGACCGGTCGAATTCTGCAACATTATCATTCAAGAACAATGACAATGCGAACACCTGGGATCCAGGAGATTGCAGGAGATGCGTTTGTTGAAATTAATCCAATGACCGCTAAAGCGTATGGAATTGAACAGGGCGATTTCATTAAAGTCACCTCTCCAAGAGGAGTCGTTAGTGCAAAGGCACGTTTTAATGAAGGTATAATGGAAACAAATCTCTTTATGCCTTTCCATTATGGAGAAACAGGTGCGAATTATCTAACAGGTGGCCAGTTAGATCCTGTTGCAAAAATTCCACCATTTAAAGTGGTTAAAGCTAAAATCTGCAAAGAACTTTAAAATTGTTTTGTGAGAAGGGGAGCGAGAGCTCCCTTTTTTTGTTTTCAAATATGAGAAAGTTGTTGCACCAATTGGTTTTTTACGAGAAAATGGAGTGAGCGATTATTCACTAATGGAGTAATATGGGAAAGGAAAAAAATGGGATTTAATTTATCACTGGTCAGTTTTTTTGTTTTAATCATAGCATATTTAATAGTGGCAGAAATTTTCACTGTTCTGTTTCGGTTGACAGGATTAAGAGAGGATAAGGCTAGATTTCAGGCGATTTCCTGTATGACAAACAGTGGATTTACAACCAAAGAAAGCGAGCTTATCCTCAATTCAGTAACGCGTCGGCGTTTAGCCCGGATTATGATGATTTTTGGTTATCTTTTTGCAGTTACAGGGGTTTCAATTTTAGTAAATTTGTTCATTCGTTCCTCTGGCGATCAAATAAATTGGTGGACACTGGTATATTCGCTTATATTTCTGATCGTTATTTTAGTATTGACACGATCCAAATGGATAGTAAGGAAATTCGATAAGCTGGTAGAATCATTGGCGAAAAATAAAACGAAAGGTGCCTTTTACAATAACGTTCGGATCTTGGAAATGTTTCACGATAAACTGATTGCTGAGATCTTTGTAACACATATTCCCTGTGAAATTAAGGGAAAAACACTATTGGAAATGAATTTTAGACATACATATAAATTAAATGTTCTATTGATCAAGCGTGGAAATACTATCATGGATCATGTAGTGGCAGCAGATGAGATTAAACAAGGAGATCGGGTTTTAATTTACGGATCTAAGGATAACATCATGGAGCTATTCAAAGATAATATTTAAAAAAGATTAAAATAGGTTGACAAAGTACATAGAGTTTGTTATTATAATCAGGCACGTTACAGATGGTTCTTTACAGGAACACCAGTAATAATGCTTTTGCGGATGTGGCGGAACTGGCAGACGCGCTAGACTTAGGATCTAGTATCTTACGATGTGGGGGTTCAACTCCCTTCATCCGCACCAATTTAAGCGGAAGTAGCTCAGTGGTAGAGCATCGCCTTGCCAAGGCGAGGGTCGCGAGTTCAAATCTCGTCTTCCGCTCCAAAATTTAATAAATTTGAAAAAACTTAGACATTGTCTGGGTAATTCTTTTTTAATCTTCTGTGTGCGCCCTTAGCTCAATTGGATAGAGTGGCTGGCTTCGAACCAGTAGGTTGGGGGTTCGAGCCCCTCAGGGCGCACCATTATATCGAAAAGCTGTCACCATCACAGATGGTGACTTTTTTTATTCTGAAAAACGCAATGAGGAGCAATAAATGAATTCTGAGCTTACCATAAATAAATCGATTTTACATGTTTTAGATACCAACGCGAGCATCCCTGTTTTATCGGATGTGCTGTTGAAGATGACACCGGGAGTTAAGGAATATGTTGAGAAACATGTCCAAAAATCAATGAAAGATCCTGACATAAAGCGAACTGTCTTTAGAAGCCAAAGTAGCTTTAAAGAGCATATTTCGGATTATCGAGGTCATTCTGATGAACTAGTCCGGGTTAGCCGAGAAATATCGCAGCTGTTTTTCGATTATATGATAGAAAACATTGAAATCCCTTCAGCAGATCTTGTTTTTGTGGACTTTAATGTTGATCACGAAGTTTATCTTGGAATTTTCAAATTTAATTATAAGCATGGATATATTCACTACGTGAATAATGATAATGGGTTATCCAATGATATCCTGGTTCAGCCCTGTGTGCTGCCCACTGAAAGTCAAAAACTGGATGAATTTGTGGTTATTAATCTGGGAACAGACGAGGTTTTGATCAAGGAAAAGAAATATCTCATTGACAATCAAAAGGATTTTTATATCTCCACTACATTACTGCTGTGCGAGGATGCCATTTCTGAAAAAGAAGCCTTTGATATTGTGGAAAAAACAGTCAAGAAAATCATCGCCACAGAATATTCCGGTGATTACGAAAAACTCAATACACTTAAGCAGGTAATGGCGGATGACTACGAAGCGGATAGTGAAATTGATATTGATAACATCGCAAACATGACCTTTAGCGGAGATACTTTGGTTCAGACTAAGTTTAAAGAAGCCGTGGAAGAAAATGGATTGTATGACAAAAAGTTCCAGGTGACGGCAAATATCGAAAATAAAATTTTTAAAAAGCAAAAATTTGTTACTGACACCGGCATTGAAATAAGCATTCCGGGGGATCAGTTAAACAGAAACGATATTATCGAGTTTAGAAATAACCCGGATGGGACGATTTCAGTGGAAATAAAAAACATCGGATTATTGAATCAAAGATAAAAGAGATAGCGGAGGGATGAGAATGGTTGCCAATAGAAAAATAATCGAAAAGAATAAATTTGCTTCGTGTATGCCCATGATTTCAAAAAATGAAATTGTGTTGTATAAAGAAACGGAGAAAAATGAAAGTCAGTATGATTTTATCGAATGGCGCCGGGATTATTTTCGTCCGGGAGAGATATTAACGGCTGAGGAAGAAATAACGGTTTTTAAAAAATTCAAAAAAGCTAGTCTGAATTCGGGGATAATTTATACTTTTCGAAGCCATTGCGAGGGTGGTGCTTTTGAAATTAAGGACAGCGTCCGATTGAAAGCCATCGAAGCTGCCGCTAGTTTGGCTGACTATGTGGACGTTGAGTTAAAAAGTGATGCGGATTTTTTGAAATCTGTAAAAGAAATACTTAAAAACACTGACTGCGGATTAATTTTGTCTCATCATAACTTCATCAAAACACCGGATGGAAAAGAAATTAAGGAAATTTTTGATGCTATGGAAAATCAAAATGCGGATATTCTTAAACTGGCAGTGATGCCTTCATCTGAAGCGGATGTTCGGCAGCTCATCAGCGCAACTCTTATAAAAAATCAAAGTATTGCAAAGCCTATTATTGCCATTGCCATGGGAACTCTTGGGGTAATCACAAGAATTGCTCCGGATTTATGTGGGGGGTCACTGACCTATGTTGCTGGGAGTGGTACAACAGCGCCAGGGCAGATAACTCTGGAAGAAATGCTGCTTTATCGAAAGTTTTTGGGTTTGATAGTATGACCAACCCATGAAAAACTAATTAAAGTCAAGATCTTAAACTAAAAGCCCAAACTGCATTNNAATGCAGTTTGGGCTTTTAGTAATTTGACGTCTGACTATTCATGGAAGAAATCCGTGAAGTTAGAATTTTCGATAAGTTTAAGTGCCAGCCATTTTGAAAAATAAGCAATTAGGATACCAATGATAATGCCCGCAATGACATCGGTGGGGTAATGGACAAAAAGATAAAGGCGGGAAAATGAAATAAGCAGTGCAAAAACAACCAGACCCCAACGCCAGTAATCCTTTTGCGTAATAAAATAAGCCCAGACAATGGCAAAGGCCGAGGCACTGTGCCCAGAGGGGAAGGAAAGGTCAATAGGCTTTGGAATAAGAAGGTTGATTTCATAGGCCGTAAAGGGCCGTGGACGTGCCACGAAGGGTTTAAGACCTAGATTTACAACGAGAACACATAGGGTCAGCGAAAGCAACATGGTTAGCCCAGTTAAGCGGGTTTCTTTTTTAACCAGCAAAAAAGCCACCAGCGGAAGTCCCCAAAAGATGTCGCTCCAAAAATTAGTAATGAAAATAAAAAAGCCATTGAGCTGTTCGAAAACAAGATGATTTTGTATCCAAATTAAAATAGTAAGATCCATTAATCCTCCAGACAGTCGTTATCTCTGATTTCCCAGTCGATGGGGGTGGCTCCGCGGCTTTCCAAAAGGGCATTGGTTTTTGAAAAAGGACGGCTGCCGAAGAAACCCCGGTGAGCGGATAGTGGGCTTGGGTGGGGGGACATGATTATAGGATGCCTGGGGTTTGTGATCAAAGATGCTTTTCTTTGGGCATCACGACCCCAAAGTATGAAAATTACCGGCTCTTCGCGTTGATTAAGAATTTCGATGATTCGGTTGGTAAAGGTTTCCCAGCCCATGTTTCGATGGGATGCGGGCTGCCCGCCCCGGACGGTAAGAACCGCATTCAGAAGCAGTACTCCCTGATGCGCCCATTTTTCAAGACAGCCATGGCTGGGAATGGCGTATCCCAGATCAGCATTGAGCTCCTTATAAATATTAAGAAGTGATGGGGGGATGGCCACACCGGGTTTAACAGAAAAAGCAAGACCCTGGGCTTGATTGGGACCATGATAGGGATCCTGGCCAAGGATGCACACCTTGGTTTGGTCGTAGGGCGTTAAGTGAAAGGCAGTAAAAATATCCTCTTTGGGAGGATAAACTGCATTGGTTTTATACTCTTCAATTAAAAAGTGTCGCAGCTGTTGGTAATAGTCCTGATTGAGTTCCTCCTGGATCGGAAGTTCCCAGTCGTTGTTAAAATGAATAGTCATACTAATCCTCCCCCGAAGAAGTGTTCATAGAAATCTTCGTTCATTAGTTCTTCAAAATTTTCGATGTGGCAAAGGGTTGCATTCTGAATGGAATCCAGACAATGGTATTGATATTTATCATCCACGGAAATTACCCGCATTCCCGCGGCCAGAGCCCCGTGTATACCTTCTAAGGTATCTTCGAAAACCAGGCAGTTTTCAGGGGAAACTGCCAGGGATTTTGCGGCCGCTAAAAAAACATCAGGGGAAGGCTTACCCATACCAACTTCACAGGTAAAATGAAGTGAGTGAAAATAGTGGGCAATGCCGTAATGAGGAAGAAAAAGTTCCAGGGTTGATCGGGTATTTGAAGTGGCGATGGCCATCGGGATATGATGGGTAAAAAGCCAGGATAAAAAAGCCAGAGCACCTGGTTTAAAATCAATTTTTGATAAAATATTTTCTCGCGACATAGTATCCCATTCGAATTTTATAGCTTCAATTGAATCGGGAAGACTAAATCGTTTTTTAAAATAGTGGGCCGTTTCGGTGAAACTTTTACCCGAAATTTCGGTTGATAAGTCATTAGGGCAGGTAAGTCCGCGTTTTCCAAGATATTCGATATCAATTAAATGCCAGAGTCCCATGGAATCCACTAAAGTCCCATCGAAATCAAAGATAATGGCTTGTGTTTGTTGTGTAATCATTTATAAGGCCTTTCTTGTGTGGGTTATTATTAAATTATACACTAAAAGGAGATTTACAACGATGATTTTTTATCATTCACAAGAATACATGATTATGCTATAATGAATAAAGTATACAATATCATAAGTGCAATAGGAGAGGTATGATGGACAAAATCATCGTTAAAGCTCGGGCTAAGGTAAATCTGTCTTTGGATGTGCTGGGTACTCGTGAAGATGGCTACCATGAGATGCAGATGGTTAATCATTCTATTGAGCTGCATGATACACTGACTTTTGAGGCCTGCGATGAAGAGGTGAATTTAACTTCTAACATTAAGGGAATTCCATTGGATGAAAAAAATTTAGTGATAAAGGCGATGCGAAAGCTGCAAACTTATGCTGACATCGATAAGGGGATAAAAATACATTTGGTCAAGCGAATTCCTTATAAGGCCGGTTTAGCGGGAGGAAGCAGTGATGCGGCGGCCACATTAAAGGGACTTAATACACTATGGCATTTGGGCCTTACACGCCAGGAACTTTTAGAAATTGGCGCGGCCATTGGTGCGGATGTACCTTATTGCCTTATGGGAGGAACCGCATTGGTGGAGGGGATTGGTGAAAAAATAATCCCGTTACCACCCATTAAAAAGTTATATGTGGTTGTGGTGAAGCCCAATGTGAACATTTCAACGCCCTGGGCCTTCAGAGCTTTGGATCATCATGTGATCCAAAAACGGCCGGATATTCCCGGGGTTATTCGTTCCCTGGAAGCAGAGGACTATACTGAATTGCGCCAGGCAATGGGGAATGTTTTTGAACCGCTTGTTGCAGCAAAATTTTTGGAAGTTAATGACATTAAGCATGGATTACTGGATCATGGGGCAGCAGCATCAATTATGACAGGCAGCGGACCTACAGTGATTGGTTACTTCCCGTTGAAAGCGGAAGCCTGGAATGTTTGGAAAATGTTTTCAAAAAAATACAGAATGTGTTTTCTCAGTGAAACATATTAAAATAAAGGAGAATAGAATGCAGGAAGAAAAAAAAGGATTAAATCTTGATATTAGCTCGTGTAAGCCATTAAGAGAAATTGTTTTTGAAACCATTCGCTGCGCAATTATTACAGGGGAGTTAAAGCCTGGCCAACGTCTTATGGAAGTTCAGCTTGCTGAAGAAATGGGCGTGAGTAGAACGCCGGTCCGGGAGTCTATACGAAAGTTGGAATTAGAGGGTTTGGTTAAGATGGTTCCCAGGAAAGGCGCCTATGTTACGCCGATGTCGGTGAATGATCTTAAGGAAATGATGGAGATTCGTCGGGCACTTGAAGGTTTGGCCGCAGAACTTGCCGCTGTAAATGCCACAGCGGAAGAAATTGAGCAGCTTAACGTTGCCAATCAGCGATTTGGAGAAGCGGCTTTAAAAAATGACGAGGAGGGGATTATTAAGTACGATATGGATATTCACGAAATCATTTATAAGGCTTCGGGGAATATGAAATTACTTCAAATGATCAATAGCCTCCGGGAGCAGATGCAACGTTTTCGTTCAGAATATGTCCATCGGATCGACGATAAAACACCGTTGGTAAATCAACACATGGAAATTATTAAGGGCATCGAATGCAGAGAAGGGGCCAATGCCAATGCGGCGGCTTGTGAACACATTTTTTCTACCGGAGATAATATGTTAAAATTATTGTAATGACTGTCTGCTTCAAAAGAAAAAACGAATGGGCCTGTGATTAAGGACAAGCCCATTCGTTTTTATTAATTCTATGGCTTTATTCGAGCTTTCCAAGATCATTATTTTCAAGAAAGTTTTTATTGGTAAGTAAAGCAATGACAAGAAGAATACTTCCACAAACAACAAAAATATCTGAAAAATTAAAAATTGCAAAATTAATGAATCGGAAATCCAAAAAATCCACAACAAAATTAAATCTTAGCCGATCGATTAAATTACCGGCCGCTCCTCCAATAATCAAGGAAATGGAAATGTTTACCCAACGATTTTCTTTTATCTTTGGAATCTTGATTAGCAGCACAACCAAAACGCCAATAAATAAAATAGATGTTGCAATCAGAAAAAGTTGCATATCAGAAAAAAGACTAAACGCAGCCCCGGTATTTTCAACATAGGTTAAATGAAAAACATTGGGAATCAAAGGAAAAGATTCAATGGGATTTAATAGATTGAGTACTAAATACTTTGAATATTGATCAAGAAAAATGGCAAAAATGATGATGGAAATATAGATCATGCTTTCTCCTAGTTCTAGTTTTTGTTCTCCTCAAAATATATGATAATATTCGCTAAATTACAAGGAAAACTTTCATATTAAGTGATTTTATTTTATATTAATCTTATCTTAAGAATCCGTTGGAAACTGCTTTCGCTTTTTTAAGTAAAGTGTTAAGATATTACTCGGATTAAAAATCATACTGGAGGAAACTGTGAAACTCAAACTTGATATGGAACTTATAAAAAAATACAGCTACATTTTGGTTGGAGCATTGTTGCTCATTTTCATCTATAAAATTTTGGATAACTTTGGAACAGTTGCCAATACTTTTTTGAATACGCTTAGAGGAATTATCAAAATATTGATGCCAATATTGATTGGCTTGGTATTGGCGTATTTTCTTTTCCGGCCAATGCGGGGCATAGAAAAGTTTATTTATAAATTGCTGCCAAAAAGCCGAAAGCATCCTGGAGGTGTACGACTTGGAGCCATTCTGATTGTTTATATCATTACCATTACATTAATTGTGCTTTTCTTTTATGCTACAATTCCATCAGTTTTTGATAGTTTAACCGGCCTTATTAATCAAATGCCAGATAGTTTAGTAAAAATTGATGAGATGCTCGGCAGAACTATGGCGAAAGGAGGCCCGGCCCAGGATATCCTAGCAGGGCTTAATGGGACTATTGATGGACTTCAAAACCTCACCTCCCGGGATATTATGAATCAAATAACCTCCTATTTCGGAACAAATCCTGATTCCATCAAGGAAATCAGCAATGTTGCTTTTATTTTTGTTAAAGGGACGGTGGGCTTCATTATTTCGTTTTTTATTGTTTTTTTCATCGGGCTTTATCTAATGTTGGACAAAGAAAAAGTTTTTCAGCAAGTCGATCGTTTTGCAAAAGCAGTGATGAGTAAGAAAATTTACAACGGATCTCATTGGGCCGGGATCACCATTGATGATATTTTTTATAAATACTTCACTGGAAAAATTCTCACATCGATGCTGATCGGATTCCTTTTTTATCTGGGATTATTGATGATTGGTGTGGAATATGCACCACTTTTCGGTATGATCGTCGGAGTTACCAACGTGATTCCATATTTTGGACCGATTATTGGCGCCGTTCCCGCAGTGGTGATAACCTTGATTGACGATCCGATAAAAGCCGTGTGGGTGGCAATTTGTATTATTATTGTTCAGCAATTTGATGGTAATGTTCTGGCGCCTAATGTTTTAGGAAAAATTGTGGAATTGAATCCTTTCTGGGTTCTGATAAGTGTTATTATTGGCGGCAGCCTATTTGGCATACTTGGATTGTTTGTGGCGATTCCAATGTGCGCAGTTATTAAGGTATTCATTGAAGAAGCTTTAACGCGTTGGGAGCGTAAAAAAGAGCGCTTGTTATGGGACGACTTTTCAGAAATAAAATAGTAAAATTATTGCATAGGAACTCCTCTGCAAGTAGCGAAAGGATAAATTTAAAATGAAAAATGTATTTGACGTGTTGCAAGAACGTGGCTTTATTGAACAATGCACCCACGAGGAGGAAATCAAAGAACTGCTTGGGAAAGAATCGGTTGCCTTTTATATCGGATTCGATCCAACCGCTGACAGCCTTCATATTGGACACTTCATTCAAATTATGGTAATGGCCCATTTGCAGCAACATGGACATCGTCCCATTGCATTAATTGGTGGCGGAACCACCATGATTGGCGATCCCTCGGGACGATCGGATATGCGTCAGGTAATGACACCTGAACGCATTGCACTAAATGGTGAAAAGTTTAAAAAAGTCTTTGAAAAGTTTCTTACCTTCGAAGAGGACAAAGCAATAATGGTAAATAATGCCGAATGGCTGCTGCCGCTTAATTATATTGACTTTCTTCGGGATGTGGGAACCCATTTCTCAGTGAATCGGATGCTTTCAGCGGATTGCTATAAATCACGCTATGAAAAAGGACTTACCTTTTTAGAATTTAACTATATGATCCTCCAGGCCTATGATTTTTATGTGCTCCATAAGGAGCACGGATGTAAAATGCAGTTTGGCGGAAATGACCAATGGTCAAATATTATTGCCGGAATTGAGCTTGTCAGGCGTAAAGACGGGGAACAGGTTTATGGCATGACCTTTTCGCTTTTAACCACCAGTGAAGGCATTAAAATGGGGAAAACAGCTAAGGGTGCCTTGTGGCTGGATCCAGACAAAACATCTCCCTATGAATTTTACCAATACTGGCGAAATGTTGCTGATGCTGATGTTGAGAAATGTTTGTCACTATTGACCTTTCTGCCCATGGAAGAGGTGCACCGTTTGGGTGCTTTGGAAGGATCGGATATTAATCAGGCAAAAGAAGTTTTAGCCCTTTATGTGACTAAACTTATTCATGGAGAAGTGGCAGCTAAGGCATCAGAGGCCGCCGCCCATAAACTTTTTAGCGGAGACCAGGGAGATGCCGATATTCCCAGTGTTGAATTAAGAAAAGAAGTGTTAGGTGAAGGAATGGACATTCTTTCACTGTTGGAAATCGCAAAATTGATTCCTACCAGAAGTGAAGGGCGACGACTGGTACAACAGGGCGGTATTTTGGCCGATGGCAAAAAAGTTGAAGACTTTAAGGCGGTATTTACCCCGGAAGATTTTAATGACGGAAAACTTGTTCTAAAAAAGGGAAAAAAAGCATATAAACAAATTATTTTAGTATAGAAGGTGACATATGATAAGTTCAAAAGCCGTAAGAGGTACCAGAGATATACTCCCTGATGAAATGAAAATTCGGGATCAATTGGAACAACAGATATTAGAAGTCTACCGAACCCATGGCTTTTCCCGAATCGAAACACCGGTAATGGAAAATTTAGAGCTGCTACTGGGAAGTGAGGGCGGCGAAAACCTGAAAATGCTTTTTACTATTTTAAAACGAGGCGAAAAGCTAGAGCTGACACCAGAGGCAAGTGTGCTTGATCTGTGTGATATGGGCTTGCGTTTTGATTTAACCCTGCCGCTGAGCCGCTTTTACTCAAACAACAAGGAAACCTTGGAAGGCCCTTTTAAAGCGATTCAAATAGGAAACGTATTTCGGGCGGAACGTCCGCAAAAAGGCCGGTATCGGTCCTTTAAGCAATGTGATATTGATATTATTGGCGATCCCACGGTTAATGCTGAAATTGAGTTGATGGACACAACCGCCAAAGCCTTGCTGGCCATTGGTTTTAAAGGTTTTACCATTAAGGTTAATCACCGTAAATTGCTGGGTGCGATGATTCAAAAGTCCGGATTTTCAGCAGATGCGGTCGGAACCATTTGCATTTCCCTGGATAAGATGGATAAAATCGGCGTGGCTGGCGTCACCAGGGAATTAATCAGTAAAGGTCACGATTCAAATGCAGTCGATAAGTTGATGACCTGTGTGACAACCATCACCCTGGAAAATCTGGAACAGTGGGTTGAAGATCCTGAAACCATTGAAGCCCTGGTGACAGTGATAAACACGGTTAAGGTTCTTGCCAAAAATAATTTTGAGGTGGTCTTTGACTTTTCGCTCATACGTGGGATGGGTTATTATACCGGACTGATTTTTGAAGTAAGCTACGGACCCTATGGCAGTGCCATAGCCGGTGGCGGCCGCTATGACAACATGATCGGCAGATATGAAAAAACATCGGTACCGGCAGTTGGCTTTTCCATCGGATTCGAGCGCATCATCAATATTCTCATGGACGAAAAAGGGGATGCCGTTCAAGACGAAAAGGCGGTGATTCTATTTTATGAACCGCAAACGGATAAGCTTGCTGAAGTCATTGCTTTGGGAGATGCCTGGCGTAAAAAAGGATATGTCGTAAACCTTATGGCCATGAAGAAAAAATTTGGAAAACAGATTGCCGCCAATGACAAAGGACGCTACCAGGGATTTTTAGTTTTTGGCAGAGACGAAGAAATTAAAAATTTTTAAACGACAAATAAATGTCCACAAATAGGTTTGCAAGACCCCGAAGCGCCCGCAACAGCCGGTGCTTTTTTGTGATAAATTTCAGTGATGGGATTATTAGGTGGCAATTTGAAAAAACTGTGTTATAATTATACGTTAACAAATATATTTACAAAGGATAAATGAATGTCAAGAAAAATAAATTTAATTGCCACAGCTGCTTTTGGTATCGAAAGTGTGGTTAAAGATGAGATTAAAAAACTAGGATATGAAATTACCGAGGTGGAAAATGGGAAAATTCGGTTTACCGGTCCATTGGAAGCCATACCCCGGTCAAATTTATGGTTGCGCTGTGCAGACCGAGTTCTTTTAGAAATCGGTCGTTTTAAAGCGGTTACCTTTGATGAGCTTTTTGAAAAAACAAAGGCTTTACCATGGGAAAATTATATTCCCGAAGATGGCGAATTTCCGGCGGCTAAGATTACCAGCGTTAAATCCACTCTTTTTAGCAAATCTGATGGACAAAGGATTGTTAAAAAAGCAGTTGTCGAACGACTTAAGTCAAAATACCATGTGGATTGGTTTTCTGAAAACGGGGGAAAATACCCGATTCATATTCAAATTTTAAAAGATGAAGTGACTCTGTCCATTGATACCAGTGGGTCAGGTTTAAATAAACGCGGTTATCGACAGCATGGGAATGAAGCACCATTGAAGGAGACCATTTCGGCTGCATTGGTTTATCTTTCGCGTTGGAAGCCCGAACGGGTTTTTCTTGATCCTCTTTGCGGTTCCGGTACCATTGTCATCGAAGCGGCAATGATCGGAAAAAATATAGCACCGGGACTCAAGCGGGAATTTGTTTCGGAATCATGGGACTTTATTCCAAAAGAGCTCTGGGAGCAAGCACGTCAAGAGGCTCAAGAAGCCATTAATGACAAGCAGTTTCTTCTCTTGGGTTCAGATGTTGATCCAGATGCTCTTAAACAAGCCCGCATTAATGCCGAATTGGCTGGAGTAAGCGACTATGTGGCTTTTCAGAAACTGCCGGTCCAAGCCGTTGAGACCAAGAAACGATATGGGGTCATTATTACCAATCCGCCTTATGGTGAGCGTATCGGCGAAGAAAAAGAGATCCAGAGACTATATCGGGATATGGGAAAGGTGTTTAGAAGCCTGGGAGACTGGTCCTATTTCGTAATTACTGGATATGAACGGTTTGAAAAATATTTTGGAGAACCTTCAACGAAAAACAGAAAACTATACAATGGTGACATTAAAACACATCTCTATCAATACTACGGACCATTACCACCACGAAAACGAAAGCCGATTGAAGAATTTGCCAAGGTCGAAAATACTAACGAATAATCCATTAATAAATAGAAAAATATAGAATAGGTGAAAAGATGAAACGAGAAACAAATAATCAATCAAAGACTGCAACAACCAGTAAGCCCCGTGGAAAAAATAAAGATCGCGCACCAAAGAGCGGAACAGCCGGAGCTGCTTCCAGAGGCAATAAAAGACCCCGAAAATTTGAAGCCGGCGGTCCTCATGAAGAACGCGCCACTCACAAGCCTGAAGGACATGGAGCTAAAGAAGAGCAAAATCGGCATAAATTTGAAAAACGCGGGCCCCAGGAAGAACGGACGCCACGGAAATTTGAAAGCAAAGGACCCAAGGAAGAACGCAGCCCGCGCAAATATGAGCCCCGGGGCCCTCGACCGGATCGCAATAATCGCAGTCTTGATGATCGTAAACCACCACGTAAATTTGACGGATTTAACCGAGAAGAAGAAGGGGTAGATGAAGAAACTTTTGTCATTATCGGAAAAAATCCCGTCATGGAAGCGCTTCGATCCGGTCAGGATATTGATAAATTATTGGTCCTCAAAGATAATACCGATCATGTGCTTAAGAAAATTATGGATAATGCAAAAAAACGCAATATTATTGTTAACTCTGTTGATAAAGCCAAACTTGAATACTTAGCAGATGGTGAGAATCATCAAGGGATTATTGCCCTGATGGCACCATTTCCCTTTAGCACCATTGATGACGTCATCAATCATGCCAAGAAAAAAGGCCGTGATCCCTTCGTTGTTATTTTAGATCACCTTACCGATCCCCACAACCTGGGTGCAATTATTCGAAGTGCCAATGTTTGCGGTGCTGATGGGGTTATTATTCCCAGCCGACGTTCAGCATCGCTGACCGCTGTCTCAGTAAAAGCATCATCTGGAGCAGTGATTCATACGCCTATTGTGAAAGTAACCAATTTAAGCCAGGCTATTGATGAGCTTAAGAAAAAAGGCTTCTGGATCATGGAAGCAGACATGAAGGGCCGACCTTACTATAAAGCTGATTATAAGGGATCTCTGGCAATTGTTATTGGCAATGAAGGCGTTGGAATCAGTCCTAAAATAAAGAAACAATGTGATTTTTCAGTGACCATTCCGATTTATGGGGAAATTGAATCCTTCAATGCTTCAGCCGCGGCCGCAATTATTTTTGCAGAGGCTGCAAAACAAAGAATGCAATGAAAACCCTGCTGATTGTGGATGGCTATAATGTCATCCATGGTTCGGAGGATTTAAAACGTCTTTCGGATATTCAACTGGAAGAGGCACGTGAAAAGCTGATTGAAGATTTAAATGGCTACAGTGGATTTAAAGGATGGGAAACCATCCTTGTATTTGATGCATATCAACAAGAATCCTTTGATGACCGGGAAGAAATTCGGGGACGGGTTAAGGTGGTTTTTACCAAAAAAAATAAAACTGCTGATACATATATCGAAAAACTGGTTTACAGTCTTCCAAAGGCCTATACGGTGTTTGTCGTGACCTCGGATTATACCCTTCAGCGGATGGTACTAGCCAGTGGTGGCGAACGGGTTCCCACCAGAGAATTGATTGAAGACATGGCACTTACTTTAAAAAAATTCAGACAAGAGAAAAGAATACCCCAAAAGCAACAGTCAACGCTAAAAGATTTTATGGATGAAGAAACTCTTGAAAAATTCAGAGCCATGCGCATTGAAGAGTCATGAGAGGATGCAAGATGGAAAAAAAAGATTTGGAGCTAATCGACGAAAATGAAATTATTTATCGTGCTCAAAATGGCGATAAGGAAGCAGAGCTGCATCTGCTGCAAAAATACCGAAAAAACGTTCTGGTCAGAACGCGATCCTATTTTTTGGTCGGCGGAGACAACGAAGATCTGATTCAAGAAGGCATGATTGGTTTGTTCAGAGCCATCTGGGATTATCGGGATGATCGAAATGCTCAGTTTTCAACATTTGCCAACCTCTGTATTGAACGGCAGATTCAAACAGCCATCAGTTCTGCAAATCGTCAGAAACATCTCCCGTTGAATAATTCGGTTTCTATTTACTCGTCTATTTCAGAAGAAGAACCAAGTTTGATTATTATTGATCAGCTCATGGATCGAAAAATAGTGGAGCCCGGAGTCAAACTGATCAGGGAAGAAGAACTGCAACAGCTGATTGAAGATGTCCGCAGAGAATTATCAAAATTTGAAAAAAAAGTGTTGTCCTATTACATAAAAGGCGCATCGTATCACGAAATTTCAATGGCTTTAGCCTGCGGCAGCAAGTCAGTGGACAATGCATTGCAACGTATTAAAAAGAAAATCAGAAAACAATTATAAAGAAAAAAAAGAAATTAGTTGACAAAGACGCTAAAGTATCTTATTATACAGAGGCTGAAATTAATAAGCGAGTGGGAGAATGCCCGAGTGGCTAAAGGGGGCGGACTGTAAATCCGTTGACGGCGTCTACGATGGTTCGAATCCATCTTCTCCCACCATTATATTATATTTAAGCCCTCATAGCTCAGCAGGTAGAGCACCACCATGGTAAGGTGGGGGTCTCCGGTTCAAATCCGGATGAGGGCTCCATTTTTATATCATTAATTAATTTAGACATATTATAAAACAATAAAATATATTTTTTTTAAGGAGAGAGCAAATGGCGAAAGCAAAATTTGAAAGAAATAAACCCCATGTTAATGTTGGTACAATTGGTCATGTCGATCATGGCAAAACAACTTTAACAGCTGCAATCACATCTGTTTTACACACACGTTACGGAACAGGTTCGGCAGTAGCCTTTGAAAATATCGATAAGGCCCCTGAAGAAAGAGAACGTGGGATCACCATTTCAACCGCTCATGTTGAATATGAAACACCTGCCCGTCACTACGCACACGTTGACTGCCCGGGTCATGCGGATTATGTTAAGAACATGATCACCGGTGCGGCTCAAATGGATGGTGCGATCTTAGTTGTCAGCGCAGCTGATGGTCCAATGCCACAGACAAGAGAACATATTCTTCTCAGCCGTCAGGTAGGGGTTCCCTACATCATCGTGTTCCTGAACAAAGTGGACATGGTTGACGACGAAGAATTATTGGAACTCGTTGAAATGGAAGTTCGCGAACTGCTTGACGAATATGGCTTTCCTGGTGATGATACACCAATCATTGCCGGATCTGCTTTAAAAGCATTGGAAGATCCAGACGGTCCTTGGGGCGATAAAATTCTGGAACTGATGACAGCTGTTGACGAATGGATCCCGGATCCAGTACGTGATACAGACAAACCGTTCCTGATGCCAATCGAAGATGTTTTCTCAATCACCGGACGTGGAACCGTAGCAACGGGTCGTATCGAACGTGGGATTGTTAAAGTCGGCGAAGAAGTTGAAATTGTCGGGATTCACCCAAACCGCAAAACCATTGTAACCGGCGTCGAAATGTTCCGTAAACTGCTTGATGAAGGCCGTTCCGGAGATAACGTTGGGGCACTGCTGCGTGGTGTTGACCGAACCCAAATCGAACGTGGTCAGGTTTTGGCTAAACCAGGTTCCATTAAACCACATACGCATTACATGTCGGAAGTATACGTACTGACTAAAGAAGAAGGCGGACGACATACACCATTCTTTGACGGTTATCGTCCACAGTTTTACTTTAGAACAACCGATGTAACTGGTGTCATCAAATTACCGGAAGGCGTCGAAATGGTAATGCCAGGGGATAACGTGCAAATGGAAATCTCTCTGATCACACCAATCGCCATTGAAGAAGGCTTGCGTTTCGCTATCCGTGAAGGCGGCCGAACTGTTGGATCCGGAGTAGTTGCTAAAATGCTTGCTGACTAAAAATGAGGCAAATATAGATTTAAAAAAACCGTTCCTTTTGAGGAATGGTTTTTTTTATGGAGAAAATTATCAAAAATAATATTTATGGAAAAAGTGACATGTTTTGTGGTATTATTTAGAGAAATATAAATGAACCAAAAAAGCGATGATAGAATGTTTTGAAAAGATTTCATATTACGAGAAAAAGTAAAGTGATTCTTGAAATTAGAATTGGAAAGAAGAGTTAAATGATTAAACTTTTAGTTGATAGTATGTGTGACTTGCCAAAGGCATATATAAATCACCCGAGTATGGATATGGTTTCGCTTAATGTTATTATTGAAGGAAAAGTTTATCGTGATAAGCGCGAAATTGATCTTGATGGGATGAATAAATTTATGGAACAGGGAATAGTACCTACCACATCACAGGTCAACCCGGGAGATTTTCTTGAATGCTTCGAAGAATATGCGAAAAACAATGTAGAATGTCTTTACTTGGCATTTACCTCAAAACTTTCGGGAAGCTATGAAACGGCACGACTGGTGCTAAAGGAGATTAAGGAAAAATATCCTGACTTTAAATGCAAAATTGTAGACAGCTTACAAAGCGGCGGTGGTCTTGGACTCATTGCTGTAGAACTACTAAAGCTGATTGAAACAGGCAAAGATCTGGATTATCTGGCGGATGCCACAGTGAAGTTGATTCCCCACGCCCATTTTTATTTCAGCATCGAGGATTTGAACTGGCTGTACATGGGTGGCCGTGTTTCTCGAGGAACCGCAGTGGTAGGGGGATTTCTTAAAATTCATCCGATTGTATCTGTTGAGGAAGGCGAACTTAAAATTATTGGCAAGGTCCGAGGGAATAAAAAAGCGCAAAAAACAATTGTGGAAAAAGTTGCTAAAAATATTACCGGCTATCTTGATCAAAATGTAGGCATCGCGTTTACAGGATCAATGAAGCCGGTTGAAGAATATGAAAGTGCATTAAGAGCGATGGGGGTTAAAGACATTGAACCGGTACCCATTGGCTGTGTTCTGGCAGCACATTTAGGGCTGCAGGGAACAGGAATTTATTTTTTAGACATGTCTCCGGAAAAAATATTAAAATAAAGTAAAAAACTTCAAAAAAACCCTTGCTAAAGGGATTCTTTTCTTGTATAATGTGAAAGGTTGACACACTGCGATGAAGTGAGAGGTTGCTGTCACCTTAGACAGGTTAATTCCCATGGAGTATGTCACGATCTTAGAATCGGACGACAATCACGAATAATCATGAAATATTTATTAAATGGCGTTGTTCATTTTTTAAAAAAATTATGATGAAACACCCGGATGGGTTGACAAGTGATTGGAGTACCTAAATTAGTTTGAAAAATTCAAAAAGGAGGTAAAATTTAGGTATGGCAAAACAAAAGATTAGAATCAGATTAAAGGCGTTTGATCATAAAATTTTAGATCAATCAGCTGAACGGATTGTTGAAACAGCAAAGAGAACAGGTGCTACTGTCTCTGGTCCAATACCACTGCCAACTGACAAAGAAATCATTACGATTCTTCGAGCAGTTCATAAGTATAAGGATTCCAGAGAACAATTTGAAATGCGTACACACAAACGATTGATAGACATTTTAAATCCAACACCAAAAACCGTAGACGCATTAATGCGATTGAACTTACCAGCAGGCGTTGATATAGAAATCAAACTATAGACCCCAATGGTATTATGATTGCCAGGCAATCCAATGATATTTAGGAGGAAAGTATGAAAAAAGCAATTATCGGACGAAAAATTGGGATGACCCAGATTTTCACAGAAAATGGAACAGTTATTCCTGTTACCGTTGTACAAGCAGGACCTTGTGTTGTACTTCAAAAGAAAACAATTGAAGTTGACGGCTATGAAGCTCTTCAATTGGCTTTTGGCGAAGTAAAAGAACGTCGTATGACAAAACCTTTAAAAGGTCATTATGACAAACACAGTATTGAATACAAAAAAGTGATCCGCGAATTCAAACTTGATGATTACGCAAGCTATGAAACAGGACAACTAATTCAGGCTGATATGTTTGAAACTGGAGATCGTGTAGATATTTCAGGAACATCAAAGGGTAAGGGATTCCAGGGGGTTATTAAACGACATAACCAATCCAGAGGACCAATGGCCCATGGTTCCAAATATCACAGAAGACCAGGTTCCATGGGAGCATCATCCTCACCTTCAAGAGTATTTAAAGGTAAAAAACTACCAGGTCAAATGGGGAACAAAAACGTATCCGCCATTAATCTTGAAGTTGTGCAAATTGATGCTGAAAACAATGTACTCTTAATCAAGGGTGCTGTACCAGGAATCAGAGGAGCACTGATCACAATTAAAACCAGTGTTAAAGCATAGTAAAATTAAGCCTGAAAGGAGGATTACAAATGCCTAAAATTGATATTTTAGATGTAAAAGGAAATATTGTTGGTGACGTTGAATTAAGCGAAGGAATCTTCGGAATCGAACCCAATGAATATGTAGTACATGAAGTAGTGGTTGCACTGCTTGCAAATAGACGACAGGGAACACGTTCAGCAAAAACACGTTCAGAAGTTCGCGGCGGTGGTCGCAAACCCTGGAAACAAAAGGGAACAGGCCGGGCGCGTGCCGGTACAATCCGATCTCCATTATGGAAGGGTGGCGGTGTGGTTTTCGCACCAAAATCAAGAGATTACAGCAAAAAGGTTAACAAAAAAGTTAAAGCCTTAGCTATGAAATCCGTTTTCTCGGCAAAAGCTCAGGAAAATGAAATTCGAGTTTTAAACCAACTGATTATGGATGTTCCTAAAACAAAGGAAATGATAACTATTCTGGGTAACATCAACGCTGAAAAAGCATTGATTGTACTTCCGGAAAACAATGATAACATTTTCCGTTCCGCAAATAATATTCCCAAGATTGCAACCACAACCGTTAGTGAACTTAATGTGTATGACATGTTAAAATACGACGTGTTGATAATGACTCAGGAAGCACTTGAAAAGATTGAGGAGGTATACGCATAATGAAAAATCCTCGCGATATTATCATGAAGCCAATTATTACCGAACGTAGTATGGCTGATGCAGAAGTAAAAAAATTCACATTTAAAGTGGATAAACGAGCTAATAAAATTGAGATAAAAAATGCTGTTGAAGTCATATTCGGTGTTGAAGTTGAAAAAGTCACCACTATGAATATGAAGGGCAAGCTAAAAAGAACCGGACGTTTCGTTGGTCGAAGATCCGATTGGAAAAAAGCCATTGTTAAGCTAACACCAGGAAGCAAAGGCATCCAATTCTTCGAGGGTGTGTAATCACATAAACGAGACTACAACCCGAGAAGCATACAAAAAAGGAGGTTGCATATAATGGGTATTAGAAAGTATAAACCAACGTCCCCTGGACGTAGAAATATGAGTGTTAATACATTCGAAGAAGTTACCAAACATGAGCCTGAAAAGGCCCTGTTGGAACCAGTTAAAAAGCACGGCGGTCGTAATAATTACGGTCGTATCACCGTTAGACATCAGGGTGGTGGTGCAAAAAGAAAATACAGAATCATTGATTTTAAAAGAAACAAAGACGACATACCGGGAAAAGTTGCCGGTATTGAGTACGATCCCAACAGAAGCTCAAATATTGCTTTGATCCATTATGTAGATGGTGAAAAACGTTATATTATTGCTCCTTTAAAATTAAAGGTTGGCACTTTCATTGTATCTGGTCCTGAATCAGATATTACCATCGGTAACTGTTTGCCACTGAAGAATATTCCCGTTGGTACAACAGTTCACAATATTGAGTTAAAAGCTGGAAAAGGCGCACAAATGGTTCGCTCAGCAGGCGGAAGTGCTCAATTGATGGCTAAAGAAGGAAATTATGCAACCTTACGTTTACCTTCAGGCGAAATGAGAATGGTACGAATTGAATGTCGTGCTACCATTGGCCAGGTTGGAAACTTGGATCATCAACATGTCCGCATCGGTAAAGCCGGTCGTAAGCGACATATGGGCATCCGACCAACAGTTCGTGGTTCTGTAATGAATCCATGTGATCATCCACACGGTGGTGGTGAAGGAAAAGCTCCAATTGGACGTTCCGGACCAGTAACACCTTGGGGTAAACCAGCATTGGGTTACAAAACACGTAAGAAAAACAAACCTTCCGATAAGTACATCGTAAGATCAAGAAATAAGAAATAAACACACAACCAAAAGATAATGAATCGAGAGGAGGTTGAATTATGGGTAGATCATTAAAAAAAGGACCTTTCGTTGATGCGAAATTACTTAAACGAATTGAAGCCATGAATGAAAAGGGCGAAAAGAATGTGCTAAAGACTTGGTCTAGAAGCTCCACACTTTTCCCACAAATGGTAGGACATACCATTGCTGTTCACGATGGCAGAAAACATGTGCCAGTATATGTTACCGAAGATATGGTAGGCCACAAACTCGGAGAGTTTGCGCCAACCAGAACCTTTAGAGGTCATGCTGGAGAAAAGAAATCTAAATTAAGATAGCTAAAAGGAGGTAGACAAATGGAAGCAAGAGCGACAGCCAAATACGTACGTGTTTCATCCAGAAAAGCTAAATTAGTGGCTGATTTAATTCGCGGTAAAAGCATGGGCGAAGCATTAAGCATTTTAGCATTAACTCCTAACAAGGCAGCTAAAATTATTGACAAAGTTGTTAAATCTGCTTTGGCAAATGCTGAAAATAATCATGATATGAATCCTGAGAACTTATATGTCGATCAGATATTTGCAAACCAGGGTCCAACATTAAAAAGATTTAGAGCGGGTGCACAGGGACGTGCAACAGTTATTCGAAAAAGATCGTCTCACATTACAGCCGTATTAAAAGAAAAAGAGTAAAGGAGGGCATATAATTTGGGTCAAAAAGTCAATCCTCATGGATTAAGAGTTGGCGTCATTAAGGACTGGAACGCAAAATGGTTCGCTAGTGATAAGGATTTTGCAGATTGTTTAATAGAAGATCACGATATTCGAAAATATATTAAAGTAAATCAGTACCAGGCAGGCATTTCCAAGATTGTCATCGAACGTTTTGGTAGTAAGGTAAAGATTCATATCTATACCGCAAAACCAGGAATGATTATCGGACGAGGTGGTGCAGGTATTGATGCATTACGTCTTGAACTTGAAAAAATGACCAAGAAAACTGTGTTCATCAATATCGTTGAAGTAAAAAATGTTGATACTGACGCACAGCTTATTGCAGAAAATATTGCAGCACAATTAGAACGACGGATTTCTTTCCGACGTGCCATGAAACAAACAATGCAACGTACCATGCGTTCTGGTGCCAAAGGTATCAAAACAGCAGTTGCAGGTCGATTGAATGGTGCTGAAATGGCAAGAAATGAACATTATTCCCAAGGCAATGTGCCACTACAAACCCTTCGTGCTGATATCAGCTACGGCTTTGCCGAAGCAGATACCACCTATGGTAAATTAGGGGTCAAAGTTTGGGTTAATAAAGGTGAAATTTTGACTGGACGTGAAGATGTTCTTGCTATTGCAGCCGAAGACGATGCTAAAGCTAAAAAGCAAACTCATCGAAAAGCTCCTACCAAAAGGACAGAAAACTAAGAGAGGAGGATAACGCATATGTTAATGCCTAAGCGTGTAAAACGTAGAAAACAACATAGAGGTCGAATGAAGGGAAAAGCACTTCGTGGTAACAAAATTACTTACGGAGATTATGCTATACAAGCCCTTGAGCCAGCATGGATCACTGCTAACCAAATTGAAGCAGCCCGTGTTGCAATGACCAGATATATTAAAAGGGGTGGTAAGGTTTGGATCAAAATCTTTCCAGACAAACCTGTTACACAAAAACCAGCAGAAACTCGTATGGGTTCCGGTAAAGGATCGCCAGAGTTTTGGGTTGCAGTGGTAAAACCAGGTAGAGTTATGTTTGAGATTGCAGGAATTCCTGAGGATATAGCCCGGGAAGCCATGCGTCTTGCCCAGCATAAACTGCCGATAAAAACGAAATTTATCACTCGTAAAGATCAGGAAGAACTAGAAGTGGGTGATCAAGCATGAAACCAAGTGAATTAAGAGAATTAACGACTTTAGAATTAGAAACAAAATTGGGAGACCTGAAGGAAGAATTATTCAACCTCAGATTTCAACATGCCACCGGCCAGTTGGAAAACCCGATGCGTATTAAAGAAGTAAAGAAGACTTATGCACGGATTAAGACAATTATGCAAGAACGTGAAATGCAGTCTGCTGAAGCATAGTAAACCAATAGATAAGGAGGTTTAGCTTATGGAAGAAAGAAATTACAGAAAAACTCGATCCGGTAAGGTTGTTAGCGATAAAATGGATAAAACCATTGTTGTTGCTGTTGAATCCTTTGTCAAACATCCGTTATACCAAAAGCGAGTGAAAAAGACTGTAAAGTTTAAAGCCCATGACGAACAAAATGCATGTAATATCGGGGATACCGTTAAAATAATGGAAACACGACCCCTCAGCAAAGATAAACGCTGGAGATTAATAGAAATCTTAGAGAAAGCACTATAAGCAAGTGCGCAAAAGGAGGTATTTCGGATGATTCAACAAGAAACAAGACTAAAAGTAGCTGATAATACCGGTGCAAAGGAATTATTGTGCATCCGAGTTCTTGGTGGTTCCGGTCGTCGATATGCAAATATCGGAGATATTATCGTGTGCGCCGTTAAAAGTGCTGCACCCGGTGGCGATGTTAAAAAAGGCGACGTTGTTAAAGCCGTTGTCGTTCGCACAAAAAGCGGAATTCGAAGAAATGATGGAAGTTACATAAAATTTGATCAAAATGCAGCGGTTCTTATAAAGGATGATAAAAACCCAAAAGGTACACGAATTTTTGGACCTGTCGCAAGAGAGCTAAGGGACAAAAAATACATGAAAATCGTATCTTTAGCTCCTGAAGTACTTTAGTTAGGAGGAAATGATAATGCATATTAAAAAAGACGATATGGTAATGGTTATTTCCGGTAAGGACAAAGGAAAAAAAGGAAAAGTAATTCAATCTTATCCTAAAGAAGCCAAAGTCCTTGTGGAAAATGTAAATATGGTCACAAAACACCAAAAACCAACACAGCAAATGCAACAGGGTGGCATAACAAAACAAGAAGGCAAGTTAGAAGCTTCCAATGTTTTAATGTACTGCGCTAAATGTGATAAAGGTGTTAGAACTGGTCATAAATTTTTAAGTGATGGAAAAAAAGTTAGATACTGCAAAAAATGTAACGAAACATTTAGCAATTAATTTCGGGAAGGAGGACCAATATGCCCAGATTAAAAGATAAATACCTTACTGAAGTCGTTCCAGCTATGATGGAAAAATTTCAATATAAAAATATCATGGAAGTTCCTAAACTAGAAAAAGTAGTACTCAACATGGGTTTAGGAGATTGCAAAGAAAACTCTAAAGCTTTAGAAGCAGCTGTTATTGACCTCGGTATTATTGCCGGTCAAAGACCAGTGATTACTAAGGCAAAGAAATCAGTTGCCAACTTTAAAGTCCGAGAAGGCATGAACATTGGAGCGAAAGTAACTTTAAGAAGTGTTCGGATGTATGAATTTACTGATAAGTTATTCAACGTTGCCCTTCCGCGAGTGCGTGACTTCAGAGGTCTGTCTAATAAATCATTTGATGGCCGTGGCAATTATGCCTTTGGGATCAAAGAACAACTCATTTTCCCTGAAATTGACTACGATAAAGTAGAACAAGTCAGAGGAATGGACATTATGTTTGTCACAACGGCAAAAACAGATGAAGAAGCTCACGAACTGTTAAGACTGCTTGGCATTCCATTCAGTAGAGCGTAAGGAGGACTATACATTGGCAAAAAAATCAATGAAAGTTAAACAACAGAGACCACAAAAATATTCAACTCAGGAATACACCAGATGTCGAATATGTGGACGACCACATTCTGTTTTAAAAAAATTCGGGGTTTGTCGTATTTGTTTCAGAGAATTAGCATATAAAGGGGAAATCCCTGGCGTTAGAAAAGCAAGCTGGTAAAAGCGAGCTAGCAAGAAAAAAGGAGGTACTGAGTATGGTAATGACTGATCCCATTGCGGATATGTTAACACGCATCAGAAATGCAAATAATGCTGGTCATAAAGCTGTTGAGATGCCTGCTTCAAAAGAAAAGAAAGCAATCGCTCAAATTCTTTTAGAAGAAGGATATATTAATAAAGTAGATTACATCAGCGATGAAAAACAGGGAATGATTAAAATCACCTTGAAATACGGAGAAAACAAAAGCCGCGTCGTTGCAGGTATAAAACGAATATCAAAACCTGGTCTTCGCGTTTATGCAGGAAAAGAAGAAGTGCCAAAGGTCTTAAACGGTCTGGGCATTGCAATTGTTTCCACATCTAAAGGCGTAATGACTGATAAAAAAGCAAGAAAAGCCGGCGTTGGCGGCGAAGTGATATGTTACGTTTGGTAACAATTCAAGACAGGAGGTAGAAAAATGTCAAGAATAGGGAAAGCACCTGTTGTGATCCTCCAGGGCGTAGACGTTAAAAAAGACGGTCAAACCCTAACTGTTAAAGGTCCATTGGGACAACTAGTCAGAAAGTTTCATAATGATATCATCATCGATGTCCAGGAAACCGAAGTTGTTGTCACTCGACCATCTGAAAGCAAGCTGCATAAATCACTACATGGTTTAACACGTGCTTTAATTCAGAATATGGTTACTGGCGTAAATACAGGCTTTGAAAAAAGATTGGAAATCAGTGGCGTAGGTTACAGAGCAGAGAAAAAAGGAAATAAATTGGTTATGAACCTTGGCTTTTCCCATCTCGTAGAGATGGAAGATCCAGAAGGCATCGAAACCATTCCAGAAACAAATACCAAAGTACTTGTTAAGGGAATCAGCAAGGAAGCAGTTGGAGCTCATGCTGCCAATATCCGTGCGAAGCGTCCACCAGAACCTTATAAAGGTCATGGCGTACGTTATTCTGATGAAGTCGTCAGACGTAAAGAAGGAAAAACAGGAAAATAAACCTGTTTAACCCGATAAAGATAACGAAGGGAGTGAAATTCGATGATCAAAAAACCAATTAAGAATAAATTACGTATTGAACGTCATTTTAGAGTTAGAAATAAAATTTCCGGTACTGAAATGAAACCGCGTTTAAACGTATTTAGAAGTAATAAAAATATTTACGCTCAGATTATTGATGATACTAAGGGTATCACATTGGTTTCAGCTTCTTCCATTGATGCAGATCTTAAAGGTCAGGTAACAAACGGAGGAGACAAAGCAGCTGCGAAAGCCGTTGGTCAGTTAGTTGCGAAAAAAGCCCTTGAAAAGGGGATTGAAGCCGTTGTTTTCGATAGAGGCGGTTATGTATATCATGGTAGAGTAAAAGAATTGGCTGACGGCGCTCGAGAAGCCGGCCTGAAATTCTAAGTAAAGGAGGTCATTTGATGCAAAACAAAAAAATCGATCCAAGTACATTAGATTTGAAGGAAAAAGTTGTCTCTATTAACCGGGTAACAAAGGTTGTAAAGGGCGGTCGTAACTTCAGATTCAGCTGTCTTGTGATTGTTGGAGACGAAAATGGACATGTTGGCGTTGGTAAAGGAAAAGCAATGGAAATTCCAGATGCAATTCGTAAAGGTATTGACGCAGCAAAGAAAGCATTAATTAAAGTGCCAATGGTTGGAACAACAATACCACATTTAATTAACGGAGAATCCGGTGCAGGTCATGTATTATTAAAACCTGCAGGAAAAGGTACTGGTGTTATCGCCGGTGGTCCTGTTCGTGCCGTATTAGAATTAGCAGGTATTAGAGATATTCGTACTAAATCTTTGGGATCAAACAATGCCCGTAATATGGTCAATGCTACAATGGCAGGCCTTGCTGGATTAACAACGCTTGAAGAGGTTGCAGCTAAACGTGGTAAAAAACCTGAAGAAATCTTAGGTTAGGAGGAATCATTATGGCTAAGAAACTAGAAATTACATTGAAAAAAAGCCTCATTGGCCGCAATCAAAAACAACGTGCCACCATCGAAGCTTTGGGTCTTAAGAAAATAGGTCAGACTATTACACATAATGATACTCCACAAATTCGTGGCATGATACATCGAACAGATTTCATGCTCGTAGTTAAAGAAGTATAGGAGGTGTCAATATGAAGTTACATACTTTAAGTCCAGCACCAGGTTCTAAAAAGACACCAAAACGTAAGGGACGTGGTACTGGTTCAGGCCTTGGTAAAACAGCAGGTCGTGGACAAGATGGCCAAAAAGCCCGTTCTGGCGGTGGAGTTAGACCTGGTTTTGAAGGAGGGCAAATGCCCTTGGCAAGACGTCTGCCAAAACGCGGATTTTCAAATGCTCGTTTTAAGAAAACATTTTCCATCGTAAACGTCGGAGAATTAAATGTATTTGATGCAAACACAGTGATTACACCTGAATTATTACTTGAATATGGTTTCATCCGTAAATTAAGAGATGGATTAAAAATACTCGGTAATGGGGAAGTAGAGAAAGCTTTTACTGTTAAAGCTCATAAAATCAGCAAATCAGCTGAGGAGAAAATTCTCGCTGGAGGAGGAAAGGTAGAGGTGATCTAGTATGATCTCTACCTTGAAGGATGCTTGGAAAATTCCGGATCTAAGGCGAAAGATTACCATAACGCTGGCGCTGCTGTTTATTTATCGGTTGGGAGCTTTTATACCGGTTCCTTTCATTGATACTGCACAGTTGGCTCAGCTCGTCAATAGTGGTGGAATTTTTGGGCTATTTAATATAATCTCCGGAGGTAACTTTGGCAACTTTACGATTTTTGCCATGAGTATTACTCCGTATATTAATGCATCGATCATTATGAATCTTTTGGCCTTTGCTGTTCCAGCTCTGGAAAGACTGCAAAAAGAAGGGGAAGAGGGACGCAAGAAACTTGCACAATATACCCGCTTTCTGACCATTATTTTGGCATTGATCCAGGCACTTGGAATGAGTTTATCCTTCGGTGATCTTTTGATTGAAAAATCAGGGTTCACAATCTTTGTGGTGGTATTAACAATCACTGCAGGTACTGCTTTCCTAATGTATTTAGGAGAACAGATTACAGAAAATGGTATTGGAAATGGTATTTCGCTGATTATTTTTGTCAGTATTATTTCAAGGATTCCTGAGGGAGTTTATGGAATGTATAAATATGTGACTGTTGGAACATTGTCAATTATTAGCTTGTTAATATTTATTATTTTCATTGTTGTGGTTGTGTTTGCAGTAGTGGCAGTTCAAGAAGGTCAACGAAAAATTCCAGTTCAATATGCAAAACGTGTTGTTGGAAGGAAAATGTATGGTGGTCAAAGCACTCATATTCCAATGCGAGTGAATATGGCCGGAGTAATTCCGATTATTTTTGCCAGTTCATTAACTTTATTTCCGGCAACTTTAGCAAGCTTTTTCCCCACATCTGATTTTGCAAATTGGGTATCAACTTATTTTGCATGGGGAACATGGATGACAAATATTATTTATATTGTATTGATTATTGCATTTACGTATTTTTATACGGCGGTAACTTTTAATCCTTATGATATTGCAGAAAACATTAAAAAACAGGGTGGATACGTTCCTGGAATCAGACCTGGAAAACCAACTGTTGAATATTTTACGAGAATTATGAACCGTTTAACATTATTCGGTGGAGTCTTCTTAGCAGTCATTGCCGTTATTCCTATTTTTGTAGGAAATTTCATGGGAGTAAATCTGCAATTCGGGGGAACGAGTCTACTGATTATTGTTGGTGTGGCTCTGGAAACTGTAAAACAGATTGAATCTGAAATGATGATGAGACACCACCAGGGATTTTTGAAATCATAAAGTGAACTGGAGATGAATGAGAAATGAGAATTGTATTATTAGGACCCCCGGGTGCAGGTAAAGGGACACAGGCAAAACGCATTTGTGAAACCTACAATATCCCTCATATTTCAACCGGAGATATTTTCAGAGAAAACATGAAAAATGATACGCCACTTGGTATAAAAGCCAAGGAATATATGGCTCAAGGACTTCTGGTACCCGATGAACTCGTTGTTGATATGGTAGAAGATCGCCTTAAGCACGAGGATGTACTCAACGCCGGATATGGTTATTTACTGGATGGGTTTCCGCGGACGGTTTTTCAGGCAGCTGCGCTTTGTGCAATTAATGCCAAAAAGGACTGTGAATTGGATTTTGCAATCAATCTGGATGTCCCTTTGGATATTCTAATTGAACGCGTTTCTGGACGTCGGATCTGTCCAAAATGTGCGGCAACATATCACATAAAATACAAAAAACCATTGGTCGATGGAATTTGTGACCTTGATAAAACACCCTTATATCAACGAGACGATGATAAAAAAGAAACTGTTGAAAAGCGGATCGAGATTTATCAGGATCAGACATTTCCGTTGATTACATTTTATGAAGATAAACAAAAGATAATTAATATTAATGGACTACAACATATGACTGATGTCTTTAATGACATCGAGAAAGTCCTGAGTGGAGTTAGATAAACATGATAACCATTAAATCCCATAAGGAAATTGATCTCATGAGAAAAGCTGGCAGCATTGTAGCCGGCGCTCACGCCCTTGTGGGTAAGATGATCAAACCTGGGGTAACAACCCAAGAATTAGACCGAGCAGTCGAAAAATACATTCGCGATGCTGGTGCAGAACCAACATTTAAGGGTTACAATGGATTTCCAAATTCGATTTGTGCTTCGGTTAACGAAGTCGTCGTTCACGGGATTCCGGGAAAACGCAAATTACTTGAAGGTGATATTATCAGTATCGATATTGGTGCTACCTTTAAGGGATATGTCGGTGATGCAGCAGTAACTCATGGTGTAGGTACTATTTCAGATGAGGCCCAGAGACTTATTGATGTCACACGGGAATCATTTTATCGAGGAATTGCCTATGCCAGGGACGGATACAGATTGTCAGATATTTCAAATGCAATTCAAACATATGTCGAGGAAAATGGTTTTTCCGTTGTTCGCGACTATGTCGGACATGGTGTTGGAAGTAAAATGCATGAAGATCCGCCTATTCCAAATTATGGAGCAAAAGGTCGTGGTCCGCGATTAAGACAGGGGATGACGTTAGCCATTGAACCAATGGTGAATGTCGGAACCTATGATGTTGTAATGCTGGATGATGATTGGACAGTTGTCACAACGGATGGTAAGCTTTCTTCACACTTTGAGCATTCACTGCTCATTACGGGAACCGGCGAACCTGAACTTCTGACAGTACTTCAGGATGGTGAGTAAATGAATGATTTCAAGGTTGGACAGGTGGTTCGCTCCACAGCTGGCCGTGATAAGGGTCATTTTATGGTAGTGGTAGAAGTGGTAGATGAAAATATTACCCTTGTATGTAATGGTAAGCTTCGCAAAGTCAGCAATCCCAAGAAAAAAAAGATTAAACACTTAGCGAAAACTAATCACATTGTCAAAGAAATTCAGGAAAAAGCATTACAAGGAAGCAAGATAACAAACGCTGAGATAAGAAAAATACTCGAGTCCTATCATGCACCTGATGGTGCGGGGGATGAGAATCGTAAGGAGGTTTGATCAATGGCCAAGAAAGATGTTATCGAGGTTGAAGGATCTGTTATAGAATCCTTGCCGAATACTATTTTTATTGTTGAATTGGAAAACGGACATCAGATAACCGCTCATATTTCAGGTAAGCTGCGCATGAATTATATTCGTATTTTACCAGGAGATAAGGTAGTAGTTGAATTATCCCCATATGATTTGACCCGTGGGCGTATCGTATGGCGTGGAAAAGGGAAATCATAAAGGAGGATATTACAAATGAAAGTAAGAGCATCAGTAAAACCCATTTGTGAAAAATGTAAGGTTATTAAGAGAAACGGTCGTGTTATGGTAATTTGTGAAAATCCAAAACACAAACAACGACAAGGTTAAGACAAAAATTACAGAAAAATAGAGCATGGGCGCGGCAATTTTACCCATGTTCATTACATAAAGCGAAATGCTTCACTGGGAAAAGAATGAGGTTACATCACTAACTTGATTTAATGCTCAGTATTAGAAAACTAATTTAGGAGGTACACACCCTATGGCAAGAATTGCCGGAGTCGATTTGCCCCGAGATAAGCGGGTAGAGATTGGATTAACTTATATTTATGGTATTGGACATTCAAGATCACTAGAAATCTTAAAAGCGTTAAATATCAATCCAGATACCAGAATTAAAGATCTGACTGAAACTGAAATCAATGATCTCAGAAATATTTTAGACGAAAAATACACTGTTGAAGGTGATCTTCGTAGAGAAGTGAATCTTAATATTAAGCGACTTATTGAAATTGGATCTTATCGAGGGTTACGTCATCGTCGTGGTCTACCTGTTAGAGGGCAAAAGACTAAGACGAATGCTAGAACTCGTAAGGGTCCTAAACGAACCGTCGGAAGAAAGAAATAGGAGGGCTTAAAAAATGGCAGTAAAAAAAGCAAGAAGAAAAGTTAAAAAAATTAAAAAGAACATTGAACGTGGCCAAGCCCATATTCAATCTTCTTTTAATAATACAATTGTTACCATTACTGATATGGCCGGTAATGCAATAGCCTGGGCAAGTTCAGGTGGTTTAGGTTTTAAGGGTTCTCGAAAAAGTACGCCTTTTGCGTCACAAATGGCAGCAGAAGAAGCAGCTAAATCGGCCATGGAACACGGTATGAAAAGCGTTGAAGTTCTCGTAAGAGGTCCAGGTTCTGGACGTGAGGCAGCGATACGTGCCTTACAGGCAGCTGGATTGGAAATTACCTTAATCCGTGATGTAACACCAATTCCACATAATGGCTGTCGACCACCTAAGCGACGACGAGTATAATGGGAGGGCGAATATAATGTCAAGAAATATAGAAGCATCATGTAGACAATGTCGACGTGAAGGTACAAAATTGTATCTTAAAGGCGAACGTTGCTACTCAGCCAATAAATGTGCGTTCGAAAGACGTCCAACACCACCGGGTCAACACGGTAAGAGACGAACAAAGATTTCTGAATATGGTCTTCAATTACGTGAAAAGCAAAAAGCAAAACGTATTTATGGGATCCTCGAAAAACAATTCAGAGGTTATTTTGAAATTGCTGAAAAGCAAAAAGGAATTACTGGTCATAACTTATTAATTCATTTGGAATCGCGTTTAGATAACGTTGTTTATCGATTGGGTCTGGCAACTTCTCGTAAAGAAGCACGTCAATTAGTTGATCATGAGCATTTCCTTGTTAATGGAAAAAAACTGAACATTCCGTCATATATTACTAAAGATGGCGATGTGATTGAAGTTCGACCTAAGAGCAAGAAATCTCAAAAATTCAAAGATATCCTTGAAGTAACAGAAAGTAGAACAGTTGCACCATGGTTATCGAATGATTTAGAAACATTATCAGGTAAAATCATTGGCAGACCAGCAGTTGAAGACTTAGATATTGAAATTGCTGAACATCTTATTGTTGAATTGTACTCTAAATAGACTACATGTTCCGGAACCAATTAACCCTCATGTTAATGGATGGATTTATAATAAGAAGGAGGGTCTTGAGTAAATGATCGAATTTGAGAAGCCAATCATCGAAATTGTTGATAAAAAAGATGACGAAACCTACGGGCGTTTTGTAATTGAGCCTTTAGAAAGAGGCTATGGTACAACGCTTGGGAATAGTCTTAGAAGAATTATGCTGTCTTCCCTTCCCGGGGTCGCGGTAACATCTGTTAAAATCGAAGGCGTATTACACGAATTTTCTACCATTCCCGGAGTAAAAGAGGATGTTATTGAAATCCTTTTGAACTTGAAAGGTCTGGCTGCTGCTATTTATGTGGATGAACCAAAAATCATTTATATTGAAGCATCGGAAGAAGGCGTAATTACAGCAGGCGATATACTTGCGGATTCTGATGTTGATATTCTTAACCCTGAAATGCACATTGCAACCTTAGCTAAGGGAGCAACCCTTAATATGGAAATGCGTATTGAACGAGGTCGCGGATATGTTGCAGCTGATAAAAACAAGTACCCAGGGATGCCCATTGGGACCATTCCGATGGATTCAATTTTCTCCCCGATTAAAAAGGTTATTTTCCTTGTGGAAAATACTCGTGTGGGGCAGATCACGGATTTTGATAAATTAACAATTGATATTTGGACCGACGGTACCACAACTCCTGAGGAAGCATTATCCCTTGCGGCTAAGGTATTGAGTGAACATCTCAACCTGTTCATCAATTTGACTGAACATGCAACCACTGTGGAAATTATGGTCGAAAAAGAAGAAAGTGAAAAAGAACGCATTCGCGAAATGTCGATTGAAGAATTAGAACTTTCAGTACGGTCCAGCAACTGTTTGAGACGTGCCAATATAGACACTGTCGAAAAACTAACACAAAAAAGCGAAGAGGATATGATAAAAGTTCGTAACCTTGGACGTAAATCACTGAATGAAATCAAGCACAAACTAGCAGAAATTGGATTGTCCTTGAGTCAGGAAGAAGAAAAGGCAAAGGAGTAAACTATGGCGGGATATCGTAAACTAGGCCGTCCCTCTGATCAACGAAGAGCATTATTGCGTAATCTTACTACTGCCCTTTTAGAACACGGTAAAATAGAAACTACCGTAACCAGAGCGAAGGAAGTAAAAAGAATAGCCGATAAAATGGTCACACTTGGTAAAAGAGGCGACTTACATGCCAGACGACAGGCAATATCATACATCACACAAGAAGTTGTTGTGAAACGATTGTTTGACGAAATAGCACCTAAATATACGGAACGAAATGGCGGATACACACGAATTTATCGTGTTGGACCACGTCGTGGAGATGGCGCAGAAATGGCCATAATTGAATTAGTTTAAATTACATTGAAGAAAGGGGATTAAGAGGTTTTATTACGCTTAATCCCTTTCTTGTGTTAAAAATACCAATGATTAACACCAAAGAAGGTGAAAATAAAGTGATAAATGAAACAAAAAAAAGGATGATTGATGTACAAAATATTCAATTTATATATCCTCATGCTAATGAAGAAGAAAATGTCATCGCCCTTGAGGGAGTCGATTTTCATATAGATAAGGGAGAATTTGTGGGAATTATCGGCCATAACGGCTCAGGAAAGTCAACCCTCTCTAAATTACTAAACGCAATAATATTTCCAACCAAGGGAGATGTGCTGGTTAATGGCATGAACACCAAAGACAGAGAACACCTTTGGGATATAAGACAAACTGCCGGCATGGTTTTTCAAAATCCTGACAACCAACTGGTGGCCACCATTGTTGAAGAAGATGTCGCTTTTGGGCCGGAAAATCTTGGCGTTCCACCGCTGGAAATCAGAGAACGAGTCGATCGAGCTCTGGCAACCGTTGAAATGCAGGCCTATGCTCATCAAAAGCCACACCAATTATCCGGGGGACAAAAGCAGCGCATTGCTATTGCCGGTATCTTAGCGATGGAACCCGAATGTATCATCTTTGATGAGCCAACGGCTATGCTTGACCCATCTGGTCGTCGCGAAGTTATGGCAACCATAAAAAAATTAAATCGAGATAAAAACATGACAGTTATTCATATCACCCACTATATGAGTGAAATTATTGATGCTGACCGCATTATTGTTTTAGATAAAGGTAAAATTGTGATGGAAGGAACGCCAGAAAAGATATTTAAAAATGTTTTGGCACTAAAAGAAATTGGCCTGGATGTTCCTCAAATGACAGAGTTAGCCTTTGAGCTTCGAAAGGAAGGC
Source organism: Acetobacterium bakii (assembly GCF_001263355.1). Taxonomy (GTDB): domain Bacteria; phylum Bacillota; class Clostridia; order Eubacteriales; family Eubacteriaceae; genus Acetobacterium; species Acetobacterium bakii. The sequence continues at coordinate 37,778 of NZ_LGYO01000008.1, forward strand.
ATCGATATACGGGATAACATTCTTAGTATCGAAGAAATGGTAGCAGCTTTATGTCAGTAGAAATTAAAAAGCTAACCCACATCTATTCTCAGGGAACACCTTTTGAGTTCCAGGCCCTTAAAGATATTGACATCACCATTGAAGATGGTAGCTTTGTGGGTATTATCGGACATACTGGTTCAGGTAAATCAACTTTAATTCAACATCTGAATGGTTTATTAGTACCGACATCAGGGACAGTGGTAGTTGATGGTCTGGATATTTTCGCTGGAAAAAAGTCGGATCTTATTCAATTGCGTCATCGGATTGGTCTTGTTTTTCAGTACCCGGAACACCAGCTATTTGAAGAAACCGTTTATAAAGACGTCGCCTTCGGTCCGAAAAACCAGGGATTATCCGCGGCAGAAGTGGACCAGCGAGTTCGAAAGTCAATTAAAATGGTGGGGTTGGATTATGATGAGGTAAAGGACAAGTCGCCTTTTGAACTTTCAGGTGGGCAAATGCGTCGTGTGGCTATTGCCGGGGTGTTGGCAATGGAGCCGTCCGTTCTCATTCTTGACGAACCAACCGCGGGACTTGATCCCAGAGGTCGGGATGAAATTCTTGCTCAAATTAAAACCATGCACCAAAAGAATAAAAATACGGTGATTCTCGTATCTCACAGTATGGAAGATATTGGAAAATTGGTTGAGAAAATTTTGGTTATGAACGAAGGAGAAATTGTTTACTATGACACTCCCAATCGTGTATTTACTGAAATAGAAACACTGGAAAAGATTGGATTGGCCGTGCCCGAGGTGACTTATCTCATGGGAAAGCTAAAAAAGAAGTTTCCAGAAATTCGAGAAGACATTTTTACGGTGGAAGCTGCTAAAAATGAGATTCTCAGGGTCATAAGAGGATAGATAAATGTTAAAAGATGTAACAATTGGACAATACTATCCAACAGGTTCAATCATTCATAAACTGGATCCCAGAACAAAGATTTTATTCACCACCGCTTTTGTGGTGATCCTGTTTTTCATCAATAATCTTTGGGGGTATTTGGCTGTTTTCGGCTTGTTGGCAATAATCATACTGATGTCAAAGATTCCGGTGGGATACATTCTCCGGGGTATAAAGGGCTTAGTACTTATTATCTTGTTAACTGTAATATTAAATTTATTTATGACACCAGGAACAATTATTGCTTCCATTGGACCTTTTAATATTACGATGGAAGGCGCAAAAATAGCGACCTTCATGGCACTGCGGTTGATTTTTTTAGTCATTGGTACCAGTGTAATGACGTTGACAACTTCACCCATAGATTTAACCGATGGGATGGAGTGGAGTATGCGATTCATACCTTTTGTAAGACGTTTTGCTCATGAACTTGCCATGATGATGTCCATTGCGCTGCGGTTTATTCCTACATTGATGGAAGAAACTGATCGAATTATGAAGGCTCAAAAGGCCAGAGGCGCTAATTTTGAAACCGGAAATATTATTTCTCGGGCAAAAAATCTGATCCCGATTTTGGTGCCTCTGTTTATTTCTGCCTTCCGTCGTGCTGACGAACTTGCCACGGCAATGGAGGCCCGGTGTTACCGGGGCGGAGAAAACAGAACACGGATGAAACAGCTTGTTTTTGCAGGTCGGGACGTGGCAGCTTTTGTGGTGATGTTTGTGATGGTTGTCGGTTTATTGGCAACGACCATGATTAACATACCGCTACTTTTTCCGGTATAGCGTAATAATGAAAAACATACAATTAATCATAAGTTATCGCGGTACCCATTATTGTGGTTGGCAAATCCAACCCAACGGCATCAGCATCCAAGAATTGATTACCCGGGGCATTACTGAATTAACCGGTGAATACGTCAACCTCACTGCTTCAGGGCGAACTGATGCCAGGGTTCACGCCTTGAAGCAATGTGCTAATTTTCTGACGTCTTCAACGATACCGCCTAATCAGTTTTTTCAGGCACTGAATACAAAATTACCCCCAGATATCCGGATTCTTTCAAGTAAAGAATGTGCCAGAAATTTTCACAGCCGTTATGACGCAAAAGGGAAATCCTATCTTTATAAAATATATGAATCCAATGTTGCCAGTCCTTTTGAGTCGGATCTGGCCTTTCATATCAGCAAATCCCTCGATTGGCAGGCAATGAAAGAGGCAGCAGAATATTTTATGGGAGAACATGATTTCAGAGCATTTATGGCAAGTGGCAGTTCGGTGAAAAATACCGTCCGAACCATTGAATCGATCTCTTTTGAAAAGAAAGAGGATATTTGGGAAATAACCTTCAAAGGAAGCGGCTTTCTGTACAATATGGTGCGTATTATGGTAGGTACGCTTTATGAAGTGGGTTTTCATCGTATTGCACCAATGGAAGTTTCAGGAATCATACAGGGATTGGATCGAAGTAAAGCAGGTGTGACGGCACCAGCCCATGGATTATATTTAAAAGAAGTTTTTTATTGAAAATCATCTTAAATTCGAACAAAATACTTGACACGCCCGGCCAGATGCTTTACAATTAATGATGGACGTTAATGTATCACTAGCCCCGATACGGACAAATACGATTTTCGATAAATCCCACTTTATCGAAACCCAAAAATGAAATTATATAGAATATTATCGAACTGAGGAGGACTTTGAGATGAATGCGAACGCTACGATTATGGCCAAATCTCATGAAATAGACCGTAAATGGTATGTTATTGATGCAGAAGGCAAGGTATTAGGACGATTGGCGACTGAAGTTGCCAATATTATACGAGGAAAAAACAAACCTATCTTTTCACCACATATGGATTGTGGAGATTTTGTTATTATTATTAATGCAGATAAGGTTGTTTTAACCGGTAACAAGTTAGACCAGAAATTATACAAAACATATTCTGGATATTGCGGTGGGTTAAAAGAAATGACCTACAGAAAATTCTTAGCTGAAAAACCAGAGCTTTTGGTTTTCAAAGCAGTAAAGGGCATGATCCCACACAATAAGCTTGGAGATAAGGTTGCAACAAAACTTAAAGTTTACGCTGGAACCGAACATCCACATGCTGCTCAAATGCCAGAAGTTTACGAATTTTAATGCTGAGAAGGAGAATATAGATAATGGCTAAAGTACAATATTTAGGAACTGGAAGAAGAAAAACCTCGGTTGCCCGAGTTCGTTTGTTACCAGGTAGTGGAAAATTCACAATTAACGGACGTGACATTGATGAATTTTTCGGAATGGAAACTCTAAAGGTTATCGCAAGACAACCATTAACCTTAACCGATACACGTGACACATTTGACATCATCGTTAATGTTCATGGTGGTGGATTTACAGGACAAGCCGGAGCAATCCGACATGGAATTTCACGTGCGTTGCTAGAAGCAGATATTAATCTGAGACCAGCACTTAAACGTGCAGGTTATTTAACCCGTGACTCCAGAATGGTTGAAAGAAAGAAATACGGTCTTAAAAAAGCTCGTCGTGCTCCACAGTTTTCAAAACGTTAATATCAGACTTTTTTCAAAGTCCTGCGACATTCAATGTTGCAGGACTTTTCAGTGTAACGCTATAATAAATTAAGAAAGCAGGAATTTATGAATAACAAACAACCTATTATCAACATTGCTGTCATCGCCCACGTCGATGCAGGGAAATCTACCTTGGTAGATGCCCTTTTAGGACAAAGCAATGTTTTTAGAGAAAATCAGGAGGTCGTGGACTGCGTAATGGACAGCAATGATCTAGAACGTGAACGTGGGATCACCATTTACTCAAAAAACTGTTCCATAATGTACAAGGATATTAAAATTAATATTGTTGATACCCCAGGACATGCCGACTTTTCATCTGAGGTTGAACGAATCCTAAAGACAGTTGACACTGTAGTTCTTCTCGTTGACTCCAGTGAAGGCCCCATGCCACAAACCCGATTCGTACTTAATAAATCATTGGAAAAAGGATTAAACCCAATCCTTTTTGTCAATAAAATAGACAAAAAAGATCAACGTGCCGAAGAAGTGGTTGATATGGTTTTTGATCTATTTGTTGAGCTTAAGGCTACAGATAAACAATTGGATTTTCCAGTTCTATATGGGGTTGCCAAAGAGGGTACTGCTATCAGAGATATGGCGGATGAACAAATTGATTTAGGACCTCTTTTTGAAACCATTGTTGAACATGTTGGTTTACAGGATGATACAAGCCTGGAACCATTACAGATGCAGGTTTCTTCACTTGCTTACGATGATTACATCGGCCGTTTGGGAATTGGCAAGATCTATTCCGGAACCATCCATGCAGGCGAACAAATTGAAGTATGCAAGCAAGATGGCACTTTTAAGAAAGATAAAATCAATCAGGTTTTTGTTTATCGCGGCTTAGCTCGTGTGGAAGTTAAAGAAGCGAAAGCCGGAGACATCGTTGTTATTTCAGGAATTCCAGATATTTCCATTGGTGAAACCATTGGTGAAATCAATCAGGTTCAACCGATGGAATTGATTGAAATTGAGCAACCAACACTGTCAATGAATTTCCTTGTAAATAAATCACCTTTTGCCGGCGAATCTGGAAAATTTGTTACCACAAGACATATTCGGGCCCGTCTCGAAAAAGAGCTTGAAGTAAATGTTGGATTATTGGTCGAAGATCTTGAAGATACTACCGATGGATTTAAGGTTTCAGGACGTGGAGAGCTTCATCTTTCAATTCTTTTGGAAAACATGCGGCGCGAAGGTTATGAAGTTGCTGTTTCCAAACCGGAAGTTATCATGCACCGGGATGAAAAAGGCAAGCTTTTAGAACCGGTTGAAAGTGTCATTATTTCTGTGCCGGAAAAATACTCAGGTGCAGTTATTTCCAAGCTGAATGTTCGAAAAGGACGGATGGAAGGAATGTACAGTGATGAAGGCTGGGCCCGTTTAGAATTTTTAGTTCCCACCCGAGGTTTGCTGGGTTACCAAAGTGAATTCATTAATGATACTCATGGTGAAGGAACAATGGTTCGTCGTTTTGCAGCTTTTGAAGATCATAAGGGTGATATTCCGCAACGTCAAAATGGGGTTCTTATTTCCCAATTTAATGGTGAGACGATGGCTTATTCGCTGTTTAATCTAAGTGATCGTGGCGAAATGATGGTTCGAGCAGGAACAAGAGTGTATGAAGGCATGGTTATTGGAATAAATAACCGAGCCGATGATATGACTGTAAATCCAACTAAAAATAAAAAAATGACTAATGTTCGTTCTTCAGGAACTGACGAAGCCTTAAAGCTCATTGAGCCACGCGTCATGACTTTGGAACAGGCACTGGAATTTATTAATGATGATGAGTTGGTGGAATTAACCCCAACCGATATTCGTATCCGCAAGAAAGATTTATCTGAATTGGATCGAAAGAGAAAAGGTCGTTAAACAATAATGAATCGAACACCCATCGGGGTGTTCTTTTTTTAAGATTACTTTTAAATTTGAAATAATAAAATAACTATCAGCGTTTCACAGGATGAAAGTTAAAGATAAATTAATTCGAATATGGTACAATTAATCGCTTAAAGAAAGGTGGTACATAGATGGAAATATACAATAAACAACGGGACCGAAACCGGGGAATGACTCAAAAATCATTTAAAAGTTATGCTTTTCTAATTGCCTTTGGGGTTTGTCTTTTTGTTGCACTCATAAATATTAAGGATCTTTTTAGCTTCTTGGGGGTATTTATCAACATTATTACTCCCATACTCATCGGATTAGGGATTGCTTTTGTACTTAATATTCCGATGACATTTTTAGAAAAACATGTATTCAAATTTTTAGATAAAATCAAGACTAAAAAAAGAAAAAATATGACAAAAGTTAAACGTGTTTTGGCGATTACATTTACTTTTCTTTTGATTCTGGGGGCAATTGCCGGGATTATGACTTTTATTATTCCCCAGTTAAGCGCCAGCACGAATACCCTCATTGAAAAACTTCCGGATTACATTATTTCCTTTAATAATTTTATTGATGACATTCTTGCCTTTTTCCAAATACCAGACAATACATGGAATCAAGTCGTTGAACAGTGGAATATGTTGATGGATCAATTGGTTAACACCATTATTAGCTCGGTGCCTGAGATCTTTGACGCCACTAAAACGGTAACCATTGGTGTATTTAACAGCTTCTTAGGAATTGTTATATCCATTTATTTACTATCGGATAAAGAAAAACTTTTGGCATTAAAGGATAAACTCATGCTTGCCTATATACCCAAAGATCGGGCAGATTTCATAGAAGATGTCAGTGTGACGGCCAATCGAGTCTTTCATGGTTTCATTGCCGGACAATTGACAGAGGCCCTGATTTTAGGGACAATGGTTACGATTGTGTTAGCCGTATTACAAATCCCCTTTGCGTTGCTTATTGGTGTTTTAATTGGAATCACTAGTATTATACCTGTACTTGGAGCATTTTTGGGCGCAGTACCGAGTGCCTTCATTCTATTGGTGGTAAACCCCTGGTATTGTTTAATTTTTATCATTGTTATCATCGTTTTACAGCAGATTGACAATAATTTCATTTATCCCAGAGTGGTTGGAAATTCCGTCGGACTTTCCGGTCTTTGGGTTCTCATCGGCATGTTTATTGGTGGCAGTCTCTTCGGGTTCTTGGGAATTATTTTAGGAATTCCCACGTTTGCTGTCTTCTATTCAGTATTTCGCCAGATAACCAATGAACGCATTGAAAAACTTGCGGAAAAAGTATAAAAAAATAAGGGATAATTCCTTATCTGAGTTTATTGTTAAAATCGTCCTGGGGACAATGGTAAATCGTTGTCGGCTGCATGATCGTACAGGTTGAGACCTGTTCGCCATGATGCCGACAACTGATGTTACGATTGTCCCCAGGACTTACTTTCTATTTGTATATTATTGTCTTAAATAAGGGAAAATCCCTTATTTTTTTTTGTGTTCAGAATCTTTTTTGGTGGACTTGTTTTTTTCAAGTTGTTGTTTGGCCATAGAACTCATTTTGGTGAGACTCATGGTGAAATTTTGAAAGCCGGCATAAAAAGGATGTCGCTGATCAGGTGTGCGGATGTCGCCGCTTTGGTCTAAGAGTCGGTTGGGGGGATGATTGTGATGAGGCAGACGGGATTCAGTGCCGACAACCACACGCCGGCCGGCAATGCTGTTAAGAAGAATATTCACAACATCCCAGGCTGCTTCATAAGCCACTATTTTATTTTTATTTTTAATGATTTGGGTACAATATTTTCGAATAAATTCAGCTGAAAAGCCCTGGCTGTTAAAGGTAACGCAATTTGACACTTTATTTCCATCCACAATGGTAATATATTGACCATTGTTTCCTCCCTTGGAGTGTCCCGTCATGGTATAAGAATCAAAATTAAAGGCCGCATCTACCTCATGAAAAAAGTCCAGGGCTTTTAGCTGTTGCGGCGTATCACAGATAAAGCCACCCTTGATATTATCGACCCAGCCAATCCCTGTGGTCCCCCGAAATGCGATGATTGCAGTATTTTCGGTCAGGTCAGAAAAGCAATAGGCAACGAGGCCATTTTGAGGCTGGTTGGTGTAGGCAAGGACATTTAATGATGTTAATCGTGGATTTCCCTTAATTAGGCCAAGGGATAGAGCCCATTCTTTGGATGACATGGCGGCATCGCCTTTAAGGGTGTCTACTTTTTCTAAGAGTGTCGCCACCATTTCTTCCAAAGAGTAATCTGGAAGGGCAATTGGATCCGTTGGAAGATCCAATGCGGCCAGTTGACTGATTAAATTGAGTTCACTATGATATAACATAATTAATACTTCCTAAAAATCATATTTTTAAAAACTATTGTCCATCACTTATAGTGTCAAAATCATCAGATTTTAATTTCTTTTTGCTTTTCACCAGAAGCGCTTTATATACTTCTAAAGACTCCTGATGGTCACGATGGGCCATGTTCGGAAAGGCATTGAGAATGCGGCGATGAGTATAATTACTAAATCGTTTATTTTCCTGAATGCGATTTGTCAGATTCATTACCACTGTATGGGCGGAATCCTTAGCATCTGCAAGTCGACCATCTTTAAGATCCACAACCTTTGCAATCAGATCATGAGCGGTATTAATACCTTTCTCTTTAAGCGAATTCTTAAGTTCAGTGGTTGCTTCATAAACAGAACCAAGCTTTTTATTAAGATCCAGGGTTTCACGAGTGGATTCAATAACATCGCCAATAAAAAACACGCCGGCAGAGGTGGCAATGACTATTAACCAAAAGGATGAAAAGCTTTGAATAATACTCTGCACAAATGGATGAATCCCATACATGAGCACTAAAGACATCACCCCAAAAAGAATAGAATTAAGCAAACAGATGCGACCATTGATATTGAATTTGTGAGCGGAGTAGTCCCACCATTTGGCATGGAATAATTTTTCCATGCCCCAACTGGTGACATATTCTAATGTACTGGTAATCAATACCCCCATTAAAAAAAGTATGGGTGCAAAACCAATGAAAGGCGCTAAGAACATGACGATGATAATGGCACCCACTCCATAGATCGGGCAGTAAGGTCCATTTAAAAACCCCCGGTTAATAAATTTCTTTTGTGGGATTGAGCAATAAACAACCTCACAGCTCCATCCAATGATTGCATAGAGGAAAAAATAAGTGAACAGGAGACTAAGATTATAATACATAAATAATTCCTTTCAAAGCTTTCGTTTATGCATTATTTTATCATAATAATTTACGGTCTCAAAGGTAAATATTTTACATCTGAAAATTTTCAGTAAAAAGCAAATATTTACAGAGGTTGGATGGATAAGTTTTTGTTTTTTCAAAAGATATGGTTTATAATAAAGATAATCATTAAATACAGGCATGGATGGTATTTTTACATTATACTTAAAAATATTAATGAAACCCTGAAAACGGAGGAATCATATTGAAAATTATTGATTTAGACATCACAGTCAGTGAACAGTTAATCGACATAACACAAAGTGTTCGAGATTATATAGCGGAAGTAAGATTAAAGGATGGATTTGTACATATTCAAATACCAGAGCGATCATCAGCAGTTACCATTGCTATTAATGATGACTGGCGACTGGAACGGGAATTTTTTAAAAAATTAAATCACCTCATGCCAAAGTATGATGGGATGATGTTTACCGGATGGACCACTACGAATGTCAAAGCATCGATTTGTGGAATGACCATTCAGATCATGGTTCAGGATGGAACATTAATTCTTGATAAAAATCAGAGTGTTTATTTTATAGAATTTCACGGCCCGGGGAAACGGCATTATTTTATGTCAACAATGGGAACAACGCTTCCAATTGGGGAAGAACCCAAAATACCTGATAGCTTAAAAGCGCTGTATGAAGAACGCACTGATTTAAAATCTGAACAGGATCGTATTCAGGAAGAAATGCGAGTAGAATGGCGATTAAAAGAAGAAAAACGATTGGAAGAAGAAACGCGAAAAAATAAATGAAGTTTACAATAGCGAAGGCGTATGCAATCAAGTATTGCTGCGTCATTTTCTATGAGGTGTATTTAAGGATAAAAAATGCTGTTTAATGGAAAGGTGAAAAAATGAGCTGGGAATTATTAGCAAATAATAAGGCGATCAGAACCACAGAACTGTCAGATTTTACAAATAATAAGATGGCAATTCCAGCGGAAGTGTCAACTTTTTTTAAGGGTGAAGGCGAACGTCTTGCCTTAATGTATGAAGGTCGGGAGTACCCCGCTTATATTGAATCGGAAGGTGGCAATCAAAAACTTAATTGGAGCAAAGTTCTGCAACGAAAACTTGCGGAAACATTTCCTGAATACAATACCTGGTTTGCAGATGAAACAGATCCATTAAAGACACCACGGCTGGAGTTTATTAAGCATGATGATCATTATGATGTGCGTTTTATCTTGGGAACAGACGATGTTCCAGCAGTAGAAACCGCGACTCAGGCAATGCCCGAAGAGACAAGAAAGAATCCCGGGTCAGGTCTTAGGGAATTGTTTGCTAAATGGATTACCGGATATCAAAATTATTATCCCCGAGATTTTAGATTTTCATTTAAAGATATCATCAGTGATGATATTCCAAAAATTCTTGAGGGCTTTCCTAATATAAAAAGTGGAAAGTATTTGGTTCAGGGTTTTGCGGGGGATCACCAGTGGGCTGAAATTCCATGGGTGGCAGTTATGGACAGGCGGTTAACCGATACCATTGAAAAGGGTTTTCACTTAATCTATTTGCTTTCTATGGATAGCCGAAAGCTGTACCTGGCCATTGTTTTTGCAGAACCTGGGGCTGGCGCGAAAACACTTTCAGAGAAAGTAGATCAAATCCGCCGAACTATAGACACTGGAAGTTTTGAAACCAATCATCAGAAAGTTTTATTGGCAAATGCGACCTTAGTAGCAGGAATCCTTTGTTATCGCGAATATAGCGAAGATTTACCCGGAGATGAAATATTAGCAGCAGAATTCCAGGCAATGTTGAGAATTTATGATCAAGTGATCACAATGTCCGTCACACCGGAAGAGGAGTCAATCCTGGAGGCGCCAACTGCAGAGGTAACAAAAGTTATTGAAATGGACATAACCAGGAGGAATGGTTTTTTTGAGGAAGTGAGTGAAGCGAATTCCTCTGAGAAATTTTTGAAACCGCAAATAGCCGTAGTTGGTGAGTCTGAGATTGTTTTGAATGAAGAACTGATTAAAGATATAGAAAGGATTGAAAAAAAAGAGGCTTTCACAAACCGGGACATGGAAGAAAAAGTCTGTGACATTCAATCCCTTGATGAAACCAATAGGCCTGAAAAGGATGCTCCTAAAAAAGTAAGTATGAAAACACCGGGTTCATTACAAAAAAAATACCCTTTGAAAAATGAAACAATTACATCAGAGCTGAAAGCTGTATTGGCGAGAATGGGAAATAAAGGATTCTATTATTCCCCAGAGCTGGTTAAAAGCTACTATCTATCATTGAAATCAAAGCCTTTCGTAATGATTAAAGGGTCTGTGGGAAGCGGGAAAACAAGCTTACCCCGTCTGTTTGCAGAAGCTATTGGAGCAAATTCAGATAATGGACGTTTCCAACAAGTTCTGGTAGAAAAAGGCTGGGATGATGAAGAGGTATTATTTGGATATCTGGATAATCGGGGACATTTTGTTCCGGGACCAATAATGACATTATTAAAAAATTCACGTGAATATCCTGAAAAACCTCATTTTTTTCTTTTGGATGAAATGGATCAATCACCGGTTGAAAAATATCTTCGGAAATTATTGGAAGGGATTAATGGAAATAAAGAACCACTATTAAACAGAGATTATTTTGGCTCGGATGCTGGATCTTTCAGAGAATATGGAGGACTGACATTTGCCGATAATATTTATATTATTGGTACGATTAATGGAGGCGAAGAAAGCTATCCGGTTGCACCAAAATTTCTGGACAGTGGCAATACAATTGAAATGCCGGCTGTTGAAATTGGAGTTTTTCCAAATTATGGAAATCTTAATGGCGAGGACGACTGGGAGAACAATCAATTTAAAATGCAAAAGAAATCCCAGGGACTTCCTGGGATTATCGAAAATTTAATGTTGGCTTTAAGAAAACTTCAAGAGATCCTAGTGCGATTTGACCGGCCAATGGGTTATCGTTGTATTAATGAAATCTTAGCTTTTGGGATTAATAGCGGTGTCGAAGGGTTGTTTAATGAATTTGAAGTGATTGATCTGGGGATTGTTCAAAGAATCCTGCCATTATTGGATCAAGCTAAACATGACGAAGCAGAGCTGCTCAGAGGACTCGGCTTTTTCTGCATGGGGGATAACGTCGATGAAAAAACCTTTGAAGAGACTTGTATCTCCCTTAAAACATTGTTGATGGCTCAGGCAATGCCTTATCCACGCAGCGGTAAGCAACTCTTAAAAAGATTGAAGCAGTAAAAATAAAAAGAGATAGGGCAGTTGGCAAGTCAAATAAGCAAGTTTTATCGACAATGACAAGAGCAGTTGTATGTTTTGCTGCGAACAGGCGGATAACCTGTTCGCATTGATCAGTAAATTAGTAAGATGGGTACAGCGGCCAATTAAAAAGAGGTTATTATCTTTTAATTGGCTATTTTTTGCTCGGAAACCTTATTCGATAAAAAGCTGAGCAGCTCTTTAATTAATTCCTGACGCCTTAATATACCAATGAATACACCTTGATCATCAACTAGTGGAATGAAATTCTGCCGTGCTGCAAGATCAACCAAATGGTCAAAACTTTCATTAACTCGGGCAACCTCAATCTTTGTCTTAAATTCAATGTCCTTAATTTCAAAAGTATCCAAATCAATCTCTGGGTGAGCAAGACTTAGGGACTGAACCCTTAAAAGATCACCTTCACAAATAGTGCCAACATATTGCCCTTTTTTATTTATTACAGGCAGAGCGGTATAGTTAGTTAATACGAACATATTGTAGGCATGACGATAAGAATCTGTATTTGTTAAAAAGACCGTGTCACTCTTTGGCAATAAATAAAACAAATGGTTTTTCATGAAAAAAGCTCCTTATTCCTGAATTAAGATTTTGGGGTGTCCTACATCTTTATAATTTTAGCATGATTTGCATGAATATCCCTTAAATATTTTTCTTAATGAGGCTGTAATAATGATGAAAATATATTTTTCCATTTCACTGTTAGCGGTTGTTGGTGTATAATGTTAAAGAATTCTAAAAAGAGGAATGAAAATGGAAGAACTATTATTATATATACAATCGAGAATAACCATCGGAAGTGTCATTGAAGTCCTCATTATTACTTTTGTTGTCTACCGCGTATTATTATGGATACGGGGAACCCAGGCGGAACAAGTTTTTAAGGGTCTTATTCTTTTACTATTTCTTGCACCACTCAGTGCGTGGTTAGGTTTTACGACCTTAAATTTATTAATTACAAATGTTTTTACCTGGGCCTTTATCTTTATTGTTGTTGTTTTCCAACCCGAGTTTCGCTCAGCACTTGAACAGTTGGGGAACAATCAATTGTTCAAAGATATGTTAAGAAAACCTTCCATGGATTTTTTGCAAAACGATGTGGATGAGGTCATTAAGGCAGTTGGCAACTTAGCAAAAGAAGAAATTGGGGCTCTTATTGTTTTGGAAAAAAATACAGGACTTAAGAATATTGTAAACACGGGGATTGAATTGGATGCTGATATCAGCAATGAATTACTTGAGAATATATTTACGCCGAACCGTCCATTACATGATGGGGCAGTGATTCTTCAGTTTTGGACAAGGCGGATTCAGGCAGCAGGGTGCCTGCTGCCATTATCAGACAATCGAGATCTTGGTAGTGAATTGGGGACCCGGCATCGCGCCGGGTTGGGCATGACAGAAAAGTCTGACGCGATTGTTATCATTGTGTCAGAGGAAACGGGTCAGGTTTCATACGCTGCAAATAAAACCCTGTTCCAGGATGTGAATCCAGAAATGCTTAAACAGGTGATATTGGAAAATTTCACACTGAAAGACGATGGTAAAAACAACACCTGGTTTCATAAATTTTGGGAGAAAATAGATGGAAGTAAAAAAGAAAGTACCGGTGCATGAAAAAGTAATTCGTGTCGTAATAGCGCTGGGAATTGCTCTGATGCTGTGGTTTATAGTGAATGGCAATTCGGATATGATCATAAGTCAGGATTTTAACAGTATTCCCATAACATTAACGAATGTCGTAGGATTAACAGATAAGAATCTGATTTTGGCAGAAGATAAAAATTATTATCTTAACCTTCGGGTAAAAGGGACAGATAAAAATCTTAGAAAAATTAATACCAAGGAAATTACCGCTGAAGCTAATTTAGATGACATTGAAACAAAGGGTACCTATGACTTAGAAATAGCAGTTAAGGGATTACCGAATTCGGTAATCATTGATAGCATGAATCCCACAACATTACAGATTGTTGTGGATAATATCATTAAAGAAGATCTGGAAGTCAGTATTGCCGTAGAAGGCCGGCCAGCCAATGATGCAGTAGTAATTTCTGCAAAATCACTGGAAACAGTTGAGGTTGAAGGTCCCGAAGAATCCATTGCCAGAATTAAAGAAACCAGCGGAACTGCAAATGTAAATGGAATGGAAGCGGATACTACCCAACAGTTGCAGGTGATGGCCTATGATGCTTCTGGAAATCCAATTAATGATCTTGAATTTTTCCCGAGTGTTATTACAGCGGAAATAATTCTTGGGAAAACAAAGCCTGTTTCAGTCATACCTACAACATCAGGCAGTCCTGGTGATGGTTATGTGGTTTCAGAAGTTTTAGTGGAGCCATCGACAGTACTCATTGGCGCAAAGCCAGAATTAATTGATACCATTCAATCAATTACAATGAATCCAATTGATGTATCCGGTCAGACAAAAACATTCACCAGAGATGTCAATCTCACGCCGCCACCAGACTGTTATTTTATTGATGGGAATGATAAGGTGAAGGTTACCGTTAATATTGAAAATACGGTTGAGCGAAGTTTTACATTGGATAAAATCAATGTAAAAAATTTAGGTGCCGGATTAGTGGTTTCTAAAATGAAAGATTCAAAGGTCCTTCTCAGATTAGAAGGTGCCAGCAGTGCTTTAAATAGTTTGAATCCGGCTCAGGCAGAAGCTTTTATTGACTGTGCAAATTTGGGACCCGGGGAATACGAATTACCCATCCAGACTAATTTATCCCAGGCACTGGTAAAGTCGATTACTCCGGCAAAAACAGTTGTGACCATTCAGTAATGGGCAAAAAAATAAAAGTGCAAAAATTTACCTGAATTTTTATTCAAAATCTTGCAATTGACAATAATTTAACATATAATATCAGGAAGTAATTTTTTTAGAATTACTTAACACACCATAAAATTATTTTAAGGAGGAAATTAAAAGTGAAAAGAGTGTATAATTTTTCAGCTGGACCATCAGCATTACCCGTTGAGGTATTACAAAAGGCTGCTGATGAAATGGTATCATACGGGGATTCAGGAATGTCCGTGATGGAGATGAGTCATCGTTCATCCTATTTTATTGATATTCTTCATGAAGCAAAAAAGCTTTTTAAAGAATTAATGAATGTACCAGATAACTACGAAATCCTGTTTTTACAGGGAGGCGCGTCTACCCAATTTTCAATGGTTCCGCTAAATCTCTTGGCAAAGAGTAATAAATGCGACTTTATGGTCACCGGGAGTTGGGCTAAGAAGGCTTATCAGGAGTCAGCCCGTTATGGAGAAGCAAAGGTTATTGCATCTTCGGAAGATAAAACCTTTTCCTATATTCCAAAAGTAGATTCTAAGGATTTTACACCGGATGCTGATTTCTTTCATATTTGTGTTAATAATACGATTTTTGGAACCCGCTTTACCCCGGACAATTTACCAGATACCGGAAATGTGCCTTTGGTAGGTGATATGTCTTCAAATATATTATCAGAAGTATACGATGTTTCTAAATTTGGTTTAATCTATGCCGGTGCCCAAAAGAATATGGGACCTGCGGGTGTAACGGCTGTGATTATTCGTAAAGATTTATTAGGGCATGCCAAGGATTTCACACCAACTATGCTAAATTACAAAATTCATGCGGATAATGATTCAAGCTACAATACGCCGCCATGTTATGCTATTTATATTTGTAAGCTTGTTTATGAATGGGTCAAAGCCAATGGCGGCGTTGCCGGCATGGAAAAGGCCAATAAAGAGAAAGCTCAAAAGCTATACGACTTTATTGATAAAAGTAAGCTTTATAAAGGGACTGTTGTTCCCGAGGATCGTTCTTTAATGAATGTTACCTTTATTACCGGTTCAGATGAATTAGATGCTCTCTTTGTAAAAGAAAGCAAAAAAGCCGGTCTGGAAAACTTAAAGGGCCATCGCAGTGTTGGCGGTATGCGCGCCAGTATTTACAACGCCATGCCGATGGCAGGTGTTGAAAGTCTGATCGCTTTCATGAAAAAATTTGAAAGTGAAAATGCATAGTCATTATCACATTGAAAGGAATTAAACATGAATTGTAAAGTACAAACCCTCGATAATATATCAAAAAAAGGCCTGAAATTATTAGGCGAAAAATATACTGTATTGGATCATCCGGAAAATCCGGATGCCATTTTAGTAAGAAGTTTTAAAATGCACGATATGGATATTCCCGATAGTGTTAAATTTATTGGACGAGCCGGAGCCGGCGTGAACAATATACCGTTGGAAAAATGTTCTGAAAAAGGAATCGTTGTATGTAATTCTCCCGGTGCAAATGCCAACGCGGTGAAAGAATTAGTGATTGCCGGAATGCTCATTTCTTCACGTAAGGTTGTTGAAGGCATTGAGTGGGCTAATACCCTGGCGGATAAAGGGGATGATGTTCCAGCCCTGGTTGAAAAAGGCAAGAGTGCTTTTGGTGGACCGGAGCTTTACGGTAAAAAGATGGGCGTTATTGGATTGGGTGCCATTGGTGTTCTTGTGGCCAACATGGCCATCGACTTTGGCATGAAAGTTTATGGTTTTGATCCTTTCATTTCCATTGATAATGCCTGGGGTTTGAGTCGAAAAGTAAAACGCGCCACCAGTAAAGAAGAAATTTTCAAAAATTGTGATTATATCTCCCTTCACATTCCATTTATGGAACAAACTAAGGATTATGTAGACGCGGATTTATTAAAGAATACAAAAAAAGGTCTGCGATTGGTTAACTTTGCCCGAGGTGGACTGGTAAACTACGATGCTTTGGAAGATGCCATTGAAGAAGGCGTTGTGGCTGCATATGTAGCTGATTTCCCAAATGAACGTCTTCTTAAGATGAAGAATGTCATTAATATTCCTCATTTGGGTGCATCAACACCAGAGAGCGAAGAAAATTGTGCTGAAATGGCGGTTAATTCCTTAAAAGAATATTTGGAAAACGGCAACATTATTAATTCAGTGAATTATCCTGATTGTAATATGGGCGTATGTGACAGTGCTAACCGGATTACCGTGAATCATGCCAATATTCCTAAAATGTTAGGAAAAATCACCACAATTCTGGCAGATAATAATATTAACATTTCTGATATGGCCAATAAAAATAAAGGATCATGGGCTTATACCATGATTGATGTAGACAGTAATGTTGGCGAAGACGTAAAAACAGCCTTAAAAAGTGTTGAAGGTGTGACACGGGTTCGAATTATTAAATAACCACAAATAATCAATAAAGAAGTGGCTTCGGATATTCACTATCATTGAAGACCACTTCTTTATTTAAAAAACGGAGGAAAAAATGGCTACAATAAAACCTTTTAAAGCTGTTCGGCCCTTTCCAGAGAAAGCGGCCGATGTTGCAGCACTACCCTATGATGTATATAACCGAGCAGAAGCTGCGGCGGCAGCCAGAGGAAAGTTAGATTCCTTTTTACGGGTGGATCGACCGGAAACAACCCTGGATGACCGGATAAAAATCGATGATCCTTTTGTTTATGAAACAGCTCGAAAAAATCTGGAAAAGCTTTTCTACCGGAATGCTTTAACTCAGGATACAAAAGATTGTTTGTATATCTATGAGCTGGTAATGGATGGACGAAGCCAGGTAGGCTTAGTGGTATGTACCCCTATTGATGAATATCTCGACAATACCATCAAAAAACATGAGCTGACCCGGGCGGATAAAGAAGCGGACCGCATCAAGCATGTTGATGCCTGTGATGCCAATACCGGACCAATTTTTCTGACTTATCGCAGCAAGGACACCATCAATGATTTAGTTGATGCCTGGCGACAAGAGCATAGTCCGGTTTATGATTTTATATCTGACGACGGGATTGCACACCGAGCCTGGATTATTGATGACGAAGCGGTGATCACAGGATTAATTGAAAATTTTGAAGATGTGAAAAATCTTTATATTGCCGATGGTCATCACCGTTCTGCTTCTGCTGTAAAGGTTGGTCTTATGCGTCGGGAAGCAAACCCGAATTACACCGGGAAGGAAGAATTTAATTATTTTCTTTCTGTTTTATTCCCAGATGAGCAGCTTTATATTATGGACTATAACCGAGTGGTTAAAGATTTAAATGGTATGAGTGCCCAGGAGTTTATCAAAACTTTGTCTGAAAAATTTGAAGTTGAAGAACGTGGTACAGAACCTGTAAAACCACCCCAAAAGGGAAGCTTTGGTCTTTATGTCGAAGGCAAATGGTATTTGCTCACAGTAAAAGACGGGGTTTATGACTGTTCTGACCCTGTGAAGTCACTGGATGTGGCCATCCTCCAGGACAATGTTCTGATTCCCATTTTAGGTATCGGCGACATTCGTACGGATAGCCGTATTGATTTCGTCGGAGGGATTCGTGGGTTAAAAGAGTTGGAACGTCGTGCGAACGATGATATGGCTCTGGCTTTCTCCATGTATCCAACCTCTATTGAAGAGCTGATGAATATTGCGGATGCTGATTTACTTATGCCGCCAAAATCAACCTGGTTTGAACCTAAGTTGAGAAGTGGATTATTTATCCATAAGCTTAAATAGAAAAAAATACACTTAATATAAGAAACGTTAGTTGACTTAATCGTCCTGGGGACAATGGTAAATCGTTGTCGGCTGCATGATCGTACAGGCTGTCGCCTGTTCGTCATGATGCCGACAACTGATGTTACGATTGTCCCCAGGACTTACTTTATTATTTTGGACATAACCTGAAGAGTTTTTGCTTAACTCTGAATTTGTTTAAAAACTCGTCCTATGGACAATGATAAATCGTTGTCTGCCGCATGCTCGTAAAGGCTGTCGCCTGTTCGCCATGATGCCGACAACTGATGTTACGATTGTCCCCAGGACTTACTTTTTGCCATGGTGCAGACACCTGATGTTGCAATTGGCCACAGCCTGAAATGCATCTGATAGATAGAATTTCTTTTTTTTATTTATGCCTGACTATTCAAAGTGTTGAAGTTTTAAACAAAAGTGCTTGCAACAGAAATTACTTTGTGATATCCTTTACACGATCGGTGCGTTAGAAGAGGAGGATTAATCCAAATCTCACAGCAAACCACAAAAATCATTAAAATACAAAGTGTTCGTACTGATATCATGAGGGTTTGTCCCCAGTGGAAAGGCGAGAGAATTATGTGCCATAGACCAAACAAATTATCTTCTGATGATGATTTTGGGTTAAGCGTGTTTTCCCTGTGCCATATCGGTACAGGGATTTTTATTTATTTGAAAAAGATGCTGTGATAATACAAAAGGAGAATGTGGATGGAAAAAAGAATAGGACTCATTGGAATTGTGATTGAGAAGGAGGAGGCTGTTGAAAAGCTGAACAGTATCCTACATGATTATGGAAAATATATTGTGGGACGGATGGGAATTCCTTATCGTGAACGGAATATATCAGTGATTAGCGTGGTCATAGATGCGCCGTCCGACGTGATCAGTTCGCTCTCAGGAAAACTGGGAATGATCAAGGGAATCAGTATTAAAACTGTATATTCCAAGCTTTCAAAATCCTCGGAAAATCAAGAACACAATGAATAAGCTGATCTTAAAGCTTGTTAGGGAGCAAACACTGGAGAATGAAGAGTTGCGATGGTTGTTGGAGAATAATACCGTCGAAATACGCCGGGAGCTATCAGAAAAAGCTAGTGAAGTTGCAAAAAAAACTTTTGGGAATGGTGTCTATACCCGTGGACTTATCGAATTCACTAATTATTGTAAAAACGATTGTTACTATTGCGGAATTCGAAAAAGCAATGAAAAAGTCCATCGGTATCGTCTTGACGAAGAGCAAATTTTAAAGTGCTGTGAAAATGGTTATGAATTAGGATTTAAGACATTTGTATTACAAGGCGGTGAAGATAAGCATTTTAATGATGAACGAATGGTATTTCTGGTTCAGGAGATTAAGCAAAAATATCCTAACTGTGCGATTACGTTATCATTGGGAGAAAAATCAAGAGAAAGCTATCAAAAACTCTTTGACGCCGGCGCAGATCGATATCTTCTTCGACATGAAACGGCCGATAAATGTCACTATAGAAAACTTCATCCCCAAAATTTGATGCTGGCAAATCGGATGACCTGTTTGCAAAACCTCAAGGACATTGGATTTCAGGTAGGCACAGGCTTCATGGTGGGTTCACCACATCAAACTGTGGAAAACATTTTGGCGGATCTGGTATTTATAAAAGCTCTGAACCCCCAAATGGTTGGAATTGGACCCTTTATTCCACACCAGAATACGCCTTTCAAGAATGCCACACCAGGATCAATGGAACAAACCCTTCAACTTATTTCAATCCTCCGTTTAATGTTGCCAAAAGCTTTAATTCCATCTACCACAGCCCTTGGCACCATTGATACTCAGGGTCGGGAGCTTGGAATCCTGGCCGGAGCCAACGTGGTGATGCCTAACCTGTCACCGATTGAGGTTCGTAAGGATTACAGTTTATATGACAATAAAATCTGTACCGGCGAGGAGGCTGCGGAATGTCGGGTTTGTCTTGATAACCGAATAGCGTCAATCGGTTATCAGATTTTAAATCATCGTGGTGATTATCCTGAAACAAAATAATAAAATAGATCGTTAATGAATGACAGTGAGGATTCTATTCGTTTACAAAAGTTGATTTGAAACCGGTATAAGAGAGATGTGCTTAAGTGTGAGTTGCACCATTAAAAAAATAATAACTTTGAAGGAGAAAAAAATGTATAATGTTAAATCGAAAATTGCGGAAGAATTTATTAATGATCAGGAAATTCTAGAAACCATTGCCTATGCTGAAGAAAATAAAATAAATAAACCCTTGATTAAGGATATTATCGCACGCGCCAGGGAATTCAAAGGCATCACACATCGGGAGGCGGCGGTGCTGTTAGCCTGTGAACTCGAAGATCAAAACAAGGCGATGACTTCCCTTGCCCAGGAGATTAAACATAAATTTTATGGTAACCGGATTGTTATGTTTGCACCCTTGTATTTATCGAATTATTGTGTAAATGGCTGTGTCTACTGCCCGTACCATCATAAGAATACCACCATTAAACGAAAGAAGTTGTCTCAGGAGGAAATTGTGAAGGAAGTCATTGCCCTTCAGGATATGGGCCATAAACGTTTGGCACTGGAAACCGGAGAAGACCCAGTCAACTGTCCTTTAGAATATGTACTGGAGAGCATTAAAACCATTTACAGCATCAAACACAAAAATGGCGATATTCGCCGGGTGAACGTGAATATTGCTGCAACTACCATTGAAGACTATCAACGATTAAAAGATGCCGGGATAGGGACATATATTCTTTTTCAGGAAACCTATCATAAAGAAAATTATGAAATGCTGCATCCCACCGGACCTAAACATAATTATGCATGGCATACTGAGGCAATGGATCGCGCCATGGCAGGCGGGATTGATGATGTGGGTATCGGCGTTCTGTTTGGGTTAAATATGTACCGTTATGATTTTGTGGGTATGCTCATGCATGCGGAGCATTTAGAAGCAGCCATGGGTGTTGGGCCACATACCATCAGTGTCCCACGAATTTGTCCTGCTGATGACATTGATACTAATGATTTTTCCAATGCTATTTCCAACGATATCTTTGAAAAAATAATCACAGTGTTAAGAATTGCAGTACCTTATACCGGAATGATCATATCCACAAGGGAATCAAAGGCATCCAGAGAACGTGTTTTGAAACTGGGTATTTCGCAGATCAGTGGCGGCTCCTGTACCAGTGTGGGTGGTTATGATACGCAGGAGCCAGAAGATGAAAATTCAGCCCAATTTGAGCTGAATGATACCCGGAAACTGGATGAAATTGTGAACTGGCTTTTAGGAATGGGTCATATTCCAAGCTTTTGCACCGCCTGTTATCGTGAGGGTCGAACCGGAGATCGTTTTATGAAATTGGTTAAATCCGGACAGATTGTCAATTGCTGTCAACCAAATGCCATTATGACTTTGAAGGAATATTTAGAGGACTACGCATCCCCGGATACAAAAGAAAAGGGCGAGGTAGTGATTCAGCGCGAGTTAAAAGCTATTCCCAGCGATAAGGTCCGTGGCATTGCGACGGCCCATTTAACCGAACTAAATGAAGGAAAACGGGATTTCCGTTTTTAGAGAGATAAAATAATTCAAAGATTGCTGGTTTAATAATTTATTCAAATAAAATGCCCAAGGGATATCTTAAAACAAGATATCCCTTGGGCATTTATTTGAGTTTTATTGACGAATCGATTTGAAACATTATATTCTAATTAAAGCAAAGGGGAGAATAGTCTTGAAATGGATTCCTTAATTTTGATCAGATACCCACGTTGTAAATAAATTTCCTTACTATAATAGGTACAAAGTTTCATATCTTTAACAAAAACATTTTTTAATTCTGTTGAAATGGAACCATCATATATAAAAGCGTTCGTTTCAAAATTCAATCTGAAACTGCGAATGTCGAAATTACAGGAACCCACCGAGCAAACAGCATCGTCGACTACAATGGTCTTTGAATGGAGAAAGCCATTTTCATAGACATATACCTTGGCATCGTATTCGATGAGTTCACCGACATAGGCAAGCGTGGCCCAATGAATAAAGATATGATCAGGTTTATTGGGGATCATAATGCGAACGTCAATACCTGACAACAAAGCGATTTTAAGCGCTTCAAGAATACTCTCATCAGGTACAAAATATGGGGATTGGATGAGGATATAGCTTTCAGCATTATTGATCATCCGCAAAAATCCCTGTTTGATTTGCTGATTGGCTTTATCCGGTCCGCTGGAAACAATTTGAATGCCGGCTCCGGACTTTTGCGGAAGCATCGGGAAATATTTGTTTTGACAGTCCTCGTCAATGATCAGCGTTTCACTGGAGCTGGCCCGCCAGTCCAAAAGAAAACGCAATTGAAGCTCATGAGCTGAAGACCCCTGAATTTTCAAATGGGTATCACGCCAGTAACCCATTTTAGGATCAAGGCCCAGGTATTCATTGCCAACATTAAACCCTCCAACAAAGCCGATTGTTCCGTCAATAACCACAATTTTTCGATGATTACGGTAATTGACTCGGAGATTGATCATTTTTATTTTAGAAGGAAAGAACACACCTATTTTTCCACCGGCGGACTCAAAGCGTTCAAGAATTGATTTTGGAAGGTAGCGTCCGCCCATGGCATCGAAGAGGAGACGGCATTCAATGCCATCCAGAGCTTTTCGGGTAAGAATATCCATCATTCTAAGAGAAAGCGAATCGTATTTGATGATATAGTACTCCACATGGATTGAGGTCGTTGCAGATTCCATAGCATCAAAAAGTGCCTCGAATTTACTTTTACCATCGGTGTAGACGTCAATTATATTGTTATTGGTATAGAGTGCCTGGCTGACATTCAAATGGAATTCAATGGAATGGCGATATTTTTCGAGTGGACTGTGGGGGTCAATGGCTATGATCTGAGATAACGATCGCCGTTGCTGTTTAAGCAGTAAATTATACCGGATATTTTCAGGGGTATTATATTTGAAAATTTTTCTTTTGGTAAGGTTTTGGGAAAAAAACAGATAAAACAAAAATCCCCAGATTGGAAAAATCCACAAAAAAAGCAGCCAGGCATAAGTGCTCTGGGGACTTTTTCGTTCCAGAAAAATAATCGTAATGCTCAGTGAAATATTTAAAATAAAGATAAATGCGGATAAAGTTGCTAAAAGACTCAAAAGCATTGTTGAACCTCCATAAATTCAGTACTCATAGTATAGCATATTATTTAAACAGAAGACCACTGTTTCCTGAGACTATTCAATTTATCTTGACATTATAAGAGGACTAAACCTATAATAGAGGGTGCCTCAGGTTTGTGGTTGAAAGTCGATGCCAGATGCAGGCGAAGCGATCCACGTAAGACAATTTAAAAGCAAATTGTTGATCATGGTGCGTCTTAGAAGTAAGTCCAGCCGGCGAAAGCCGAGAGAAGGAGTTGTGATGCTAACACTGAGCTAAACTTCCTGTTGGCGAGTGTGGGGGAAAAGACCAGGTCAACTGAGGCAAAATCCACATATTACAAGTATTTTAGGAGTAAAATTTTTAGTTGCTTTTTTGTGACAAGAAATTGACAAAAAAATTTTGACTAATTAGGGCATAATTGGTTATAATGGTATCATAACTCGTAGACTCTATATATTATAACGAGTAAGCTTTACCTTTTGAAAGGAGTTGTCGTTATGAAATTCACAATTTACGGAAAAAACATGCATGTATCAGAAGGTTTAAAAGAAGCACTCAAAAAGAAGTTTGCTAAATTTGATCGCTACTTTGGTCAGGAAACCGAAATCTATGCTACATTCAGTAAGGAAAAAAATTATCAAATGTTAGAGGTTACAATTCCTGTTGGGAAAACCATTCTTAGAGCCGAAGAAAAGTCTGAAGACATGGTAACATCCATAGAGGATGTGGTCAACAAACTAGAAGGTCAACTCAGAAAACACAAAACAAAACTTCAAAAGAGAAATCTTGAAGAAGCTAACAAATTCAATTTGGAAGAAATTGAAGCGGGCGATGAATCCGATGAATTTCAGCCAAAGGTTGTGCGGACGAAAAAGTTTGCAGTAAAACCGATGAATGTTGACGAAGCGACGCTTCAGATGGAATTGCTGGGACATGACTTTTTTGTATTCCTTAACGGAGATACAGACGATGTTAATGTTGTCTACATGCGAAAGGATGGAAACTACGGTCTTATCGAACCAACTTTCTAAAGCTTTCTTAAGAAAGACTAAAAATTAATTATGAACACCCCTTAAAAAACAGTTTTGAGGGGTGTTTTTGATGATATTATTTAGAATGAAAAATTTATTTAAAAATTTAGGTATAAAGTTTTGACAGAACTTTTCTTTTGCTTTAAAATGAATATATGCATGCAACAAAATTTGCTTGAATTATTTTATTGAGCAGACGATGCGTCTAATAAAATAAATCGAAAAAAGAATAAGTAGTGGGGTTGAAACAAATATGTTAATACTAGTTGCAATTATTTTAGGCTTTTTAATTGGGAAAATTCGTAGAGGAAGCCTTCATGGTTTCAAGGTGCGAAAAATTTCTTTGCTGCCTCTTGGGATTTTAGGGCTGTTACTACAGCTTGCATTACATTTTTACAATTACACAGGTGGGATTCCTTTGATTGAACCATACCTTGAAATTGTAAATTTTGCCAGTTACATTCTTGTCCTTGTAATGCTTGTGTTTAACCTGGATGATTTTTGGGTTATTCTTATGGCCATCGGTTTTACCTCGAATTTTGTGGTGATCTTTATCAATGGCGGACGCATGCCAGTTGCCCAGGCAGTTATTGATATTCTCCCGACCGGATTTGCACAGCAGATTGTCGAGGGATTAAGTCCGATTTATACGCTGATACAACCGAATACACTTTTGTGGTTTTTAGGAATTAACTTACCCATACCAATTCCATTCCTTCCGACGCTCATGAGCTTCTATGGTACTGTAGCTGGTGTGAGTGTTGGAACGCTTGTGGCCCTGGTTGGTTTTGTTGGTTTCATACAGTATGTTATGAACAAGAAACCATCGATTATGAGTGATGAAAATCAGGATTATATTGAAGATGAAGGTATTTTCGGAGAAGGTGAAAATCAGAGCTTTGATAATGTTTCCATTCAAAGCAATGGTGACACTGGCCAGATCCCCGCTCCCAGAGTTGAAGATTTTTATCAGGACATCGCCAGCGGCGGTGCTATTCGAGGTGAACGTGACGAGAGTATGACTACTGTTATCTCCGAAGAACAACTTGAAACCATGGTTATTCCCGATGTCAGAGAAAAGGACCTTTCAGAAATTGGAACAGAAACAGAAGAAATCATCGTCCAAAAGCAGGCACCCGAAGAAACAATGATTATTGATGCTGCCGATGATGGCAGCACCAAGGTGATCGGCAATATTCAAGAGGTGGGGACCTTTGTTTCGGGGGACGAAAACAAGGGGTTGGAAGCCTCGGAGATGGAAGAAATTCTCAAAAGCGAGGATACCGGGTTCTTTACCAAGAAATATTACGAAGAAAAATTAGCCGTTGAAAAAGAACGCTTAAAGTTACAACTTCGTGAAATGGAATTAAATAAGGTCGCAGAATCAATGCGTGAGCCGGCTCCAAAACCGGAACCAGAATCAGATCTGAGAATTGTTGAAAGTTTTAAATTAACCGAGCTGGACAGACCGTTCGTACTACGCGGCGACAATCCTCATCAAGAGGTAGTTGTGAGTAAAACTGAAGATGATGAAGAAGAATTTTCCGAGGGCGAAATGATGAATGTTTGGCAGCGACTTAACCTTGAAGATGAAAAACGCAAGGCCCAGAGGCGAAAGCAAACCATCAAAGAAAGCAGTATCGAAGCTGACAATCTCTTAAGACCTTCATCAAGAAATGAAGAAATTGCCATTCCGTTAAAAGAAATTGAGGAAGTCACTGAAGATGTAGTCGAAGATTCCAACGGCAACAGGGAAAACATGAGTGATGATCAGCGAAAAACATTTAATGAGACTTTGGAAGAGCGAAAGAAAGCTGGATATGAGTTGGTAGAATTAAAACTTGATGGAAAAGATGTTGCTTTTTGGCGAAAGAAAAAATAACTAGTAATTTAATAGTAATTTTAGGGACTGTATGAAAAAATACAGTCCCTTTTAAATTATATGAAGTAACCTATAAAAGAATATGATATAATAAATGTTAAGATTATTTTTATAAAATGAACAATGAAGGAGTGAATGTTTTGGGATTTTTAGACCAGATGTTTGATAGTAGTAGAAAAGAAATAAAGCGCTTACAGAAAAAGGTGGATCAGATATTGGCACTTGACAGCCAGTATCAGGCCATGAGCGATGATGAGTTACGCGGCCAAACCGTTTTATTTAAAGAAAGACTCGCCCAGGGAGAGAACCTGGATGATTTATTAGTTGAGGCTTTTGCCACTGTACGGGAAGCCAGTGCCAGGGTCCTGGATATGAAGCATTTCCCAGTCCAGCTGCTGGGGGGGATGGTGCTTCATGAAGGCAATATTGCCGAAATGAAAACCGGAGAAGGTAAGACTCTTGTATCCACCCTACCAGCCTATCTCAATGCTCTTGGAGGACAAGGGGTTTATATTGTTACCGTTAATGATTATCTGGCAACGAGGGATAGTCAATGGATGGGACAGTTGCATGAATTTTTGGGTTTAAAAGTAGGTTTAGTTGTCCATGGCTTATCCTTTGACCAAAAAAAAGAAGCCTATGGCAGTGACATAACCTATGGAACGAACAATGAGTTTGGGTTTGATTATCTACGGGATAACATGGCCCCCACAAAAATACAACAGGTTCAACGCGTCCTTAATTATGCCATTATTGATGAAGTTGACAGTGTGCTCGTCGATGAAGCCAGAACCCCTTTAATCATTTCAGGCAGCGGCGACAAGAGTACAAAGCTCTATGAATTAGCCAATGGTTTTGCTAAAACCCTTAAAGAGGATGATTACATAAAGGATGAAAAGGCTAAATCGGTCATGCTTTCCGATGATGGGATTGTAAAAGCAGAAAGCTATTTTGGTTTAACCAATCTGGCTGACATGGAAAACATGGAAATATCACATCATATTAATCAAGCCCTTCATGCTAATACTCTTATGTTTAAAGATCGGGATTATGTCAACAAAGATGGCGAAATAGTCATTGTTGATGAATTCACCGGCCGCTTAATGCCGGGTCGCCGTTACTCGAATGGTCTTCACCAGGCCATTGAGGCCAAGGAAAATGTGAAGGTCAATCGCGAGTCCAAAACCTTGGCCACGGTGACATTCCAAAACTATTTTAGAATGTTTAACAAATTATCAGGGATGACCGGAACAGCAAAGACCGAAGAGGATGAATTTCAGACTATTTATAATCTAAATGTTATTACCATCCCCACCAATCGGCCGTTGATACGTAAGGATCTCAATGACCTGATCTATAAGAGTGAAAAGGGAAAATATACAGCGGTAACAGAGGAAGTAAAACGACGCCATGAAACAGGCCAACCAATCCTCATTGGGACCATTTCCATTGAAAAATCCGAACTTCTCAGTGGATATCTAAAACGCTCAGGCGTGAAACACAATGTTCTGAATGCGAAATTTCTTGAAAAGGAAGCGGAAATCGTTGCCAACGCCGGACAAAAGGACGCAGTAACCATTTCCACCAACATGGCTGGACGTGGGACCGATATCGTTTTAGGAGAAGGCGTTATTGAGGTTGGGGGATTGCATATCCTCGGAACTGAACGCCATGAAAGTCGCCGAATCGATAATCAGCTAAGAGGTCGTTCTGGTCGTCAGGGAGATCCGGGTTCATCGCAATTTTTTGTTTCGCTGGAGGATGATTTGATGCGTGTTTTTGGTTCTGAACGGATCCAGGGGCTTGTTGAAAGCATTGGACTGGATGAGGAAACACCCATCGAAAACAAAATTCTGACCAAAGGCATTGAGAATTCTCAGAAGCGTGTAGAAGGACGTAACTTCGATATCCGTAAAAATGTACTTCAGTATGACAATGTTATGAATCGTCAGCGTGAGCTAATTTATGAACAAAGACAGCAGGTCATTGATGGTAAGGATATGGAAAATGAAATTTGGACCATGACCGAAACGCTGGCTAATGCCTATGTGAATATGTATACTGGAGATGGTCAATACTACGATGACTGGGATTTAGAAGGACTGACAAAACATTTGGAAAGTAACGTGCTGCCAAAGGGAACTGTGGTTTTCCCGGAAAAACCCGAAAGTCGGGAAATTCTGGTAGATACTGTATTGGGTGAATGCCGAAAAATTCTGGAAGAGAAAAAAGAGCGTTTAGGATTAGAACAGCTTCAGAATATTGAAGGAATAATTCTTCTGAGAAGTGTTGACAGCGCATGGATGGACCACATCGATAACATGGATCAGTTAAAACAGGGAATCGGTCTACGGGCTTACGGACAAAATGACCCTGTAAAAGAATATACCAAAGAAGGATTTGATCTCTTCGATGATATGATTCTGAGAATCCAGGAAGATACTGTCAAATATCTCTTTAACCTAAATATCCAGGTGGCACCAAGTGAAGAAAGCAAAGACAAGATAGTGGATTTCAGCCTAATGAAAACCAATGAAAATGAAATTGAAGGAAAACCTGCCGGTCCAGCTACTGCGCAAAATAAGGTTGGCCGAAACGATCCCTGTCCTTGTGGTAGCGGGAAAAAATACAAAAAGTGCTGCGGCGCATAAGAAGCCCAATAGTCCCGGGTGTGAAATTGAAAGGATGTGAATATTTTATGATCGATTTGTATGAAGAAAAGCAAATTGTCAATGAAATGGAAATAAAGTTAAAAGAATTGGGGGATTCACTTTGACCTGCCTAAACTTATTAGCAGATTAGAGACTCTCGAAAAACAAACTGAAAATCCGGAATTCTGGAATGACCAGAAATCTGCCCAGATTGTCTTAAAAGAATTAAAACTGATCAAGCTTAAAGTCGATCATTACAAGGCTTTAACCGAGGAATTGGATGATGTTTTAGTTATGTTTGAGCTGGCCGAAGAAGGCGAAATACTGGAAGGTTTCTCAGAATCCATTAATATACTGAATCAGAAAATAGACTCCTTTCGGGTTGAAACGCTTTTGTCGGGAGAATATGACAGCAATAACGCCATTATTGCTATTCATCCCGGAGCGGGCGGAACAGAATCCCAGGATTGGGCGGAAATGTTGTTGCGCATGTATACCAGATGGGCTGAAAAAAAGGGCTATAAGGTTAAAACCTTAGACCTTCAGCCTGGCGAGGGTGCCGGAATAAAAAGTGCGACGCTGATGATTGAAGGTGTTAACGCCTACGGCTATTTAAAAACCGAGCGAGGGGTGCACCGGCTCGTACGGATATCACCCTTCGATTCAGCCGGCCGCAGGCATACCTCCTTTGCATCACTGGATGTCATGCCTGAGATCGATGATACCGTGGAAATTGAAATTCTTCCCGAAGATATTCGAGTTGATACTTATCGGGCCAGTGGCGCCGGCGGACAGCATGTTAATAAAACTGATTCAGCGGTACGGCTTACCCATCTTGCCACAGGGATTGTGGTGCAATGTCAGAATGAACGTTCTCAGCATCAAAACAAGGATGTGGCCATGGCAATGCTTAAGGGCAAGCTGGTAGAAATTATGGAACAGGAAAAAATGGACCATATTGAGGATATTAAAGGGGACTACAGCCAAATTGCATGGGGCAGCCAGATTCGCTCCTATGTGTTCCACCCCTATAATATGGTTAAGGATCACCGAACCAATGTGGAAGTTGGAAATGTTCAGGGTGTGATGGATGGCGATTTAGATGGCTTTATGAATGCCTATCTTAACACTATGGTATAAACAGGATTAGTTATACAACACTAGTTCAGGTAATTATGAAAATTAATTTTGGAGGATAAAATGGCAAAAACCTATCAGGAAATTAATGAAAAAATCGCCAGAGGCGAAGCAGTCATTGTAACCGCAGAAGAAGTCATTGACATTGTTAAAGAACGCGGAATCAAGGATGCTGCAGAATATGTGGACGTGGTGACTACTGCCACATTCGGCCCAATGTGCTCATCCGGTGCTTTTATTAATTTCGGACATTCCGATCCCCCCATTCGTATGGGCGAGATTCATTTAAATGACGTCGAAGCCTATGGCGGTTTGGCAGCAGTGGATACTTATTTGGGAGCTACTCAACCATCCGGGGACAGAGGCATAGAATATGGGGGTGCTCATGTTATTCACGATCTTATTGCCGGGAAAGAGGTTCATCTGGTGGCTAAATCTCAGGGAACCGACTGCTATCCCCGAAAATCCATTGATACCTGGGTTACACTGGACGATTTGAACGAAGCTTATTTATTCAATCCCCGAAATATTTATCAAAATTATAATGCCGCCATTAATACTTCCAGCCGTCGCTTATATACGTATATGGGTATTTTACAACCCAATATGAGGAACATCACCTACAGCACTTCCGGAGAATTAAGCCCACTCCTCAATGATCCTTTGCTTAAAACCATTGGTATGGGCACAAAAATTTTCATTGGCGGCGCCCAGGGATATGTTTCCTGGATGGGTACTCAGTTTAATACGGCTTGTACTCGGGATGAAAAAGGATACCCGACAGCACCGGGAGCTACCTTGGCTCTGATCGGGAACATGAAGGAAATGAATCCCAAATATATTCGCGGTGCGGTTTATGAAAAGTATGGAACCTCGATGTTTGTGGGTGTGGGGATTCCGATTCCAATCCTGAATGAAGAAATGATGACCTTTGTTTCGGTTGAGAATAAAGACCTGTATACCAATATCATTGATTACAGCGTTCAGAAAAAATCCAAGCCAAGCTTAAAAAAGGTCAGCTATGAAGAGCTCCGAAGCGGCTCAGTTGATATTAACGGAAAAATCATTAAAACATCGCCCATGTCCAGCTTGAAAATGGCCAGAGAAATTGCAGCTGAACTGAATCATTGGATAAAAAAAGGTGAATTTTATCTTCAAGAACCGATTATAAGCTTTCCAATGGGAAATTCTTTAAAGGGTCTTACAATTAATGAAGGAGGATTACGATAATGATAAAAAAAATATTATTATCTTTCCCTCAGTCCGCCACCGGCAAACCCATGGCCGTAGAACTTGTTAAAACCTACAATTTGGATTTCAATATCCTAAAAGCTAATATTGATGATAATGTTAAAGGCATGCTTTTAATCGAAGTTACAGGGGAAGAAGCGGATATAAATGCCGGAATTGTATTTCTCCGGCAAAACCAGATTGGCGTTAAGGCTATCGAGTCAATTGTAGAAGTCAATAAGACTGAATGTGTTGATTGCGGTGCCTGTACTGCGGTTTGTACGGTTAATGCCCTGGAAATGGATGAAAACTGGGAATTGGTTCACCACAAGGATAAATGTCTTGAATGTATGCTTTGTGTAAAGGCCTGCCCAACCCGGGCCATCCATGCACTGATATAAAAATGAACTACGAAGAACGTATTTATCGCAATCGTATGAAAGCCGAGGACCTGGAATATTTCCAGGTCCTCGAGTTGGAAACTGACCTGTTTATTGGAGTTGATTCAATGGTGATGAACTCAGCACTCCCCCAGGTTGCCCTGAAAAGCGTCAAACAGCTACGGCAATCCATTATGGACTACAATAAGACCTGCCCGGGTTTTATCCGATCTTTGGTGCCGTTGACCATGGATACGGGCGCAGTGGCCATTGTTCAAGATCTGTTAAAGTCAGGAATTGCAACCGGTATTGGTCCCATGGGTGCAGTTGCCGGTGCAGTTTCAAAATACATTGGTGCAGTACTTGCCTCTTTTTCAGAAGAAATTATTGTGGAAAATGGCGGTGATCTTTTGATTAAAACCAAAAAAGTCCGACGCATTGCCCTCTATACCGGGAACCCTGAATTTTCAGACATTGGTCTTTTGATCAAACCCCGAAAAAAATCATTAGGGATTTGCACTTCTTCGGGAATTTTGGGCCATTCCCTAAGCTTTGGAAAAGCGGATGCTGTAACGGTGGTCAGTGAAGACATCCCACTGGCAGACGCCGCAGCAACGGCCCTGTGCAATCGGATTAAAACGCCCGGAGATATTGCCGGGGGACTGGATTGGATTAAAACAATCCCGGGAATTTTGGGTGCCCTCATTATTATAGAAGATCAATTGGGTGCCTGGGGCGAGATTGAATTATGTTAAAGGCAGCACTGAATAATTTAAATACTTGACAAACCAGGAAATGATGTGTATTATTCTCAAAAGCAATTGAATAGTTTACCTATCCAGAGAGGTGGAGGGACAGGCCCTATGAAACCCGGCAACCAGCGAAAGCATGGTGCCAATACCGGCGAATATTTTCGCAATGATGGGGTTTAATGCAGATCATTAACCCCGTCAAAAGACGGGGTTTTGTTGTATCGTGATGTTATTAATGAAGGAGAACAAACTAATGAATATACTAGAAATACTTAAGAAGAAGCGACTTTATCTGGATGGCGCCATGGGGAGTTTGATCCAGGAGCGGATTGATACGATCGGAGCCGTACCGGAAGCACTGAATGTAACCCATCCTGAGCTGATTAAAGAAATTCACCAGTTGTACATCGATGCCGGGGCAAATATCATTCTTTCCAATACTTTTGGGGCGAATGGCTACAAACTTAAAGACAGCGAGTTTACCGTAGAGCAGCTGGTAGCGGCTGGTGTCAAAAATGTAAAAACTCTGAAACCGGATTATGTCGCATTGGATGTGGGACCCCTGGGAACAATGATCGGTGCATTGGGTGAGACCTCCTTTGATGAAGCGGTGGACTATTTCAAGGAAGTCATTATGGCCGGAGATAAAGCAGGGGCCGATCTGATTGTCATTGAAACCATGTCTGATATTTGCGAAGCCCGGGCAGCATTGATTGCCGCTAAGGAAGTATCTGATTTGCCAGTCGTGGTATCGATGACCTATCAGGAAAATAAACGCACCTTAACCGGAACGGATGCCCTAACCATTGTCAGTATTCTTGAAGGGCTGGGGGTGGATGCTATCGGAATTAACTGTTCCACCGGTCCCGATGGGATGCTGTCGATTATCGAAGAGCTTGTTCGCTATGCCAGTGTTCCCATTATGGTGGAGCCTAACGCCGGGCTTCCCCACATGGTTGATGGCAAGACTGTATATGATATTGATGTTAATGAATTCACCCAATATATGGTGAAAATCGCGAAAATGGGAGCATTGATACTTGGCGGCTGCTGTGGTACCACTCCGGCTTATATTGAAAAATTAATTGCCGCAACCAAAGATTTATCCCTATATACAGTTGAAAACAAAGACTTGACATTGGTTTCTTCAAATACAAAAACCATCATACTGGGAAATGACATTCATGTAATTGGCGAGTGTATCAATCCCACCACCAATCCAATGCTAAAAGAATCTCTGCGACGGGGTGAACTATCAGTGGTTTCCCAATTGGCCATCAACCAGAAAAATGATGGCGCCCATGTTTTAGACATCAACTTAGGTTTGCCGGATATTGATGAAGTAAGAATGATGAAAGAAGCAGTTGAAACGGTGAGTCGATTGGTCGATTGCCCGCTTCAAGTGGACTCTTCCAACCCGGAAGTCATTGAGGCGGTTTTACGAAGCTACCCAGGGAAAGCTATTATCAATTCAGTCAATGGGAAGAAAAAATCCATGGCAGCAATTTTCCCCATTGCAAAAAAATATGGAGCTATTGTGTTAGGCCTTACCATGGATGAAACCGGAATTCCCAGCAAGGCAGAGGATCGCTTTGCCATTGCAGAGAAAATTGCAGAGGGTGCAAAGGTTCATGGGATTCACAAGAAAAACCTGATGATTGATTGTTTAACCTTGACGGCGTCGGCTCAACAGGCTGAGGTCCGAGAAACCTTAAAGGCTCTTAAAATGGTTCGGGATCAATTAGGCATACCCACGGCTTTAGGGGTATCCAATATTTCCTTTGGCCTGCCAAATCGGGAACTTTTAAACCGCACCTTTTTAGGGCTGGCTTTGGAAGCGGGACTTACCAATCCGATTATGAACCCCAGTGATCGGGATATGATGGATACCATCAGCGCCTTTAGGGCCCTCTGGGGATTGGATCAACAGTGCATCGCCTATGCCAATGCATACAAAGAAGGTGGTGCAACAACAAAGGTTAGTCGGGAGTCCGATAGTTTAAGTCTGCGAGAAATGATTATCGAAGGGCTCAGCGATCAGGCCGGTCCATTAACAAGAGCGCTGTTGAAAACCCAGGAACCGCTGGATATTGTCAATAATGAAATTATTCCCGGGCTCGATGCTGTGGGAGAAGCTTTTGAAACCGGAGAGTGTTTTTTACCCCACTTGATTTTTGCAGCCGAAACAGCCCAAAAGGCCTTTGAAGTCATCAAAGAGATCATGCTTAAAGATGGAAAAGTCCAGGTAAACAAAGGGAAAATTCTGCTTGCCACGGTTGAAGGAGATGTCCATGATATTGGCAAGAACATCCTGAAAGTTATTCTTGAGAACTACGGTTACGAAATTATTGATTTAGGTAAGGATGTAGCAGCAGGTACGATGATAGACACCATTTTAAAAGAAGATATTCATTTGGTAGGTCTCAGTGCTCTGATGACCACCACAGTGAAAAATATGGAAAAAATTATTAGTGAAATAAATAAAAACTGCCCAGACACCATTGTGATGGTAGGCGGAGCAGTTCTTAATCCAGAATATGCCAAAACAATCGGCGCGGATTACTATGGCAAGGATGCCCGGGAAGGATCAAACATTGCCAGAAAAGTTTTTGATTAAAGAGGAAATCACAGCCTAATCAACAAAAGTAAAAGCATTGACGTCAAACAGGCCCAGATCCGTCAGACGAAGCCTCGGAATCACCGGAAGGGCCATGAAAGACAGGGTAATAAAAGGATCAACCCAAGTGGGAACCCCAAGTTCCCGGGCTAAGGCAATAAGTACAGCTAACTTTTTCTGAACTGTTTCACCGGATTCCAGACTCATGATTCCGGCCAATGTCAGGGGAAGATCACCAAGAATTTTTCCCTTAGAAACAATGACATAACCCCCTTGGATTTTTTTCAGGTGTTTCATGGCCAATAAAATATCAGCATCGTTTTGACCGACTGCGATAATGTTATGGGAATCATGGGCAACGGTGGTGGCAACAGCTCCATTTTTTAAGGAAAAACCCTTAATGGCCGCAACGCCAACATTACCGGTGTTTCTGTGCCGTTCGATGACGCAAAGCTTGGCATAGATAGCATTAGGTACAAACAATCCCTCTTTCTGAGGAAGAGCCTCGATTAAATAGTCGGTGTTGATTTGAAAGGGGATAATCCCAATCACTGGGTTCTTCTCCTTTACCGGAATGTTTAGGCTGGCTGGATCAAGATCCTTAATATGAACGGAGTTAATCAGTTCAGGGTCTATGGGACCATATTCCACACTTTCATCGATTCTCTGGTCCATGGGTCGGCCATCTTTATAGACTGCTTCAACCGTCATGGATCTCAGTTCACTTAAAATAACCAGATCGCCACGGTATCCCGGAGCAATAGCGCCTAGTCGTTTTAAACCGTAGGCCTGAGCGGCGTTAAGGGTTCCCATTTTTATGGCCTTAATGGGATCGAGTCCCAGCTCAATGGCTTTTTTAATATTCCAGCGGATGTGCCCTTCCCGATGAATATCCTCCAGATGTTTGTCGTCAGTGCAAAAGAGGAAACGATCCAAAGGAAGATTGTGTTCCAATAAACCGGTAATAATGGCTTCCAGATTTTTTGCGGCAGAACCTTCCCGAATGAGGATTTTGAAACCGGCTCTTGCTTTCTCAAGAACTTCATCAAAACCGGTACATTCATGGTCAGTTTCGATGCCGGCGGCGGCATAAGCCTGGAGGGATTTTCCTGACAATTCCGGGGAGTGTCCATCACAAATTTTATTTCGGCAGAGAAAAATTTTATCCAGAATTTGGGGATTCCCTCTGATAACATCGGAAAAGCACATAACCTCGCCCAAACCTAAAACCCGTGGATGTTCAAGATATTCAATCATATCCATTGCAGAGAATTCACCGGCACCATTGGTTTCATAAACTGTTGCCGGAACTGAAGAGGGGAGCATCACAAAAACGTTGAGAGGTATATTTTCGGTGGCATTTAAAATATAGTTCAGGCCCTTTTTGCCGGCCACATTAACCAGTTCATGGGGATCTGCAATAAGAGTGGTTGTTCCAGAGACGATAACAGCTTTAGCCAATTCTAAAGGTGTTACCATGCTAGACTCGATATGCACATGGGCATCAATGAACCCGGGAGAAATAAATTTTCCGGTACAATCCACTTCAATAATTCCTTCATATTGGCCGATCCCAACAATGGTATCTCTACAGAGTGCCAGATCTGAGATAATAATTTCTTCGGTAAAAACATTGATGATACCAGCATTCTTAAAAACAAGATCTGCTTTTTCAACCCCCTTGGATACTGATATCTTTTTCTTAGAATTCATAGTATGAGTATTCATGGTTTCACCCCATTTATAGACATTTTTTATATTATAGCATGATAATATCATAATTTTAATTAAAAAAAGCATTATAGTTATATAAAAATGCATGAAAAGGGTATATAATAGAAATCAATATTTCCTTTTGAATTGACTTAAAATTTTACAAACGGCAATCATAAAATAATAAATTAATTCTAAGAAAGCGGTGAAGAAAATGAAAAAATGGCGTTGTACGGTTTGTAATTATATACATGAAGGGGATGCTCCTCCGGAAAAATGCCCGGTTTGCGGTGTGGGACCAGATAAATTTGTGCTTGTAGAAGAACCAAAAGCGGCACCACCTAAAAAATGGCGTTGTACGGTTTGCAATTATATCCATGAAGGGGATGCTCCTCCGGATAAATGCCCGGTTTGCGGCGTCGGTCCTGAAAAATTTGTGCTGATAGAAGAAATTCCGGGAGACTTGCCGGAAAAGAAAAGGGAAGATATCCAGAAATTATTATTTAGTGTGAGCTACGGCCTTTATATTGTTTCATCAATTAAAGGTGAAAAGCTTAATGCAATGACATCAAATACATTTATTCAGATCACCAGTAACCCTTTAAGAGCCAGCGTTTGCCTGGGAAAAGGTGCTCTTACAGCCGAGTACATTAAAGAATCTAAGGTTTTTGGAGTTTCAATTCTGGGAAAAAACAATCACGATCTGGTGAAGCATTTTGGTTATAAAAGCGGAAGAGATATTGATAAATTTAAAACCATGAGTTATGTGACCGGCGAAAAAACCGGTTGTCCCGGATTATTGGAAACTCTATGCTTCATTGAATGTGAAGTTGAACAGATTATCGATTTGGATACACATTATCTGTTTATTGCAAAGATCGTTGACGGTGATGGATTTAGTAAGGAAGAACCGATGACTTACGCCTATTACCATGCAACACGATAAAAAAAATTAAAAAAGCACGAAAACCGCAATTTGCGGCTTTCGTGCTTTTTTATGTAAATTAATAATTCTCTATTTTTTCTTCTAAATCCGGAAATGCCTGAAGCACAGCTTTAACAAGTTTGTTGCAGCCATACGTAAGGGCATCGGTTGTGGGGAGATGATACGTATTTTCGTAATCTTTGGTGGTTTCGCGGATCTCATTAATGTCTAAATCTTCATGATTGATGGTAATGGCGATGACTTTTGAATGAGAAAAGGTCTCAATAAGCTCGATTTCGCTTTCCAAGGTAGGCATTTTAAGATAAGGAAAATCCACTCGATTAACTCTTTTAGGTGGGTGTTGAACAATAATGGCATCCGGTTGGCCGCCCCGGATGATTGCACAGGTACTGATAAAACCCTCATGGCTTAGGGCACCTTGGCCTTCCAAAATAATAATATCCGGTTTTTCATGAATATCAGCATCTAAAATCACATTTTCAAGTTCACCGGTCATAAATTCAGAGGGAATGGCATCCATGGCGATGCCATATTTTTCGCCTTGAATGATGGCGGTTTGACCGGTACCGACAAAGCAGGCTTTAATGCCACGCTTCTGAAGAGCTTGAATCAGCAGCATGGCAGTGGTTCGTTTGCCAACAGCGCAATCAGTGCCAAGAATGGCTAGCTTAGGGGTATTAACCTTAATAATATCACCAGTAAAAACATGCAAATAGCGATTTGCCAGGGGTTTACGGATATCATTGAGCTTAACACCATATTTTTGAGCATATTGGATAAATTCATTATCCTCAGAAATAAATTCATGAAGGCCGCTGACAATGTCCATTCCCATAGACATGACCTTGAGAAAAAGTCTTCTTTCACTTGAAGATAAAAAAGCTTCTTTTAGGGCAATGCCGTAAATAAAACATTTGGGTAATTGATCAAGCTTTTCAGAAGCTTCTATAATATCCCGATAGATTGGGATGCCATTTTTGACCCCATCAAGGACTTCGCCGGAATCCATACCGGCTTTTGTGCTGTCAATGATACAGGTAATCTCATATTTTTGGGAACGGCGTATTAAACCATTTGCAGTTTTTCCGTCTAAATCGCCGAAGTGTGCTTCGCAGTAGATTAAAGCTTTTTCTTTCATAAGATAGTAATCCTTTCAATGTGAATAGGAACAAGTAATTTATTAAAAGACTTGTAAATTTGAGTTTTTTTAAAAACATGAAGAATAAAGAGGTGTGGATATGAATCACTCTTAGTGTCATACTTTACAGAAAACTTAGGTACCTAACACAACTATGTTATATAACATACCCGATTAATGAAGACTAAAACAGAATTATAAATGTTTAAGTTTAGAAAAAAATTTTACAAAGATTGAAAAGTCTGATATTAAGAAGAGATTATGGGTAGGAATATTACACATAGAATCTAGTCATGACTGCTTATGATAGGTTTAAAATGCAAATTTTTCAAACATCCCGGGGTTATTTGTAAGAATGTCAGATTTAAGTAGAAAAGACAAAAATATGGTCCTATTTTCTGTTTTGGAAAAAATAATGTAACAAAGGGGAAATTAATGAAGGAAATAAAAAAAATCAGCTGTACCCTCGGTAGCTTGTTGAATGATCACGTGAGTCTTATTAATAATGATATCAGTTATACGAATCGGGTCTTGAACTTTAATTTATCACTTGAACAGTATGATCAATTATCCAAATATGTAAAAACAATTGGTGTGACCCATCGGTTTACAGATGTTATTAACCGGTTTAAGACTCCGGCAAATGAGACACCTCCAGGATTTAGAGTAGAATGTGGATTAGAAGCCAATGGCGTCCTCAAAGCAGATTTAGTCAGGGATATTGCCTACGACAAAAATGGAAAAAGACGACCGACAAATGTATTGTTCTCTGCTGACTCAGCTAATCCCTACGAAATCCTGCCGGTCAGTAAAATAGTCGCTAATCTCACCTGCAACCCCGGTATTATCTATGACTTATTTATTAATAATCCTAAAGCGAACATCGGGAATCAGTATAAAACTCGGGATGAAGTGATGGAAGAAATTGGACGGATTATGGGGCCGGGAACCGATATCAGCGTTGAGCTCAATGATCCTTTCGGAAAGTCGGAAACAGAAATTATTGAAGAAGTGGAAAAATTCAAAGAAATGCTTTCTGAATATCGATTGGTCATCAAGGTTCCGCACACCGGTCCGGTGACTAAGGACAATGTTTCACAGCTTCTGACAGGCAATAAAAAGTTAGCGAGGAGCTATCAGGAGGTAACAACCGAAGGCGCTTTTTGGGGACATAACATGGCATTGATGCTAAAGGAAAAGGGGTATCGGGTAAATTTCACGTTGATGTTTGAACCCTATCAGACTGCTTTGGCAATGCAGGCAAAACCATATTTTATCAACTGCTTTATCAGGCAGCGGGCCATGCAATCAGGCATTATGGACCAATGCTTAAAACAATATCAGGCAACCCATAATCCCAAATATATTGAAAACATCAGGGAAATGTTCCTGGACAAAGATTATCTAACCATGGATCAAGCCCAAACTGATTTATTGACCATAAAAAAAATGGCAGAAGAAATGCTGAGCTATCGACACTATCATGATGTAGAAGGCTCAGATGGACTGGACAGCGTCAGACATACTCTGAGAGTCTTTAAAAATTCAAATTTGGATGAATCAAAACTCATTATTTGCAGTATGGAAGGGGAATTTAACTATCCGGATATTGATAAATTACTGGTGGAAAAAGAATTTGAAGATTTGGTGCATCGGGTTATTGTGACCGCTGAACCAAAATATCTGGCCCGTTTTACTTCATGCAATCATGTTGTTTCCTACCAGCGTCGATTTATGAATGCCGCAAATGGGGAGAAATAAAAATAAAAAATAAAAAAGAGAGGCGATAATTATGAGTTATGTGAATATGGAAGCGATTCTTGAAAATGCCAGAAAAAATCATTATGCGATTGGGGCGTTTAATATTGTGAATTACCTGACAGCCAAAGCCGCAGTCGAAGCGGCAGAGGAACTTGGTCAGTCGATTATCCTGCAAACATCGGTAAAAACGGTGAAAGCCTTTGGTATCAATGAAATGATGGGATTTTTAAAGCCCATTGTTGATCAGGCGAAGGTTAATGTGGCCCTTCATCTTGATCATTCCACCGATGTGGCATTTACAAAGGCCTGTATTGATGGC
Organism: Acetobacterium bakii; assembly: GCF_001263355.1. Classification (GTDB taxonomy): domain Bacteria; phylum Bacillota; class Clostridia; order Eubacteriales; family Eubacteriaceae; genus Acetobacterium; species Acetobacterium bakii. Next base: position 79,100 of record NZ_LGYO01000008.1, read on the forward strand.
GGCTGGTCATCGGTAATGTATGATGGTTCCCAATTGCCCCTGGAGGACAACATTAGAAATACAAAAGAAATCGTAGCTTATGCCAAACCTAAAAATGTCACCGTTGAAGGTGAATTAGGTGCCATTGTTGGGGTAGAAGATGATATTTTTGTAAAAGAAGGGGATAAGGCTCATGCCAAACCAGAGGACTGCCGGGTGTATTTAGAAAAAACCGGGATTGACGCTTTTGCACCGGCTATCGGAACGGCCCATGGAGTTTATAAGGGTGAGATTATAATTGATTATGATCTTTTTGATGAAATTAATCAATTTTCAAGCTGTCCATTGGTGCTCCATGGCGGGACCGGGCTAAGTGACGCGATGTTCCACCAATTGATTGCTTTAGGTGCGTCCAAGGTGAATATTTCCACAGCAATAAAGATTGCTTACTGCCAGGGAATGGCTATCTTTACGCAAATGCATCCAGATCAAAATGACCCTTTAAAACTTGATGCTTTTACCAAAGAAGAAGTGAAAAAAGTAGTGACCAACCACATTCGATTTTTCAGTCTGATGGACTAGAGAGGTGATAATATGATAACAAAACCTAATTATCCTGTTGATTTACATAGTCATACCACGGGATCCGATGGCGGTGATACACCTCTGGAATTTATTTCAAATGCAGCAGCCATGGGAATGAAGGTTATAGCGATTACCGATCATGACGTGCTGCCTCCTGACCGAATTGACGTTAATGGAAAGATGGTGGATCCTGTTGTTTATGCCCGGGAAAAAGGAATTAAACTACTGCCGGGGATTGAATTCTCCTGCGAAACCCAGGTGGAGGATGTTCATATTGTGGTGCTGGGATGTGATTATACCAATCCCAAAATATTGGAAATGAATGAAAAAATTGTTAAAAGTAAAGTTTTTTCCTATCAAAAATTACTGGATGTTTTGGCAGCGAATGGATATCCCATTACCTGGGAAGAGGTGCTTAACTACGACGGTATTTCAAGAAAACCGGAAGATGTTCAGAAAAAAATCATCTTTAACCTGATGGCGGAAAAAGGATACACCAAAACATGGAGTGAGGCTAAGCTATTAGTTCGAAACAATCCTGACTTCAGTGTGAAACGCGAAAAACCGGATCCCATTGATATTATTAATCTTGCCCATGAAAGTGGTGGTATTGCCATATTGGCTCATCCTTATCTGATTGATGAGGTGGTGACTATCAAAGACGGAACCATGACCAGAGCTGAATATATTGACAAGCTCATCGAGGCCGGATTGGATGGGATAGAAGCCTCTTACACCTATGATAAAACTACTTACGATGGGCCTCTAACCAAGGATGAAATCATCAGTCAGGTAAAAGCCGATTATGAGGGCCGTGTAAAAATCATCTCAGGAGGTTCTGATTACCATGCGGATTATAAAAAAACCGATAAAAAAGTGAGAAGCATCGGAGAATGCGGGATTACCTGGGAGTATTTTCAAAATAATGAGCTGCTGAAGAGTCTTTAGAATGTTTTGCAAAGGAGAATGCCCATGATCATAAAGAATAAAGAACCGAAAGATTATCAGTACATTATTTTTGATTTGGATGGCACTTTGGTAGATTCAAGTCCGGACATTATCGAAACCATAAAATATATTTCGAAGTTTTATGGTTTTGTGGAGAAAAGTGATGCGTTTATTCGCAGCTGTATTGGGGGCGGGGCCAGAAAAGTTCTGCTTAAAGTCTTTGGGGAGGATAAGGAAACTCTGATTGACTCCGAAATCCTGCCCTTGTTTGTGAAACGCTATACTGAAAATTGTCACAAAAACGCTTTAGCCTATCCTGGTGTTAAAGCGATACTGGAATACTATAAACAGCAGGGCAAGGCTTTGTCAGTGGCAACCTTTAAAATCAGAAGTGCCACTGAAAAAATATTAAAAACCCTGGAGCTTTATGATTATTTTGACATTCTGGTAACCGCCGATGATGTGAAAAATCCAAAACCCGATCCCGAATGTATTTATGCAATCTTGAAGTATTACGGGTGCGAAAAGTTCCAGGTGATTCTGATTGGCGATACTCAGACCGATTACCTGACCGGAACCAATGCCGGAATTGATGTTTGCGGTGTAACTTATGGGTATGGCGCCCCGGAGGCAGTAAGAGCCCTAAATCCAGCCTACGTTATTGACCGGATGGAAGAGCTTAAAGAAGTTGTTTTATAAAAACCAAGGAGGTATTTAAGTAATGGTAGATTTATCGAAATTGGATAAAAAAGCATTGGGAAAATGTTTCGACCATTCGGTGTTGCCTAAAAACACTATTGAAGCGGATATTCGGTCGGGCTGTCGCGAGGCAATCGCTTATAATTGTGCGGCGTTTTATTCCGCCACACCCTACTGGACGCCGGTGGTGGTAGAAGAATTAAAGGGCACCGATATCCATATTGGAACTGGCCTGGACTTTCCCTTTGGGGCATCATCGGCGATTGTAAAAGCATTTGAAACAGAGCAGGCTGTAAAAGCAGGGTGTACAGTATTGGATATTGTGCTGAATATCGGGGCATTGAAAGACAAAAAATACGATGTGGTTAAAGGTGAGCTAGCAGATTTTAAAACCGCCGCCCAGGGACATATTACCAAGTGCATTTTAGAAGTGTGTTATCTAACCGATGAGGAAATTGCCACGGCTTGTAAGTTGATTGCAGAAGTCGGAATTAATTATGCAAAAACATCAACCGGACAATTTGAAGGGCCCAGCATGGAGCAGTTTTTAATCATGAAAAATACACTGGCAGGAACCGACATTAAACTTAAAGTCGCCGGCGTGAAATTCCCCCGGCCTCAAAATGCCTATGTTTTTATTCTGGCAGGAGCCGATCTAATCGGTACCCGGGCCGCCGTTGCCATTATCGATGCTTTCGACCAAATGCGTGAAATTGGCATTGTCCCCGCATATAAAAAATAAAGGAGAAAAATCATTATGGTAGATTTATCAAAAATGACAAAGTGGGATGTCGGTAAACTTTTTGATTATGCGATCCTGCCTAAAAATACCCAGGAAAAAAATATCAGAGAGGGGTGTAAAGAAGCAAGGGCCTATAACTGTGCGGCCTTTTATTCTTCATCACCCTATTGGACGCCGGTGGTGGTCCAGGAATTGGCAGGGTCGGATATTCACATTGCCACCGGCATCGGATTTCCATTTGGGTCTGCACCCAGTCCGGTTAAGGCCTTGGAAACCGAGCTGGCTGTAAAAGCAGGCTGCACCTGTATGGATATGGTCATGAATATCGGCGCTTTAAAAGATAAGAAATATGATATTGTCAAAAAAGAGCTGATTGATTTTAAAACTGCATCTGGGGGAAGATTGACCAAAGTTATTTTAGAAGTCTGTTTTTTAACCGATGACGAAATCAAAGCCGGCTGTGAGCTGATCAAAGAAATCGGTGTGGATTATGCAAAGTCTTCCACCGGCCAATTTGAAGGACCCACCATGGAACAGATTTTGGTTATGAGGGAAGCGGTTAAAGGATCAGAGGTTAAGCTGAAAGTTTCTGGGGTTAAATTTCCCCGACCTCAAAATGCCTATGCATTTATTCTGGCAGGGGCTGAACTCATCGGGACAAGATCGGCTCCGGAAATTATTAATGCATTGGATCAAATGCGTGAAATCGGTTTGGTTCCCAGATATACCGGCTGAATATGAATAGGGGGAGGTATTTATGATTGATTTCAAAAAAATGACAAAGTGGGATATGGGCAAACACTTTGATTATGCAATTTTGCCCAAGGATACCACCGAAGCACATATCCGAGCGGAATGCAAAAAAGCCATTACATACAACTGCAAAGCCTTTTGTTTCTCGTCTTCTTACTGGACAAGGGTTGTGGCCGAAGAATTAGAAGGAACGGACCTTCTGGTGGGAGCCGGTATTGGCTTTCCCTTCGGACAGCAAAGCAGTGCGGTTAAAGCCTTCGAAACCGAGGAGGCGGTGCGCATGGGTGCAACGGTTCTGGACAATTGCATGAATGTCGGGGCGTTAAAGGATAAAAAATACAAAGAAGTTCTCCAGGAATTCAAGGATTATAAAAAAGCGGCGGGTCCGGTGATGACAAAAATGATCCTGGACACCGAATTTTTAACCGGCGAAGAAATAAAAACTGCTTGTAAGCTCATTGCCGAAGCTGAAATCGATTGGGCGAAGTCGGCCACCGGTCAATGGCAGGGACCCAGCATGGAAGACGTGCTGATGATGGTCGACACGTTAAAGGATACAAAGGTAAAAGTGAAAGTTTCCGGAGTGAAATTCCCACGGCCCCAAAATGCCTATGCTTTTTTACTGGCAGGAGCCGAACTCATCGGATCCCGATCGGCACCGGAAATCATTGACGCACTGGACATGATGCGAAGAATCAAAATGATTCCGGAATATGAAGGCTAGGTTTCTAGTGGACAGCAAGGATCAGACGCTGCATATTTAAGGATTTATAAAAAACTAAAGGAGCAACAAATGGTAGATTTATCAATAATGACCCAGTGGGATATGGGCAAACTCTTTGATTATTCGGTGCTACCCAAGGATTCAACCGAAAAAAAAATTCGTCAGGGCTGTCGGGATGCGATTAAATACAATGCCAAGGCCTTTTGTTTTTCATCATCCTATTGGACATCGGTGGTGGTGGAGGAATTAAAGGGATCGGATTTGATGATCGGCGCGGCCATCGCGTTCCCATTCGGACAGCAAAGCAGTGCGGTTAAAGTCTTTGAAACCGAAGAAGCGGTGCGTTTGGGCGCCACGGTTTTGGATAATTGCATGAATGTAGGAGCGTTAAAAGATAAAAAGTATGATGCGGTTTTACAGGAGTTTAAAGACTATGTTAAGGCTGCCAGCGGAGTCATGACGAAAATGATCATCGAAACCTGTATGCTGACAAAGGAAGAAATGGTGACGGCCTGTAAGCTGGTTGCCGAAGCGGGAATCGACTGGGCCAAGACCTCCACCGGTCAATATGCCGGTCCATCGGTTCAGGATGTGATGCTCATGGTTGAGACCTTACAGGGAACTAAAACAAAGGTAAAGGTTGCCGGAGTAAAAGCGCCCCGTCCCCAGAATGCCTTTGCTTTCTTTGCTGCCGGAGCGGAGCTCATCGGAACCCAGGGTGCTGCGGAAATATTGGATGCAGTAGAGGATCTTAGAAAAATCGGTTTGTGCCCGGCCTATACAGGATAATTAAAAAGTCGGATTGAAAAAAAGTTTCCCCTAATCATTATGAAAATACAAAAAATAAAACAGATAAAGGAGAAATAAACATGGGTAAGTATTTGGTTGGTATTGATGGCGGCACCACCGGGTGTAAAACAGTTGTATTTGATTTAGATGGAAACATCATCGGTAGTGATTACCGCGAATATCCTTGTTACTATCCAAAAACAGGCTGGGTTGAACAAACCGCGGAAGACATTACGCCGGCGTTATTTGATTCCTGTAAAGCAGCCATAACCGCATCGGGCGTTGACCCGAAGGAAATACTGGCAGTTGGTTTTTCAAGTCAGGGTTCTGTTATTGGTTTGCTGGATGAAAACGGAAAATGCATCCGACCCTTTGTGGGTTGGCAGGATCTTCGCAGCGGCGAAAAAGAAATCGAGTGGATAACAGATAGGATGCCACGGGAAGACTATTACCAATTAACCGGGGATCCCTTGGGTAATATTTTCAGTATCACAAAATTGGTGTGGTTAAAAGAAAATGAACCGGAAAATTGGGCAAAAACGGCGATGTTTTCTACTCATCAGGATTATTTTCTAAAAGAATTAGGTGCTGACGGCTATTATACCGACCTCTCTTCGGCAAGTCGTGACGGGATGTGTGATGTCAACAATCATGTATGGGCAATGGAAATATTTGACATGCTTGAAATACCCTTGGAAAAACGTCCAAAATTAATAACTGAACCGGGAAAAGTCGTCGGACATATTCCCGCCGATGTTGCCCAAAAAACAGGATTGGCGGAAGGAACACCGCTTTGTATGGGGGCTCACGATCAAAACTGCTGTACCTTTGGGGCCGGGGCGGTTGAAGATGGTACCGCCGTCATGGTTATCGGAACCTTTGGATCGAGCTTTGTTGTGTCGGATAAACCCATTAGAGACCCTAAAAGTCGACTGGTGGTAAAGGGCAATCACGGTGTGGGAAACTGGACTATTGAAGCCTTTTCGAATACCGCTGCATCCAGTTATCGCTGGTATCGCGATACCTTTTGCGACTTGGAAAAAGCAGCAGGTGCCGTATCGGGAATTGACCCCTATGAGCTGATTAATTCACAGATTGCAAGTGTGCCCCCTGGGGCCAATGGCATAACATTTTTATCTTATTTACAGGGCGCATCTGGATCAAGAATCAACAGCAATGCCCGTGGTACCTTTGTGGGGATGTGCCTGGGAACGAAAAAAGCGGATATGGCCCGTTCGGTTATGGAAGGAATATGTTATGAAATGAATGATATCGTTCAGGCCGAACAGGAAGCAGGGATTAAGATTGAGAGTATCCGAATTACCGGCGGGGCAGCGAAATCTCCATTATGGTGTCAAATGCTGGCAGATGTTTTTCAAAAACCAATTCATATTTTGCAAACCAGCGAAACCGGTTGTTTAGGCGCCGCTCTTTACGCTGGGGTTGGTATTGGAGCCTATGAAAGCTGTAAAGCTGCGGCAGAACGTGCGGTTCGCATCTCCGATACGTATTATCCGAATTCTAAAAATTTTAAAGCCTATGAAGCTGCCTACCAACGTTTTGTAAATGTTTATGAAGCCTTGGATAAAAAAGTGTTTTAATAAAATCCGTATTTTCTTATTCTCATAGGATAAATCGTTGATTTTTAAAAGGTGAAAAGGAAATAATACCCTTTAATATTGAGCATATTAGCTAAAATAATTGTAAAATAGGTTGATTATTATAAAAGGAGAATTTTAATCATGGGCAAATATTTAATCGGCGTTGATGTTGGTACCACGGGGACAAAAGCGATGATTCTTAACAAAGAAGGCAAAATTTTTGGAACCGGTTATGGTGAGTATCCCTGTAACTATCCAAATCCCAATTGGGTTGAGCAGAATGTTGATTTACTGGTTGAGGAAACCTATAAAGCATGCAAACAGGCGGTAACATCATCGGGCCTTGACCCAAAAGAAATCGAAGCGGTGGGATTTTCGTGTCAGCGTGCAACTTTTACGCTGGTCGATGAAAACAATGAAGCCATCGAAAATATTTTTTACGGCTGGCAGGACAACCGTGGGGCGGAGGTTCTGGAGGAGGCTATGGCTCTGGTGGATCCGGATACGTTTTTTAAAAGCACGGGAATGCCTATGGCCCCAACTTTTACATTTATTAAACTGTTCTGGTTGATGAAAAAACGGCCTGAGCTTTATCAAAAAACAAAATACGTGGCAATGATGCCTGAATATATCCAATATTGCTTTGGAGCTGATGATTTCTACTGTGAAGTAACCAATGCCTGTACCTCGGGTTATCTTAATCCCAATACAATGGACTGGGCAGACAACATTATTGATGCTTTGGGAATTGATAAAAAAAAGTTGCCAAAGCTGGTTAAACCCGGGGATATCGTGGGAAAGATTACCCCTGCCGTGGCCGAAAAAACAGGTCTGACCGTTGGCACGCTTTTAGTGGCAGGCAGCGGAGACCAGCAATGTGCAGCTATTGGCGCCGGCGTTATTGAAGATGGATTTGCATCACTAACACTGGGAACTGCCGGCTTATTGGTTGTGGGTACCGAAAATTTGGTATTGGAAGATGTTCCGGGCGTTATGGCAACCTCGTCGGCATCTTTGGGATTGTTCAATCTTGAAGGTATCCAGCTCGGGGCGGCCAGCAGCTATCGTTGGGCAAGGGATGAGCTCGCAGAAATTGAAGTGGCATTCTGTAAAAAAATTGGGAAGGATCCTTATGAAGCGATGGATAATCACATTCAGAAAAGCCCGGTTGGGTCAAAAGGAATTATCTTCATGCCCTTTCTGATTGGATCCGGTTATCCTTACTGGAATCCTGATGCAAAAGGTGTTTTTGCCGGCCTTACATTCGCACACACCAAAAGTGACATGATTCGGTCGGTTATGGAGGGTATTACGCTGGAAAGCAAAGACATGTATGAAACCATGAAAAAATCCGGGGTGGTGTTAAAACAGCTGGCCATAACCGGTGGGGCTACAAAATCAGCGGCCTGGCGACAGATTATTGCAGATATGTTCGGAGTCCCCATTCGCAAGCTTGAAATTCCAGATGCAACCATTGTTGGGGCTGGGGTTATTGCAGGTGTCGGTGCAGGCTGGTTTGACAGTGTTGCCCAAGGGGTCACTTCAATGGTTCGATATACGGATACCATTGAGCCCATTCCTGAAAATGTTGAAAAGTATAATGAACTGTATAACATTTACAAAAATATTTACACTGGTTTAAATTCAGTTGGAGTATACACACAATTTGCAAAATTAAAATAAGCGAAAATCAAAAACAATTGATGGGGTATCTCTATTAATCTTCTAGTGTTTATGATAAAATTAATAGAGTATAGCCATATGTGATACTAACTAGAGCATTATGGAAGGAAGTATTGATATGTACAAAATTAACAGAGAAAATCCGAAACCATTGTACATTCAATTGGAAGAGTTAATCCGAAACAACATTGAAAGTGGTATGTGGAAGCCTAATATAGCCATTCCATCCGAAAGTGAAATGAACCGTCTCTACGGTGTCAGTCGTATGACCATTCGGACGGCCTGCTCTCAATTGGTACAAGATGGCATACTCTATCGGGTACCGGGTAAAGGAACATTTGTAGCGGAGCCCAAAATCATCACCGAGTCACTGGCCTATATGGGTTTTCGAGAGCAATTGGAACGAATGGGCTATGAAGAAATAACGACAGAACTATTAAATGTCTCTGAAAAAGAAGCAACCTATGGTGTTGCACAACGTTTGCGATGTCAGCAGGGAACACTCATTTTGGAAATTGAGCGCTTGCGGTTTTTGAAAGGCGAGCCAATTAGTCTGCATTACTCGAGGATTCCATATGCACTCTGTAAGAACTTGAGTGACCACGCATTGGAAGAGGAGCAGCTTTGTACAATTCTTAAAAAAGAATACAATTTAAAACCCAGTCGAGTATCTGAAACACTGGAATCAGTTAGAGCTTCTGAAAAGGAAAGTCAACTTTTCAAAGTGCCCCGGGGTTACCCGCTCCTTGTTTTAGAAGATATACTTTATGATAAGGATGATCAGCCCTATGAATACTCCAAAGTTGTTTTCCGGGGAGATAAAATTAAATTGAAATACGAATACCGAAATTAAACGAGGCGGCGAATGCCGCCTCTGAATTTAATAAAAAAATAAAAAATAAAAAAACAGGAGTACTTATTTTGAACAAAGTTACCAGTATACCATATCGTATTGATCGAGAAGAATTATTTGAACGCATGCATATTTATGAAACCCAATCTCAATATGGAGAATTTATGCGGGCCTATGATGAATTGTTGATACTGCTTCCAGAAGTATTAAATATTCAAGGCATTCATGTTTTAAAAGCGAATGATGAAATTGAAAAAATCCATAAAGGACTTTGTGAAGTTAGTCATATTGTTTACTGTTTGGTGACGTTGGGCCCAAAAATAAGTGAATTATCCACATCCTATTTTATGGAAAAAGATTTTCTAAAGGGACTCATGATTGATAGTATGGGGGATATACTTCTATTTAACGCATCCAATGACTATTATGAGGTTGTTAAAAATGACATCTACATAAAACAGGGATATGCTTTAACGATGAGATATTCCCCGGATGATAGTATCATTCCCATGAAATTTCAAAAATCCATATTGGATTATACGAATGGAGAAAAAAGTATTTCAGTGGGAATATCTGAAGGTTTTATGTATTATCCGGTGAAAACACTGGGATATGTATATGGCGCAGATAAGGATATTGATCTGGCAGCAAAAGATCATGATTGTAAGACCTGTTCCAATCTTTCCTGTGAATTTCGAAACGTCGAAGAATAAAAAAAGGCTATTTTTGTGAAAATGATTAATTTTCACAGAAATAGCCTTTTTTGTAATTAATCATCCAAATTGGATTGGATATTATGAAGCCGCACTTTATACTGCAAATTTTGTCTGGAAATTCCAAGAATCCGGGAACTTTTAGAAATATTGTGATCATTGGCATTTAAAACTTCCAGAATCATTTGGCGTTCAATTTTATGAAGGGTAGCTTTTAAGTTTTTATCATCGGTACTGGCAGATAAGAATTTTTCATAGATTCTTTTATCGGAAATATTTTTCCGTAGATAATCCGGCAGTAGCTCGGGGGTAAGAATGGTATCCTGATATTGGGCAATATAAATGGCATGGGTGATGGCATGTTTGAGTTCCCGAATATTTCCAGGCCAGTCATGGCTGAGCAGAATTTCCTGGGATTCAGCAGAAACCTCGAAAAGTTGTTTCCCCATGGCAGTTCCATCAGTGGATAAAAAGGAAAGGGCCAACTCTTGAATATCCTGTTTTCGATCTTTAAGTGCGGGCAAATGAATGGAAAAAACCGCTAACCGATAATACAAGTCGGATCGGAGATGTTTTTCTTCAATGGCTTTTAAGGGATCCTGATTCAAAGCACTGAGTATCCGGACACTGGTGGTAATTTCTTTGTTTCCGCCAACTTTCCGGTATTTTCCAGTTTCCAGAACGCGTAAGAGCTTGGACTGCAGCACCAGATTCATGGAATTAATTTCATCCAGAAAGACGGTGCCTCCCTCAGCGGTTTCCAATAAGCCGACGGAATCAATGGCCCCGGTAAAAGAACCTTTCATTGTGCCGAAAAGAGTGCTTTCCAAAAGATTTTCGGGAATAGCACTGCAGTTAATAGCAACAAAATGCTTATTTGCCTGGGGACTTGCATTGTGAATGCTCTGTGCAAAAACTTCTTTACCGGTGCCGGTAGGTCCGGCAATGAGAATGGGTGCCGCGGTTTGAGCGGCAATTTGCGCATGTCGAATACACTCTGAAATATTTGGGCTTGTTCCAACGATATCCTTGAAGGTAAACTGGGTACCGTTATTTTTAAGTTGATGAGATTTCAAATCATTTTGCAATTTATTAATCGTACTGGCCATATGAATAAATGCGGAAATATCACGATAAATACAAATGGCAGCTTCAACTTTATGGGGATTATCTCTTGAAAAAACAGGATAGGTGCTGCTGATAACATCTGCAACCTTACCGGAAGGAGAGGTGTACTTCACATGAACATCCTGAACCTTTTTCCCTGTTTTTAAAACCAGGGATTCCATGGATTCATTTTCAAGATAATCGTAAATGTCGGACATGTTTTTTCCAATGACATCATCGTGTTTCATATTCTCGATGGATTCACAGCCCTTGGAATAGCACACAATTTTACCGTTGCAATCCACAACATGAATACATACATCTTCAATGCGTTCCACATCTTCGATGGGAAAAGCATTTTGGCTAAAAGCTTTTAAAATCGATTCATTGGAATCGTTCATTTTGTTTTCTCCATTTCATCGTTTACAAATCTAATGATAGCATAACATGATTTCCAAAAAATTCATATAGACAACCCCTTAATGGGGTTGTCTGTTATTTATAAAAAAGGGACTTGAAAACACTAATATTTCTTATAACAATTTTATTGATATTTTTTTTCGATTTTTTCAATTTTAGCAAGGATTGCAGGATCCAGAGCTGGTACTTCATGGGTATTAAGAATTGTTTCAATTTTGGCAGTGACCATTTCTAAAACGTCTGATTGATCGGGGTTAACCATCCGTCTGTTAAAAAATTCAGGATACCATACACTTCTGAAATTATTCAGTGTATGCATTTCATTAAGATAATGACCGCCGTGGCCAACACCCTTAATGACATCCATGGCTAATGTTTCGTCATTAACTTCAACTCCGCTGGAGTAAGCGGAAAGCTGATCGATCATTTCATTGGCTAAAACAACCATGGCAGGTGCAACCGAGTTGCAGTGATCCAAAACACCAATATCGTGAACGATGTTGGCTTTGCTCAGAATGCTCGAAAAAAGTTCCATTTGTACTTCGGCAACAGATTGAGGATCTACCGTTTTTGCATCGCTGCAGCCTGCAGTTCCATAGAAAGGTAAATTATAATAGTTGGCCAGTTCTGAGGCGGCAGCCACAGATTTGTGAAACTCAGGGGCACCGTAAGAGCCAATGGTGGTTTTCATATCAAAAACCGTAGGCATTGATCCGTAAATCAATGGGGCACCCTCATTAACCGCCTGGGTAATAACCACACCGGCTAAAATTTCGGCATTGTTTTGTGTTAAGGCACCGGCAATGGTAATCGGCGCTGTTCCGCCCATCATGCAGTAAGGCATGTAGACAACCGGTATCTTATTGGTGGCGCTGACAAATAATTTTTCAGTGCTTTCAGCAGGGTGTGTCATCGGTGGAATGGGTTCACAGTAGTTGAAGATAAATGGTTTTTCGGCAAGCTCTTTATGTCCGCCGGCAACAACCGCTGCAATATCAATAATCTCCTGCAGGGATTCAATGTCATTGGTGGAGAAATTAATGGTTTTGTCGAAATTTTTCAGTGTTTCGATAAAGGTAATTTGTGACTGTACTCTTGGATCAACATCGGCACACATACCAACAGAAAGGATAAAGCTGATATTGGATAAGTAACTGCCGATTTTGCACATGTCTTTTACATCTGATTTAAGGAAAGGGCGGGCCGTATTATTTTTGTAATCCAGAATTTCCAATTGATCCGAATGCGTTCCGAAATAAACATTGTTTTTACTGTTGATCACCATATTGGGTTTTCCATCACGGGTGTAAAGGGTCAGTTCCTTGGGGATGGTGTTGAGGGCTTTGTCCACAACAGCTTTAGGGAACTTAACCAGATCTCCGTCAACAGTACAACCATATTTTTTTAACAGTGCAATGGTTCGATCTCCGTTAACACGCATGCCAAAATTCGCAAGAAGGTCCATACTTTTTTCGTGGATGGTTTCAATTTTTGTTTGGTTCAATACATTAAACTCGATGTTTCGTTGTGTTGTTTCCATTAGATTCTCCTAAAATTAATTTTTCAATTGATGGGCTTAAATGCGATCTCGATAACAGGCAGGGATATATTCATTTAATAGAGCAGATTGCTCTTTGGTAATATCAGGTGGGGTATAAGAAGCAAGTCGTTCGCTGACGGCTTCCTGAACGTCTTTAAGAACCGGTTTGCTGCCATTTTCCTGCCATTGGTTGGGATCTTCTTTGTTGAAATATTTAGGGACAAAGAATTCTTCCCGGAACATTTTGGGCGTTCTTCCCTGTAGAAAGTTACCGCGAGGTCCTGTTTTAGCAATCAGATCATGACATAAATATTTTTCTTCAGTATTAATTCCTTTCAAAAGACGTCGATTCATACGGTAGGTATCTTCATCCATTAAGAATTTTTCAAAACTCAGAATGTTAAAGCTGCCCATTATGCCACAGGAGTGGAGCACTAAATCAGGAGCGGCTTCTAAAGTGGAACGAATCATCATGTCTGATTCAATACCGGCTTGCATGTCAAAATCCTTGGCATCACTGAGTCCGCCGCCGGTGCGACAGGGAACCTTGTACAAATCAGCCAGGCCTCGGGTTGCATAGGCAATTAATGCGGTTTCAGGAGCACCAATGCTTAATTGAATGGTACGCAGGTTGGTGGATGCGGAAGTTTGTCCATAGACAACCGGCAGTCCGGGTTTTACAAGCTGGGACAGAACCATCCCGGCGACCACTTCCGCATTGGTCATGGCAATCAGTCCGGCCACGGATGGAGGTCCGGTAAGCACCGGCATGGCACAGGGACTAAACCATACCGGCTGGTTCATTTCTGCAGCAATTAGGAATTTTTCCATCGGATCATGATCAAAACACAGAGGCGACAGGGAATTGACATGAACGATATTGTTGTAAACACCGCTGCGTCCCTCGAATTTTTCGATGAGTTCCAATCCTTTTTTAAAGGACTCCCGCATATTTGATTTTAAGGGAAAGGTATTTGCCTGTAAATGAAGGGCTGTTTTGTTTGAATATTTTAAAATCATGGCGATGGGACTAAAAACGCGTTCATCAAGGCTAAGCTTTTTGTCATCGAGAAAGATATTAAAGTAGTTACAGTTGATAACATCACTGGTATCGGAAAGTTTGAACTGATCAACCGCATCATCATTGGTCATTTTATGAAGATGACCATTGTCCAGTCGGAAAATGTTGCCCACACCCGGCATTAAAATAAGGCTGCCGCCGCCAAGAGTATGATTTCCTTTTGAATTTTCAATGGTAAAAGTTGCCGGTATGGTTGATAGTGCGTTCATGATCATCTTCTCGTCTAAAAAGACGACACTATCTTCAATCCGGGCCCCATGTGTTTTAAAAATTTCCAGAATCTCAGGGTGCTCAAATTTCACGCCGACTTCCGCCAGTATTTTCAAGGATTCTTCATGGATTAATTGGACATCGGATTTTGAAACATATTTTTCATAAGCTTTCATTTATAATCTCTTTTCTTAATTTAATGAAGTTCTCATAACGGACAAATGATAACGAGTCCGCTATGAGAGGTATAGACTAGATACTGCCGTAGTAGTCACGGTGTGTTGTACAGGAATTAGCATAGTCAAGCAGGGTTCCCCAGCTGAATACCGGCAGATCAACCGCACGTTGAATGGCTCTTGCAAAAGGCTGCATACCCGTACATTCTAGCATAATAGCTTTAATATCAGGGTGTTTTATGATAAATTCTTTGGTGATGCGGATCATATCTTTTTCAGATTCATCATAGTAGCTTTCTGGAATTTCAGGACGTTTTTCGTGATCCCAGAGACTGTCAAATTGGGGACAGCCATATTCATCCTGGGCACCGGCAATATAGAAGTTGCTGTTAAGATCGATTCCGACCTTTTCTAAATGTGTGTCAGTTAAGAAGCGTTTTTGGGCACAAATGATGCCGACTGCATTTTTAGGTCCGATGAGTTGTTGGATAAAGGGAACCTGAAGAAGGCTGGACATGAAAACCGGTATATCCACAGCAGCTGCAACATCCTGCTGGAAATAGGCAAAGTAACCACATTCAGCAGCAATCGCACGGCATCCCATGCGTTCCAGATTTTTAGCAGCTTGAACGATGGGCTCACGGCAAGGGGTTTTATCCTGTTCCCATACCAAGGTGTAATTGTCAACGCCTCTGGCAATTTCATACTGAATCGGGAAGCCCCAGGCACTTGCATTTCGAACATCCCCAGGAAAACCGGGATACGCGTCATCTAAAACCATTATACCAATGCCCATACCATAGCAGGTATGGTTTTTTCGGGTGGTCATGTAATTAATTCCTAAATCTCTTTGCATTTTTTCCTCCTAAATTATCAAACAATTTATTTATATTCTGTAATAGTTAACATGCAAGGATTATGCCAAAATACATAGAAATATTTAATTTTAAGAATAAAATGAGTGTATAAGATATATGACAGCTGCGCAAATGAAAACCTTACACAATTTTTTTAAAGCAATATTTAGAATTGAAAATATAAGAATTACTTTCTTCTATATAAAGGATGTTGTATAGTTCATTTGCAGGGATATAAAAGTCTCGTTTTTTTATATTTCGTAAAAAAGTAAGAAGAGTAGCTAATTTATTATTAATTAAGTATTGGGAGTAGTTTCATAAAGGTGTTACTTTATTGAGAGGTCATTTATGGAGTGTCATGCGAATTTTGAAACAAAATTCAGTGTGCAAAAAATGATTGCATGCAAAAATCAGATAAAAACAACTAAAAATCCATTGATGTAGGGATACATGTAATGGATTTCAATAAAAAAGTCTAAATTAATGCATAATATTTTGCAGCACAAAAGGATTTTGAATGAAAAATCCTTTTCAAAAGGCCTGGGTATGCCTATTTTAAAAATAACATTAATTTTACGAATTGGCACAAAGCTTGCATTAAACAGTATTAATAAATAAAAAAACAATAAAATTCAGGAGGTGTTGTCTAAGGTAAAAGATCGAACGGAGGAATAATTGTTAAATAAATAAAACAATTATCCAATTGGGCACAAATAGTGTACAATAAAATTCATACGAGGGAGAAAATTATGTTAAAAAGATTACGTGTTATCCCGGTTTTAATTCCTATAGTCCTTATGGGAATAATTCTTATCATCGGCTTCATTGCGCCGGAACAGTTTACCACCACAATGACAGATTTCTTTATTGCATTGATGACTAATGCTGGCTGGATGGTCTCTTTAGGGGTTCTGTTTTTCGTAGCATTTCTGGTATTTTTGTTTGTTCATCCGTTTGGCAGTATTAAATTTGGCGGGCAAAACGCTAAGCCAAAATATAAAACCTGGATATGGTGGGCCATTTCATTATGTGCCGGCATCGGTACCGGGATTGTATTCTGGGGTGCCACCGAACCACTGATGCACACCTTTGCACCGCCTTTAGCCGCAGGGGTTGAACCCGGGAGTCTGGATGCCATTATCTGGGCGATGAGTAAATCGTTCCTGCATTGGTCCTTTTCACCTTATGCAATTTATGCAGTTGCAGGGATCACCATTGGTTATGCTTATTACAATATGAATTCAAGCTATACCACCAGCGCAGGTCTTGTTTATTTAAATAATGGGAAAGAGTTAAACACTAAGCTTACCAATATTATCGATGGAATCATCTTATTCGCTATTTGTGGCGGTGTTGCCGGTTCCCTGGGATACGGATTACTCCAAATTGGGAGTGGCTTAAATTTTGTTTTCGGGATTGAACCAGGACCGATAGTTTGGACGATCATTGCCATTGTTATTATCGCCTCCTATACGATTTCAAGTGCCACGGGTCTTGATCGTGGCATTACCTGGCTCAGTGATAAAAATGCCTGGATCTTTATCGGTCTGTTAGTTTTTGTCCTGATTGCCGGACCAACCGCTTATATCTTTAATTTAATGACCCAATCCTTTGGGTATTTCATTAATAACTTCATTGATTTAAGCTTGTTTACCCAACCAGGTATTGACACTGATCTTTGGCCGCAATGGTGGGATATGTACTGGATGGTGGATTGGCTGTCATTTGGACCAATTGTTGGATTATTCCTTGTAAAACTGGCCTATGGACGAACCATTCGTGAATTCATTACGGTTAACGTTGTTTTTCCAGCACTTTTTGGAATTATTTGGTTTAGTGTATTTGGAGGATTTGCCCTTAATCTTCAATTAAGCGGTGTTGCCGATATGTCAGGGTTCCTGGCCGCAAACGGTGCCCAGGCCTTTATGATGTACATTTTTGAATTCCTGCCCTTCACAGATTTGGTTCGAATTATTATGTTAGTAGTTATCGGCTTATCTTTTGTAACTCTGGCGGATTCAATGACTTCAACCATTTCAACCATGTCTTTGAAACAATCAAAGGGTGTTAAAGAAGCGCCACTTCCAATTAAAGTGTTTTGGGGCGTTTTCATTGGTGTAATATCTTTAGTATTTGTTATCAGCGGCGGAATTGATGGCATTAAAATCGTAAAGACTATTGCCGGTTTCCCGATTTTATTCATCGAATTGGCAATGATGGTTGGTTTCCTTGTTCATTTATTCAAAGGAAAACACAAACGCGACGATGTCGAGTTTGCTGACTTTATGGAATCAGAAGCAATGGCAGCAGCAGCTGACGCCGCAGCAGAACTGGCTGATCCAAAGATTCATAAAAGCTGGTTTACTTTTGGCAAAAACAATAAAAAGAAATAATCAGTTCAAAAAGGCATTGCAATTTAAATTGCAATGCCTTTTTAATTTTTTGACAAACGCTAAGATGTTCAGAAATCTATTGTCATGGCTCATTTAGGAGGAATGTTTTATGGCCACTAGATGCAGATTTTAGAATAGTTATCCCAGATAAATAATTAGTAAGGAAACAAGATTAGTTAATGGTCAGAGGACTATATGATGTGCAGCTTTTAATTGGGAACAAATTATTAGACTTGAAATTTGGTATATTTTAATGGTATATGGTGTTGGAGTGCAAAAAATAAACAACGTGCAAAAAAATATGGCACCCTGAAGAAATCGCTTACATCCAGACATTTTTTGAAAATATCCGATGAAAGCAGGGATGTGAAACCTTTACATGCATAAAATCTTGCACTTTCATTTTTAGTAAAAAAGAAATACAAAAATAAAAGTTCGTAAAAGCCTATGGAATGCACATTTTTTAAATATTATTGTATTTCCTAGCTTTTGGCACGAACTTTGCTTTAAATAACCCCAAGAAGATTATTAATCAGTTAATTTAAACTGAGAAGAATTAAAAGGAGAAGAAACATGGCAGATATGAGTTATTTAAAAGACATGCCTATTGCAGTTTTAGGCGCAGGTGCAGTTGGTAAAGCGATTGCCGGAGATTGTGCATTAGGAGGTGCAAAGGTTAGAATTTGTGACTTTGCACCCTTTGCAGAAAAAACATTAAAAAACGTTGAAAAAGTTGGGATTAAATTTTACGGAGAACAAGTCAATCTTTATGGATTTGAACGTGAAGGCTTTGCCAAAATGGAAAAAGTCACCACTGATGTTGCCGAAGCTGTAAAAGGTGCAGGAATTATCGTTATTGCAACACCAACCTTTGGACACAAACCCTTTTTTGAAAAATTAATTCCTTGTCTGGAAGACGGACAAGTGATTCATATTTTCCCAGACAACTTTGGTACCTTGATCTTTCGCAAAA
Source organism: Acetobacterium bakii (assembly GCF_001263355.1). GTDB lineage: Bacteria > Bacillota > Clostridia > Eubacteriales > Eubacteriaceae > Acetobacterium > Acetobacterium bakii. The sequence goes on from NZ_LGYO01000008.1 coordinate 97,926, forward strand.
TGATGCGTGAAGCCGGATGCACCAAGAAAGTCATCATCGGTGGTTGGTCAAGTTCTACCTATGGCAGCCGTGTGGATATGCCAGGCGGCGTGATCACTCACAAAATCAGAGTGTACTACCGGGCCATTACCCTTCGTGGTGCAGCAATGCCTGCTACCGATACTGAAGCGTTTATCGAAAGTTCAAAATATCTACCATCAATGGATGCCGTCACCGAAGGCGAAGGCGCTGTTGCCGGAGACACCGTTCTGGATACCGGATTCTCCAATGTCAATCCAGTACTTCACTGCCCAGGCGCTATTCTTGGGGTATCAACCATGGAAAACTTTGGCACCATCTTTGGCGATGATAAATATCAATTTTCCATCTATTCCCATGCCTATTGTCCTTCAATATCCCAGGTTCAATACACCTTCTATCAGGAAGAATGTTCACTGGCAGATACAATCGGCGTAGGTATCCAACCTTATGAAAAAGAACATTTCTTCTCTCGTGAAAATGTCTTGGGACAAGAATATATGGGACTTGATTATTTAATCCCCTTTGACAAACAAGATCCGATCCAATATGGGACTGGACCATTTACTATGGAAAACCGCTACATCACCGAAGATATTCCGGTGGGATGTTATGTTTACCAACAACTCGGCGATGTTTATGGTGTTAAAACACCTGTTGTTGATTCCATGATCAGCCTGGCATGTGCCATTTTAGGAAGAGACCTGACTGCCAATGGCTATACGCTGGAATACATCGGCATTGACAACATGACAAAAGAAGAACTTAATGAGTATTTAAGAACCGGAAAAACCAAATAAATCATCCCTTTAGATAAAACTTTCAATGGTACACACTCTTAATTTTAAGAGTGTGACCGTGGACGGTTTTCCCAGGAAGACCACCTGAAGTAAAAAACAAAATAGGAAAATTAAAGGAGAATATTATGAAAAAAAGCATTATTAATTTTAGAGAAATGGTAGAAAAGAAGGAAAAAATTGTTTACATTACCGGTTATGATTACTTAACCGCCAAGTATGAAGAACGGGCAGGGGTTGACATGATTCTGGTGGGAGATTCACTGGGCATGGTAACTTTAGGCCACGAAACAACTTATCCCGTTACAATGGAAGATATGATCTCTCATTCTTCAGCAGTCAGACGAGGGGCTCCGAATACCTTTATTATCGGTGATATGCCTTACATGTCTTACCAGATCTCCGATGAAGAAGCAGTGTTTAATGCCGGACGTTTTACAAAGGAGTCACTGGTTGACGCCATTAAATTAGAAGGCGGTACTGATTCCGTCGTTGCCAGAATTAAAGCCATCGCCGATATTGGAATTCTGGTTATGGGTCATATTGGTTTAACACCACAATTTGCAGCACAAATGGGTGGTTACAAAGCCCAGGGAAAAAGTGCCGGAGCTGCTATGGAACTACTAAGACAAGCACTAGCAATTGAAGCTGCCGGCGCTGCATTTATACTCGTTGAAGGTGTACCGGCCGTTGTTGGAAAAGCCATTACTGAAAGACTAAGCATCCCTGTTTTAGGCATTGGCGCAGGATCGTTTACCGATGGTCAATTATTAATTTATGCGGATATGGTTGGATATTATGATGACTTCACTCCTAAATTTGTTAAAAAATACGCCAACGTTGGGGCAGAATTACTAAAAGGATTCACCGGATTTTGCGAAGAAGTGCGAAATGGTTCATTCCCGGATGATGCTGTTCATACCTATGTAATTGCAGATAAAGAAGCAGCTGATCTTGAAAAACTTTTAGCTGAAATTAAATAAATTAACTATCAGAAGGAGAAAAGAAATGATAAAGATTACAGATTTAGGTCAATTTGTTATTGACGGCAACGAATCAAGTATTGTGGAAAACGTCAATCTATTGGTTGCTGCCAAAGCAGATCCCATAGCCATAATCAATGAAGGCTTACTGGGCGGCATGAACGTGGTTGGCGAAAAATTTAAAAATGGTGAAATGTTTGTTCCTGAAGTATTAATGGCAGCGCGGGCCATGAATGCCGGTATGGCCATTGTAAAACCACTTATTGCCGATAAGGATATGCCAAGCCTGGGAACCGTTGTAATTGGCACCGTTAAGGGCGATCTTCATGATATTGGTAAAAACCTTGTGGTTATGATGCTTGAAAGTGCGGGATTCAAAGTTATTGATGTAGGTATCGATGCCAAAATCGAGCAATTCGTTGCAGCGGTTAAAGAAAACAATGCTGATATTGTCGGTATGTCCGCCATGTTAACAACCACAATGACCTATATGCAAGAAGTTATCAAAGCCTGTGAAGCTGAAGGACTTAACGTTCAATATCTTGTTGGCGGAGCACCCCTGACATCGGGGTACTGCGAAAAAATCGGTGCAATTTATGCATCAGATGCTTCCGGGGCGGTTGATGCTGCCAGACAATTAGCGGCTGTAACTGCTGTTGAAAAATAAATAGCCAGACTCTGTTTCCTTTAATAGCCAGTATCACTCGACTGACAATGGGAACCAACTATTATAAGGTTCTTGGTATTCTGGATTGATTGCCAGGGACACCCCCAAAAAAAGTTTTATTTGTTGTATAATTTATAAACATGGCACTCAGCATTAGGAGGTGCCTTTTTTTAGACAATCAAATAAAAAGACAAAGGAGCAGATTATGTCACCAGGAATTATTGCTGCCATTAGCGCTGCATTAGCGGCCGGAACCATTCCAGTTTTGACAAAAGCGCTGATGTTGGATGGCTTCAGCCCAACAACAATTTTATTTTATCGTTACGCTTTTGTTTTCGCTTTTCTGGGCTTATCCTTTATGAGTAAAAAAGAAAGAATCAAACTGACCAAACGACAAATGGTTGAATTGATTATCTTCTCGGTTTTCGGATACGGCGGTGCGACCTTCTTACTAGCTCAGTCGTTTAACTTTATGTCAATGGGCCTGGCAACAATGCTTTACTTTTCCTATCCCTTTTTTGTGGTACTGATTATGGGATTGGTGTTCAAAGAAAAACCCAATAAATTTAAAATTACAGCATTAGTCATTGCAATTTTAGGAATCATCTGTCTTATGAACTTTGATTTTAACCTCATGAATATTGGTAGTATTTTGGCTTTGGGGGCGGGATTAACCTATGGTATCTATCTTGTAAGCCTTCAAAAAAGTAGTCTACAAAAACTGGAAAATTCGGTAACCGTTTTTTATCTTGGTGGAATCAGTGCATTGATCTTTGGACTTCAGGGATTATTGATCAGTGGAAATCTTAATTCTTTTATGATTTCTCCGAAAGCCATTGTAGTAACTGCAGTTTTGGGAGGGATTACAATTTTTGTGCTCCGGATGGTGACCTTTGCCGTTAAAATAATTGGGCCAACACAAACCTCATTAATTATTGCATTTGAAGCAGTGGTAACTCTGATCTTAGGAATTGTTCTGTTTCATGAGCCCTGGAACGGAAATACCGTTGGAGGCGCAATACTGATGCTGATTTCGGTTATTTTGGTTAGCAGGTCCTCCGACTCTGATATTTTTTCTCAGGAAATTCAGTCCATATTCACAAGTAATAAAAGATAAAACGATTTAAAAATATAAGTAAGCATATAATAAAAGGAGAAAAAATGGGTAAAGATTTAATATTGAAAACGCTAAGACATGAAAAAGTAGATGAGGTTGCATGGGTACCCTTTAGCGGTGTTCATGCAGGATTTTTAAAAGGATTCACGGCCAGAGAAGTGCTAACCGATGGGGATAAGCTGTTTGATTCGCTTATGGAAGTTCATAAACTTTATACACCGGATGGGATGCCGGTAATATTTGACCTTCAAATAGAAGCTGAAATTTTAGGTTGTGAACTTTTATGGGCGGAAGATAATCCACCGTCAGTGATGACACACCCCTTTGCCGGGGAATTAAAGGTTCCATGTAAATGTAAGATTCCAAAAATAACCGATGGACGTATTCCCATGGTTGTGGATGTTATGAAACGTTTAAAAGCCGCCGTTGGAGATGATACTGCTCTGTATGGACTAATTTGCGGTCCGGTAACTTTGGCTTCGCATATTCGGGGGAGTGAATTCTTTATGGATATTATTATGTATCCTGAGTATGTCAAGGAATTGGTTGGTTTCTGCGTGGAAGTATGTAATGCCATGTCAGAATATTATATTGATGCAGGTATGGATATTATTGCTTTAGTTGATCCACTTATCAGTCAAATTTCACCTAAATCCATTGAAGCATTATTTCTGGAACCGTTTCAGGCAGCGTTTGATTTCATCAGAAATAAAGGTGCTTTGAGTTCGTTCTTTGTGTGTGGTGATGCTACGGTTCAAATGGACGTCATGTGTCGCACAAATCCAGATGGCATTTCAGTCGATGAAAATGTTAATCTCGTTGATGCTAAAAAAATTACTGACAAGTATAACATTACCATAGAAGGGAATATTCCATTAACTACTACTATGCTCTTTGGTAATCAACAGGATAATATGAAATTTATCGTTGATATGTTGGATAATATTGATCATCATAACTTAATTGTAAGCCCGGGGTGTGATATGCCTTATTATGTGCCCATTGATAATACTGTGGCAACGGTTCAAGCCATCAAACAAACGGACAGTGTTCGTAAGATGATTGAAAATTATGAAGCTGTGGATGAAAACATTCAAATTGATCTTCCGGATTACGAAAATTTGGATAAACCCTTTATTGAAATCTTCACTTTGGATTCTGCAACCTGTGCGGCTTGCACCTATATGGTTAAAGGCATTATGCTGGCAAAAGACGAATTTGGGGATAAGGTGGATATTGAGGAATACAAGTATACCAATAAAAATGATATTGCCCGGGTTAAGAAAATGGGCGTTGAGCATTTGCCGTCCACTTACATTAACGGTAAGCTCCAATGGTCTTCGATAATACCAGGAAAACAGGAATTGCTTGAAGTAGTCGGAAAATATTTATAAATTAAACAATCGTTTTTGTCAAAATATCTGGGAGCACAGAGCGCTCCCGTTTTTTTGTATAAGGAGGCCAGAATATGAAGCTTATCTTACTCACCGGGTTTTTGGGATCAGGAAAAACCACATTGTTAACCAATCTTTTAAAGACCTATGAGGGCACTAAAATAGGGGTTCTGATGAACGAATTCGGGGAAACAAGCATCGATGGAAAACTGATTAAAGGAGGAAACTTCGATCTGATCGAACTTACTAACGGTTCCATATTTTGTGCCTGTCTTAAAGAAAACTTCATTAAAGGGCTGGCCGAGTTTTTAAGCTATGACCTGGAAATTGTTTTTGTGGAATCCTCGGGCGTGGCTGATCCTTCAAATATGGGTACTATTCTTGAAACCGTCACCAAATTAGCCGCAAAAGCCTATGATTATGCCGGTTCCATTTGTATCGTAGACGGTCTTTACTTTCTCAGGCAATTTGATGTAATTTTAGCACTTGAAAAACAGATTTTTTATGCCAGTGCAGTGATTATCAATAAGACTGATCTTCAAACACCGGAAATACTCGGGATAATCGAGAAAAAAATTAGAGCGATCAACCATAATGTTGAAATTTACAGAGCTATTTTTTGTGAAGCTCCCATTCAATTTATGGTCAAAAATATGACGGTTGGAAAAGCCATGAATGAACCAACTGGAAACACATGGGAATCCAGACTGGTAACCAAAATACTAAAAACCCACGAAATAGTTGATTTCCAAAAATTTAGCGGATTTCTCCATGAAATTAAATTTTCAGCCCATCGAATCAAAGGTTTTGTTCGAACCAATTCCGGGAATTATGAGGTAAGCTGTGTGAATGACTTTGCAGTGATGAATCCCTGGTTTGGACCAGTGGAAAAAACAGAGGTGGTTTTTATTTCCTCGGTGGGAATACGAATCATCAGTGATCTGATTAAGTTATGGGGAAAATATCTTGGCCATACCCCTTTCGTGATATAGGAAGATGATAATAAAATTCATAAAGCAATAAAAATAATATTTAATTAAAAAATATAAAAAGACTGTGGTAAGGAGAAGTCCCTTGGCACAGTCTTTATTTATTTTACACATCATTTAAAACGGACTCAAGGCTGGTATCTCGGAAAAAAGTGTTGGCGTTATATAGATAGAGAATATCGGTGATTTCAGATTCTAAAATAAGATTCTCCAGAGAATCAAAATAATAGCGTGGGTCAAGAACGGTGATTTCGCTGAAATAAGGGGTGAGAAACGGAATAAAGGCATTGGCATAGGAATCCTTTATTATCAGTAAATTTCGGTTATTATTTACGTGGTTTTTAATGGTAACCAGGGGATGGTTCCCGTCGAGAAATACTCCATATTTATCCTTTCCGGTAAGCTGCTCGGAATTATAAAGAGAAGGTGATTTTTTTTGATTTTCAACGTAGGTAACTACTGAATAATCATCTTCGCTTTTGGGAAGGTAAACCTCAATTGAATCTTTGTTTTTAAGGGAATAACCGCTTTTGGAGACAAGGGCGCCTGAAAAATCATAGGTCACCGGATAAACTGTGTAGGCATCAAGATTGGGTTTGATCTCCATGGCTTCGGCAACGCCTTGAAAGGCCAGCCAGGCGCCAAGGGTGGTCCAGTGATGATCGGTTTTATAATAAAGAGCGGAAGCCTTATTTACCTCGAGAATTGAGCTGGGATCAAGAATGGTGATGCCGCTGTTTAAACCTGATGTGAAGGCCAAAATACTGCTCTTCTGATTAATGACCGGGGCATTGGCAGGGAGCTTGTCAGAGTAGATGCTGATGGCATTGGGAGCCACCATAAAGTAAGTTTTAAGGTCAGGATGATTTTCGTAAAAAGCATTGATGGCAGCCTGTGTTCTATTGAGATCTTCTGTGGGTAAGGGATTAAAATTCTCGATGAGGGTACCCTCTGTTCCGAGATAAATTCCATTGGAAATGTTTTTTTGCAGTAAGCGATCTATATTGGTTTTTGTTTTAATCCATGAGGTCCGGCCAACAAGCTGATCAGCCGTGTATTTTTCTGCCTTTTTCATATAACGGCCATCGATAAAGTTATCCACCGAAAATTTTGGGAATTGGGTGAGGATCCGATTTTCGTCAGGAGAAAATTGAACATCCGGCAATACCAGAGAAACCAGAGGAATGATCAACAAAATACTCATAAATAGTAAACCTAGAAAGTTTAAATATTTATAATAAAATTGAGAAGAGGTATGTTTTTGATGAGACGATCTTTTTTTTTGATTACGCATAATAATTCACCTTAAAATCTAAAATATAGAAAGGGATTGTAGGTTTCAGTGACGAGGTATGCAATGGATAAAAGAATAATGATGCCATTGAGACTCAGGGCCAAAGGAACAATCCAGCTCTTTTCGGTATGGATCAGTTTTTTGAATGTGATTTTTATAATTGGGGTTGAACAAACGATACATAATAGGAATAATAAGGCATTTGTACCCAGATAATAAATGGCAGTGCTATCGACCAAAGTATGCTGAGCACTAAAAAATAAGATGCGAATATAATCAAGCGCATAACTCATATCCGGACTGGCAAAAAATACCCAGCCAATGATGACTAGAATCATCGTATAAATATGCTGAAGAAAATTTGGAGCCATCTCCAGGTATTTTTGGAAAAAGACCTTTTCAAAGAAAAGGATAAGACCATAGTACCCACCCCAGATCACAAAATTCCAGCTGGCGCCATGCCAAAGCCCGGTAAGCAACCAAACAATACAGAGGTTGATAAAAAGACGGGGAATAGGGACACGATTGCCACCCAAAGGGATATATAAATATTCTTTGAACCATGTGCCCAGGGAAATATGCCACCGCCGCCAGAATTCGGAAACACTTTTGGAAATATAGGGGTAATTGAAGTTTTCCATAAAATCAAAACCAAACATTTTACCCAGGCCAATGGCCATATCGGAATAACCGCTAAAATCAAAATAAATCTGGAAAGTAAAGGCAATAATACCAATCCAGGCGGTCAAAACCGACAATTCACTGGTACCCATTCCCTGTATCATGGTCCAGACGTAGCCAATATTATTTGCCAGCAGGACTTTTTTTCCAAGACCCTGGATGAAACGCTCCACACCGAGTCCGAACTTTTCCTGATCCACGGTTCGGCTGGAGAGCTGAGCATTAATGTCAGAATAACGAACAATGGGTCCCGCAATGAGCTGGGGAAACATGGTGACATATAAACCGAAGGAAATAATATTCTTTTGTGACTGTACCTTTTTAAGATAAAGATCAATGACATAGGAAAGGATTTGAAAGGTATAAAAAGAGATGCCAATGGGTAGAGCTAAGGTCTCATAGGGAATTGCAATTGAAAAAATTTGGTTAATCGTTTCAATAAGAAACCCATAATATTTAAAAAAGAACAGAAAGCCAAGATTTACAATCAGGGTGACAATAAATATTATTTTTCGTTTTCTTCCCCTTTGGGCATCCATGAACAAACCCATGAAATAATCGAAAAGAATGGTGAACAACATTAAAAAAACATACACTGGCTCTCCCCAGGCATAAAAAAATAGGCTTGCCAAAAGAAGCAGTGCATTCCTCAGGGTTTTAGGAGAAACATAATAAAAAACTAAAACGAGAGGGAGAAAAGTGAATAAAAATAAAATACTGCTAAATACCATTGGAGCTCCTTGGTGAGTTAATTTTTCATGCTTTTTTTGAAGGTGTTTTTTAGATTTGCTGCATCCGGAGAGACGCAGTAAAAAAGTGTGTTGCCAATAATTTTGATTTCGTAATTTTCAAGAAGGGCACACTGTTCAGGGCCATAACCGCTGAAACTTTCAAGTTGTTTGGCAACCCGGGTGTCAATAGCAATTTCGATGAGATCCAGTTGTGCAACGTCCTTAGATTTAATGATCAGCATTTCTGATACATCCATATAGTTTGAAGGCGAATAAACAGCAACTTCTTCAAAATCGCTGATATTCAGTCCATAAAAGCGTTTCAGAGCTTTTCCATCAGCTTTGATCATTCCCTGAGTTTCCCCGGAAGCAATAAGATCAGCTTCCACATCCGACAGAGCCGGGGACGTATTCTGGCTGCAGCCAAAAAGAGGAAGAGCCAACAGTATAATAAGTATCATTAATCCAAATTTTTTCATGATCACTTTCCAATTCTATAGTAATTTGACGAGAACGCTTTTATTAACAAGGGTGTCCAACCATATCGGATAAAATCCCGATAACATATGGATGCCATCCTCGGCATAATATTGGGGGTTTGTTTTTAATAAGGTATAGGTATCCAGATAATGAATGTTTTTTCGTTTAGCCAACTCAACTAAGGCAGCATTGTAGGCTTCAATTTGGGCGAATTCCGGTCGATCCAGAAGGACTTCTTCGGTGACGGGGAAAATACTGCAAATATAAACTTGAGTATTGGGCAATTGCAGTTTAATGGCATCGATGAGATTATCGTAGGAAGTGATAAATGAATTAAGATCGTGATTCGGGGCGCTGAGATCATTGAGCCCCAGCTCAATGAAGACATTGCGGGGAGCTAAATCCACAAGTTTTGGAACATCTTCGATGCTGGTGGCAGTGGATTTTCCAAGTAGCCCAATAAGTGAAGACGGCTTTAAATAACCATAAAGGCCAAGGCCCTCAGCAATCGAATCGCCTAGAACAACAGATGATTCAAAAAGCACCGGGTAATTATCTGCATCTACGGCTTTACGCTTCATAAAATCGATTTCCTCTTCCATTGATAAAACATCCCGGGATTGCAATGTATACAAGGCGTTAATCCCGGATGCTATTACTGCATTTTTATCGGAAATTTTTTTAAAGTAAATGAAAAACACGCTTCCAATGATAATTGCCGGAATAAGGATAATGGCAATGATAACCGAAGGTGGGAAGTTTTTATTATTATATTTCATAGAACACCTTTATTCAGTGAATTTTCATGCCACTTAATTATCTCAAATTGCTGGAAAATTACAACATTATTTTTGTAACAAATAAATATTTTTCTATGTATTATTAGTGATTTTTTGGATGTAAATAAAAAAGTCACGGTGCATAGCTTTCGCTATGCACCGTGACTTAAAATCAGGAGTTAGAATTTATTCATGGTTCGTGTGGCAACAACATCAATTCCAAGACCTAAAAGGTTTTTCAAGACAACATCACCTGTTTTAACCGGGGCTTGTACAACAACCTGATTAATAACAGCCATTGCATCAAAAATCTGTCCCTTTGGAATCGGTTGAGCCGTTTTAACCGGCAGTCGCGGAAGCATGGCATTTTTAATAACCACCGTGGTGGGAACAACCCGGGTGGGGTTGGTCATTTCGGCAACCGCATATTTAGGACCGCGTTTGCAGGTATTGCCGGTGACGTCATAGGTACCATCATTTTTTTCCTCTACGGTCATCTGACAACCGACGGGGCAAACGATACAAGTCATATTTTTTTTCATTTCTTTGCCTCCTCTACGACAAAACGGATTTCTCCGCTGGGATATTCTGCTAAAATATCTTTGGTAATTTTAAAATTTACCATTTCAGCAGGCAAAAATTTCTTTTCTTTTTTTGTGGCAATAATGGTATCACCAATATAGGCATTGACAACCTTATCTTTAAATACCTGACGGACACGCATATAGAAGGTAACACTGTCGTCCACATTTTTTATAGCTACTTTTTGGGGAACCACATAACCAATGCCGTCGCCATTAACGGTAGTAAAGTCAACGTCGGCATTCAACTGGCCCTTAAGGTATTTTGCCGCCCCTTTGCCTGCAAGAACTGCTTCCTGACTAACAAAATCCACAAGATCATGGACATGAACGACGTTGCCGCAGGCGAAAACACCAGGCATTGAGGTTTGACGAAGTTCGCCAACCACGGAACCACTGGTTCTAGGATCCATCTCAACCCCGGCATGACGGGTGATTTCATTTTCCGGAATCAATCCCACGGAAAGAAGCAGGGTATCACAGGGAATGAATTCTTCGGTTCCGGGAATGGCTTTAAGCCGTTCATCGACCTTGGCAATGGTGACGCCTTCGACCCGGTCTTTACCATGGATAAAGGTAATGGTTTGGCTTAATTTCAGGGGAATATCATAATCATCCAAACATTGGACAATGTTTCGGACTAAACCATTTGAATAAGGCATGAGTTCACATACGGCCTGAACATGGGCACCTTCCAATGTCATGCGCCGGGCCATTATCAGACCGATATCACCGGATCCCAGTATTACCACTTCTTTGCCGCACATGTAGCCTTCCATATTAATAAATCGCTGGGCAGTACCGGCAGTGAAGACGCCGGAAGGCCGATAACCCGGTATGCCAATGGCTCCAGAAGTCCGTTCCCGACAACCCATGGTAAGAATAACGGCTTTAGACTCAATGGCCATGTAGCCGTCGTTTTCATTGATGACATGGATTACCTTAAGATCGCCGTGTTCGACCATATCTAAAACCATGGTGTTCAAGAGATAGGGAATACCCAATTCAACGATTTCATTAATATGACGCTCGGCGTATTCAGGTCCGGTTAATTCCTCATTAAAGGTATGGAGACCAAAACCATTGTGAATACATTGGTTCAGGATTCCCCCCAGTTCACGGTCACGCTCAAGAATCAAAACGTTCTCTGCGCCTTGTTTCTTTGCTTCAGCAGCGGCAGCCAAACCAGCTGGTCCGCCTCCTAATATAACAACATCATAAATCATGACTATACCTCCTCCTTAGCTGATTTCGTTTTTCCAGAAAGAATGTAGCCAGAATCTTGTTGATCATACATTATTTCATCCAAAGAACAATTAAGTTCACGAGCGAGAATTTCAACCACACGAGGTCCGCAAAAACCACCCTGACAGCGTCCGGTACCCGCACGACAACGTTTTTTAACAGCTTTCACCGTTCGGGCACCCACACTGCGATGGATGACATCCAGAATTTCCCCTTCGGTAATGGTTTCACAGCGACAAATTACCTTGCCATGTTTGGGATTTTTTTTGATGATCGCTATTTTTTCTTCTTCGCTAAGCTCATCAAAACGAATGTGAGGACGAACTTTGGGATTAAAGTCATGATTTTCTTTAATATCAGGAATCATCGGTTTAATGAGCTGTTCAACCACGTAATGAGCCACAGCTGGTATTGAGGTTAAGCCCGGCGATTCATAACCGGCTACATTAATAAAACCTTTAACAGGTGATTCTTCAATAATAAAGTCACCGTCTGTGGTGGTAAAGGTATCCTTTACCGGTGTATTTCTCAGACCAGCATAGGAACGGATGATTTTATTAAATGGCAGGGATGGACAGTTTTTCAAGGCGTTTTGTTTAACATAGTCCAAACGATCAGCGGTGGTTGAGATATCACCTTTTTCAGTAGGTTCCGCATCCGGGCCGATTAACAGGTTACCGTGTACGGTTGGGGCAACCAAAATTCCTTTCCCTTTTTTTGATGGACATGGAAAGATAACACTATTGACTAAATTACCGGCTTCCTTATCGAAAATAAAATAATTTCCTTTTCGGGCAAGCAATTGGAAATAGGGTTCGCCAACCATTTCATAAATATCATCGGCATAGACACCGGCAGCATTGATTACAAATTTTGCTTCAATGATGCCCTTTTGGGTTGTGATTTTAAAGTGATTTCCAACCTTTTCAATATCACTGACCATATGGTTAAGTTTAAGCGTTACCCCATTATCCACGGCATTTTCTACTGCATTGGTACAGAGTTCAAAGGGGGAAACAACTCCGGCAGATGGCGCATAAAGGGCCCCGCAAATATCCTCGTTTAAGTTAGGCTCCATGGCATGGACTTCCTCTTTAAACAATATTTTCATGCCTGGAACGCCATTGATCAGGCCATTTTTATACAACTCATGAATGGTCGCCATTTCGTACTCATCATGGGCCACAACCAGTGAACCGCAACGTTTGAAGGGGACATCCAAATCCTCGCAAATTTTTTCATACATAATGTTTCCGGCAGCATTGAATTTTCCTTTTAATTTATAGGATGGGGCGTCGAAGCCTGCATGAACAATGGCAGAATTGGCCATCGAGATTTGATTGCCAACATCATTTTCCCCGTCTAATAAAACAACATCTAATAAATACCGAGATAATTCTCGGGCAATGTGGGAACCGGCAACGCCTGCTCCGATAATAGCGATATCATACATAATAAATTCCTCCTTGGAACTCGTAAAAATAAAAACCACACAATTTTTTTAAATAATGATTTTATTTAAAAAAACGGTGTGGCTCTCCTTTGCCTTATATTAAATTGTGGCTTATTTTTCAAGCAATGTTTGTTGCTCTTTTTTAATAAGCGGGATACTATCCCACAGTGGTTTGTGAGATGTGCTGACTGATATTGCGCCAGCAGCAAGGCAAGAGCGAACCTCTTCAACAGTTTCAATAAAACCACCGGTGACAATCGGAATATTGATCTCTTTTTTAACGTTTTTAATTAGTTTTGGGACTAAACCTGGAAGAATTTCAATTGCATCGGGTTTTATCTTCCGTGCAGAGTTGATGGAAATATCCATGGCCGAAGAATCCAATAAAAACAAACGTTGAATTGTCAAAAGATTTTCCTGCTTGGCACGCGTAATAATATTATTTTTTGTTGTAATAACCCCGGTAGGATTGATTTCATCTTTAAGATATTTAATAAAATAATTATCCTGAGAATAACCTTTAATAAGATCCAGGTGTGTAAAGACGTATTTGCCTGACTTATTGCAAAGTTCCACCATCTTTTTAAGGTTAAATACGTTCCCGGTAAGCAAAAAAATAATTTGCGATTCGGATTGGATGGCATCGTAAATATCCTTGGGATTACGTACAGCAACAATAATGGGATTATCCTGAAACATGAGAAGACATTTTCTCGTTGACATAAAGCCCCTCCCTAAGATTGTATTTGTTCTGATTTATTATAACACAATCACTTGAATAGGAAAGAGTAAATTCAAAAATTTTTGGGGTGCTGAACAACACCCCAAAAGATTTCCTGTAATAGGTAGAAGTCTTATTCGATGTCTTCCCAGCCTCTAACACAATCCACTGCTTTTAACCAGCCGGCGTATAGTTTAGCGCGAACATCAGCATCCATCATTGGTTCGAATTTTCTGTCAAGTTTCCAGGCTTGTGTAACGGCATCTTTATTATCCCAGAATTTAACAGCCAAACCTGCCAAATATGCGGCACCCATAGCGGTAGTTTCCACGATGGAAGGACGTTCAACTGGCACACCAAGAAGATCAGATTGGAATTGCATTAAGAAGTTATTGGCACAAGCACCGCCATCAACTTTTAATTCGGCCAGTTTAATACCGGAATCTTTTTCCATTGCATCCAAAACGTCTTTTGTCTGATAAGCAAGAGATTCAACGGTGGCCCGGATAATATGGGCTTTGTTGGCACCACGGGTCAAGCCAAGAATGGCACCACGTGCATACATATCCCAATGAGGAGCACCAAGACCAACAAAGGCAGGTACCATGTAAACGCCATTGGTATCAGCAACTTTTCTACAGTAGTATTCAGTATCAGGAGCAGAATCGACAAGTCTCATTTCGTCTCTTAACCACTGAATAGCGGCACCGGCAACAAAGATCGAACCTTCTAAGGCATATTCAACAATACCGTCTAATCCCCAACCAATGGTTGTGATCAGTCCAGAGCTTGATTTCACAGGTTTTTCACCAGTATTCATAAGCATAAAGCAACCGGTTCCATAAGTATTTTTAGCCATACCAGGTTCAAAGCAAGCCTGTCCGAAAAGAGCAGCCTGTTGGTCACCGGCAGCACCGGCAATTGGGATTTCCCCGCCGTATAAGGTAGTTGTTCCATATACATCTGAAGAAGGTCTTACTTCTGGTAGCATGGATGCTGGAATATCCAATTCTTTTAGCATTTTTTCGTCCCATTTAAGGGTTTTGATGTTAAAGGCCATGGTTCTGGAAGCATTTGAATAATCGGTAACATGAACCTTGCCATCGGTAAGTTTCCAAATTAACCAGGTATCAATGGTTCCGAAGGCTAATTCGCCTTTTTCAGCTCTGGCACGTGCGCCTTCAACATTATTAAGAATCCAGTTGATTTTTGTTCCTGAGAAATAAGCATCGATTACCAGACCGGTATTTTCTCTAACATAGTCTTCTAAGCCACGGGCTTTTAGTTCATCACAGAAAGCGGCGGTACGACGGCATTGCCAAACGATTGCATTATAAATAGGTTCGCCAGTTTTTCTGTCCCAAACGACAGTGGTTTCACGTTGATTAGTAATTCCAATGGCGGCAATATCGTCGGCGGTAGCGCCAACCATTGCTAAGGCTTCAGTAACAACACCACTTTGGGTAGCCCAAATTTCCATGGCATCATGTTCAACCCAGCCAGCTTTTGGATAGATTTGCGTAAATTCTCTTTGTGCAACACTAACGATTTCGCTGTCATGGTTAAATAAAATCGCTCTTGAACTTGTGGTTCCTGCATCCAGTGATAAGATATACTTCTTCATAAGTATAACCCCCTATTTATTTTTTTATTTAATTATGTAAAACATAATAAAATCGTAGGAAAATGGTAATGAAAACAAAAAAGCACATACTAACAAATTTACATATTCACTTAATGTAAAAAGGTGTAGTACGGCTCTCCAAAACTCCTGCCAATATATGAAATTAGTGTTAATGATCTTATGAAAAAATGTAAATGTCTATGGCGTTATACTAACATAAATTAGAATAAATGTAAAGGATTAACAAGAAAAATTAATGATACTATTTTAACAAATAGGAATAAAAAATTCTCTTCATTAAGTATAAGGAAAAACCGAACAGTAATTTAATTAGAAAAATAGAGGTTGCATTAAGAAAACAAGTTGCTCAAATTTTTAATATACGATATAATAAAAACAGAAGTTTATTATTTAAAAATAGATTAATATAATAAGGTTAAGGAGAGAGGGATATTTATGGAAGAAATCAGTTTACAGGAAATACTTGAACTATTGAGTGAAAATTGGAAAATGATTATAATTGTCATCACGCTATTTATGGTACTGGCTACGGTCTTTACCATTTTTTTTATCAACAAGGAGTATAGCAGCAGCACCACACTTATTGTTGGAAAACCGGAGGGTTATACCAGTTCGGTTTCGGATACGGCTAATGAGCTGAGAATTAACCAGCAATTGGTTGGCACTTACAGTGAAATTGCAAAGAGTAAATCTGTTATGTCCGAAGTCAATTCAGGCTTGGGGTTGGATATGAGTGATAGTGCATTATCAAAGATGGTTTCAGTCTCAACCGTCAATGAAACAGAATTGATTCAAATCACGGTTACATCAAAAGATCCGGTTTTAGCGGCAACTATTGCCAATAAAACAGCGGCTGTCTTTATGACTAATATATCAGAATTAATGAAAATTAATAATTTACAGGTTGTTGACATTGCCGAGGTGAATAAAACCCCGGTTTCACCTAATGTGAAGTTGAATATTGCCATTGCTCTATTGCTTGGACTGGTCGTTAGTGTGTTTATAATTTTCATTCGGGAAACATTAAACACAACTATTAAAACCGTTGATGAACTTAAAAAACTTATAGAAGATATCCCTCTTGTGGCAATTATCCCGGAAACTTCTGAATTAGATACAAATGGAGGAAAATAATGCAAGATACAATTATCACGTTCCGGTTGCCGAAGTCCCCAATTTCTGAGGCTTTCCGAAATATGCGAACCAATATTACATTTTCGGATATTGATAATGAATTACAGGTGTTGGCCATTACGAGTACCAATAAAAGCAGTGGAAAAACCACCATCCTTTCCAATTACGCTGTGGCTCTAGCCCAAAGCGGAAAGCGTACACTGCTATTGGATTGCGATTTAAGACGACCCAAAATTCACAAGAAGTTTGAATTGAGCAATAATAAAGGTTTAACTAATATTTTGCTCAAAGAGATTGAAGTCATCAATGGGATTCAGGAAACTGAAGTACCAAACCTTTTTGTTATTTCATCAGGTCCTATTCCCCCTAATCCTTCGGAAATTTTGGCAAGTCGGCGGATGGGTGAACTGGTAGCAGAACTCAAAAACAATTTTGATTATATTCTTCTGGATGCCCCTCCGGTGGGGATGGTAACCGATGCTGCAGTTCTTAGTTCTGTTGCCGAAGGTTATATTCTTGTGGTGGCAATTGGAAACTGTGACCGTGATGGCGTCCGGTACTCCCTAGAAAGTCTCGCAAAAGTCAATGCCAATGTTATTGGCATCGTGGCAAACAAGGTGCCGATTAACAAACGAAGCGGATATTATGCCTATTATAGTGCCTATGAAGAGGATCGGGTACTCAACGAAAAAACGAAAAAAAAGCAGTTGAAGAAAGAACCTATTTGAGGCTATAAATGTAGTAAATTTCTTGACAATAATTTAAATAATGTAGTACAATCAGAGTATAAAAATTCAGCCTTAAGAAGGAGAAATAAAATGGGACATTCAAAAGTAAAGATTTTCGGTATTTTAGTTGCATTAATGATTTTCGCATCAGGTTCAGCGGTAATGGCAGCAACCCCCAATGAACAGGTAGTCAGTGCAATTGGAAATTCTGGACTTTCAGGAACTTATTCTGGTATTACCGGAAGTTTTTTAAGAGATACCGGCAAGGTTCTCACCCAAACCCAGGCCGATGCAATTATTATAAACATTAATAGTGCTGTTGCGACACGCAATGCTATTTCCGGTACACCAAGCGAAGCTCAGGCTTGGGAAATAGAAAAACAGTTTGAAGCTGCTTGCACCACCGCTGGATTTACAGTAAGCGATGTAAGTCGCTTATCGGATGGCGGCTTTGCTTTTACAGTTTCTGACCCGGTATCCGGAAAATCTTTTACTGCCCAGGCGAATGCTGTACGTGTTACCTGGACTGCATCAGGAGCAACCTCAACAAGCACAACCATGGTTGCAAAAACTGGCGTTGATAACAGCCTATTTGCAGTGACAGCTGTTTTAGCCTTAATAACACTTGGGGCAGGGATGTTTGTTTATCGAAAAAATGCAATTAATTAAATATACTTATTGAAATTATAAACAAGGGAATTAATTTATGAAAAATGAGAAGACGAACAGTTACAACGAGTCCTCTCCAAAGAAGAAAAAACGAAGAGTAGGGGCATTATGGATTGCTCCTATTTTTCTTTTATGTGCGACCTTAATTGTTTTTACTGTGGCTTGTCGTCCTTACATTGATTTTGCTTTTTCGATGGCTAGAATGTTTTTAGTGGATGAACGTATCGAATATAATGGTGAAACAATAACTACCGCACAGGGAGAATTTCCTTCTTTTGGTGAGGAGTTTGGAAAAATTACAATTGATAAAATTGGGGTAGTCTCACCCATTTTCCAGGGAGATGTTGAAGCAATACTGAGTAAAGGTGCTGGCCATTTTTATGGCTCCGCACTGCCGGGAGAAGGCTCCAACGTGGTGATCAGTGCCCATCGAAACACTCAGTTTACACGTTTAGGAGAGTTGGTGCCGGGAGATGTTGTTACCCTCGATACCACTGCCGGAAAATTTGTCTACGAAATGCAGGATTCCGTTATTTTTCCGGATTATGATGAACAATATATTTTATCAACACCCGGCGAGGTATTAACGCTTCTAACCTGTTATCCTTTTGATTTTATCGGGGCAGCTCCTGACCGATATATTGTCCGCTGTCAATTAATTAGCGGACCAGAAAATGCGTGGGGTGGGGTGTAAGATGATCGATATAAAAGATGTTTTTCGAATAATCATTTCGTTTTTTCTGGGGATTGTATTGATATTTTTCCAGGCTGTTTTGTTTTTGGATTTTATCCTTTTGAATCCAATTTCTTATTACGAGTATGTAAACATACCAGCATATTATGAAAAACTAAGGGATCAAATTGATTTTGGTTTAGAAGAAGTTGGCCGTTTTACCAATCTTCCTGGCGATGTGATTACTGCATCGGTTAAGGATGTGGAAATAAAAGACTTTACTCAAACAGCAGTATCGGAAATGATTGCCTTTCTGCGAGGCGATATTAATGATTACACATTGAGATATGATACTACAGCGATTAAAAATAATCTTGAAAGCTATACCCAAAATTATGCAGCTCAAAGAAATCAACCCTATACCCAGGAACTGGCGAAGCAGGTTGATGAAATTGCAAAAATGTCGGGAGAACGCATTGAAACGTATACGATGATCATTGATCCGGCATTGCTGAAACAAGTTGGTATGGATAAAAAGATTCAAAGCGTTTTTAGTAAAATGAGATTTATGGAAATGACGTTGGCTGGATTAATGCTTCTTTTAGTGTTCATTCTTTGGCTGATGAACAAACATCATCGGATGAGAACGCTCTGGTGGACAGGATCGTCATTGATGGTTAGCTCAATTGTTTTATTGATTCCGGGTATTACGATTGAACTTATGAATATCTCAGAACGCATTGGTCTAACAGACAACTATATTACATGGGTTTTAGAACGATCCATTGATTCAACAATTATCAAATGGAATTTAATGCAACTTATTTTTCTAGCATTTGGAGTGTTATTGATGATAAGTTATTTTATGTATCGGCGCAGAAAAATACTCTTGCAAAGAAACAGAGAAGCAATGAAAGAAGTATATTGAAAACAAAAATTCATCGTTAATATTTCGATAATGTTTTATCCAGGAAATGACTTCCGAATCACACGGAAGTCATTTCTTTTTTTATTTTAAAGCATGGGTTGGAATCTCAAGTGCTGGGATCAATATTAACCGACTGGGACAAAGATACTATTCATTTAATAAATATTATGATATAATAAAAAAAAATCTTTTAAAGAAGAGAATCAATTTAAAACTTCAGAATGGTAGATGAATGAAAAAAAAGTTTGCACACTTGCATGTACATAGTGAATATAGTTTGTTGGATGGCTTTGGTCGAATTAATAGTCTTGCAAAAGGGGCTGCAGAACAGGGAATGGATAGTTTAGCATTAACTGATCACGGTGTTCTTTTTGGTGCAATCGATTTTTATAAAGCCTGTCTTAAAGAAAAAATTCATCCTGTTATCGGCTGCGAAGTCTATATTTCACCTCGAGGTCTGGATCAAAAAGATGCTCAGCTTGATAAAAGCCGTGCTCATCTTATTTTGTTGGCAGAAAATAATATTGGGTATAAAAATCTTATGAAAATAGTATCCAAAGGCTTTATTGATGGATTCTATTATAAACCAAGGGTCGATCATGCTTATCTTAGGGAAAACAGCGAAGGTATTATCTGCCTGTCGGCATGTATTGCCGGAGAGATTCCCAAGCTGATTTTAAAAAATGATATGGAAGCGGCTGCTCTTTTATGTCAGGAATATCAGGAAATATTTGGTAAAGATAACTTCTATTTAGAGATTCAGGATCATCGCCTTCGGGAAGAGGCTTTGGTGAATGAACGCATGATTCAAATTTCTAAGAAATATAATATTCCTTTGGTGGCAACCAATGATGTTCATTATATAAAAAAAGAAGATTCTGAAAATCATGATATTCTATTATGTATACAAACAGCGGCAACCGTCCATGAAGAGAAGCGGATGCGTTTTCCGAACAATGAATTTTATCTTAAAAGCCCGGAAGAAATGTCAAAGCTGTTTGTGGATGTTCCCGAAGCTATTGAAAACACCAATCGAATTGCGAACCGGTGTCAGGTAACCTTTGATCTTGAAAAAAATCACATGCCTATATTTGAATTGCCGATGGGAGAAAACGCTAAAGATTATTTAAGAATGCTTTGTCTGCAGGGCATTGAAAAAAAATATCCGAAAGCATTGCCTGAGATAATGGCGCGACTGGAATATGAGCTGGAAGTCATCCACTCCATGGGATTTGATGATTATTTCCTGATTGTTTGGGATTTTATTAAATATGCCAAGGATCATCATATTATGGTGGGACCTGGCAGAGGTAGTGCCGCCGGAAGCATCGTAGCTTATGGTTTGGATATTACCACCGTGGATCCGTTAAAATATCAACTTATTTTTGAGCGGTTTCTCAATCCCGAGCGTGTCACAATGCCGGATATTGATGTCGATTTTTGCTATGAACGTCGTCAGGAAGTTATTGATTATGTGGTGAATAAATACGGTGATGATCGGGTTGCTCAGATTATTACGTTTGGAACCATGGCGGCTCGAGGGGCCATCCGGGATGTGGGTCGAGCCCTTGACATGCCCTATAATGCGGTGGATCGGGTGGCCAAAGAAATACCCATTCATCCGGGCGCAAATGTGACCATTGCCGGTGCCATGGAAGAAAACCCGGAACTGAAAAAAATGGCGGAAACTGATGATAATGTAGCACGGCTGTTAAAAACCGCTCAATCCATAGAAGGATTATCACGCCATGCTTCCACTCATGCGGCAGGGGTTGTTATTTCGGATCTACCGTTGGTGGAATACATCCCGCTTTATCGTAATAATGACATTATTACTACTCAATTTCCCATGGGCCTGCTAGAAGATCTTGGCCTTTTGAAAATGGATTTCCTGGGTTTACGAACCCTCACAGTCATTCGCGATGCATTGGAAAATATCGAGATTTCAAGCGGCAAAAATATCAATCTGGACGATCTGGAAATGAATGATGTCAACGTTTTTGAAATGTTGTCAAAAGGAGATACCCTGGGGGTGTTTCAACTAGAAAGTCGGGGGATGCAGCAATTTATCAAGGAGCTTCAGCCGGAGAATTTTGAGGATATTATTGCGGGAATTTCCTTATACCGTCCGGGACCAATGGAGCAAATTCCCCGATACATTGAAAATAAAAAAAATCCAACATCGATTCCCTACCACCATCCGATCTTAGAACCAATTCTTGATGTAACCTATGGCTGCATGGTTTATCAGGAACAGGTTATGCAAATATTTAGGGATGTAGCTGGATTTTCCATGGGACGAAGCGATTTAGTCCGTCGTGCCATGTCAAAGAAAAAAGGCGATGTGATGGCGGCTGAAGGATATGTATTTGTCCATGGGGAAGTGGATGAACATGGAAATATTCTGGTGGAGGGCGCGATTCGCCGGGGTGTTTCTGAAGCAGTGGCAGAAAAAATTTACGAAGAAATGAAGGATTTTGCAAAATACGCCTTTAATAAATCTCATGCTGCGGCCTACGCTGTTATTGCTTATCAAACAGCCTGGTTAAAATGTCATTATCCCACCGAATTTATGGCAGCCCTCATGTCCAGTATTATGGATGATGAAAAAAAGGTAGCGAAATACATAGAGGATTGTCGAAAAATCGGCATCCATGTGTTGCCGCCAAGTGTGAATGCCAGCTATGAAAAATTCAGTGTTTCCGGGACTTCGATTTGTTTTGGATTAGGTGCGGTCAAGGGGCTCGGAAAAAATGCTATTGCTGCAATCATTGATGCCAGAAAAAAACAGGGGAATTTCAAAAGTCTTCGGGATTTTTGTGAAGGCGTTGATCTGAAGTCTCTGAATAGACGAGGAATTGAAAGCCTTATTAAAGGTGGAGCCTTTGATTTTATCGGCACCAGCCGAGCACAAATGCTGGCTAATGCAGAAATGACAGTGGATCAGGTTCAACGGGAGAAAAAGGATCGCATCGCCGGACAGATGTCACTTCTTGATATGAGCGGCCTTGGAAATTCTCAGGCAATGACCATACTGAAAGAAGAGCATTTCCCCAAAAGAGAACCTTTTTCAAAGGAAGAACGCTTAGCTTTGGAAAAAGAGGTGTTGGGTCTTTATGTTACCGGACATCCCCTTGAAAAATTTGAAGAGCTTCTGAAAAATACGGTGACTCTTTTTTCAAATACCATGGACAGTTATCAAGATCTCAAAGATGCCGGCATCAAAGACGGGCAACAGGTAAGCATTGGCGGATTGATTTTAGAATTAAAAACCATGATGACCAAAAAAGGTCAGATGATGTGCTTTGTGACTCTTGAGGACTTATACGGCCGAATTGAAGTGGTAGTTTTTCCAAAAACCTATGATGACTATCGGCGGTATCTCAAGCAGGATCAACCAGTCATCATTAAAGGGCGAATCAATTATAATGAGGAATCCAATACCTCGGTGATTGCCTCGCAAATTTATCCGATCGGTCAGCCAACCGAGAAATCTCAAAGATTTCAGGTTGAAGAAGCCAAAGGAAAGTATAATAATGATGAAATAAAAAAAAACGAAAAGAAAATAATCCTGACATTTGCAGATTTAACCGAGAAGCCCTTGATAAAATTGGTGAAAACTGTTTTAATAAAATACCCGGGTAAAGTTCCGGTGGTATTGTTTTTTAAAAAAGAGAATAATCGCTTTGGTGCCAGTAAAGAATTATGGGTAACAATAAATGATGCACTTATCTTAGAATTAAGCCAAATATTAGGAAAACAAAACGTGGAGGTAACATAAAAATGCGTATTGGAGTATTAACCAGCGGAGGCGATGCACCGGGAATGAATGCGGCTATTCGCGCTGTTGTTCGAACGGCGATTTTCAATAAAATTGAAGTCTATGGAATTAATCGTGGGTATGCCGGTTTATTGGAAAAAGATATCTCACCACTTAATGTTTATTCAGTAGCTGATATTTTGCAGCGAGGCGGTACTATTCTCAGAACCTCACGCAGTGATTTTTTTGCAACCGAGGCAGGAGTCAAGCAGGGCGCCGCAGTGCTGGAAGAATATGGTATTGAGCACCTTATTATTATTGGCGGTGATGGGAGCCTAATGGGTGCTTTAGCTCTGCAGAAATTGGGGGTTAGTGTCATCGGAATTCCCGGAACCATTGATAACGATTTGGGTTGCAGTGATTATACCATAGGCTTTGATACCGCAGTGACTACGGCATTGGATGCCATAAGCAAGATCAGAGATACTACCTACTCCCATAATCGGATCAATGTGGTTCAGGTTATGGGTCGAAAATGCGGGGATATTGCTCTATTTTCAGGGTTGGCCGGCGGAGCTGAAGCCTTGATTCTGCCAGAGGTTGAAACAGACCTCGATGGGATTTGCCGGCGACTCCTGATTGGAAAAGACCGCGGGAAACTCCATAGTATTGTGATGTTGGCAGAAGGCTGTGGCAATTATCGCGATTATTGTGTAAAAATAGAAGAACTTACCCAGGTGACTACAAAGGGAACGAATTTGGGTTACATTCAAAGAGGCGGATCACCCTCGAACATGGACCGGAATTTGGCATGTTTTATGGGATATAATGCCATCCAAGCCATCGTTAAAAAAGAAACCGGAAGTGTGATGGTGCAACGATTAGGTGGATATTTAGGGATACCCCTTGAAGAAGCTATTCAAATGAAGAAAATATTCCGTCAGGACATTTACGATATCGCAATGGTCTTGTCCATTTAATTTAGAGATAAAATTTTAAATATAGAAAAGAGGTAGAAAATGAAAAAAACAAAGATTGTCTGCACACTGGGACCGGCAGCAGATACTAAGGAAATATTAAGAGAACTTATTCTCAATGGAATGAATGTTGCCCGGCTGAATTTTTCCCACGGAAGTCACGAAGAGCATGCGGCAAGAATTCAGCGTATAAAAGAAGTGCGTAAAGAATTGGGAATTCCGGTGGCTATTATGTTGGATACCAAAGGACCGGAAATTAGAACCGGAGAATTAGCCCAGGGTAAGGTTAACCTGGAGGCAGGAAAAAATGTTGTTCTGACAACGGAAACGATTTCTGGTGATGAAAATCGTTTTAGTATTTCTTATGATAAGCTTCCCGGTGAAGTTTCTGTGGGAAGTCGAATTCTCATTGATGACGGTCTCATTCAGCTGGAAGTTGAGGAGACTAAAGGAACTGAAATTAATTGTAAAATTTTAAACGGAGGAAGCCTTGGAAGCCGGAAAAGCATTAACCTTCCTGGTGTGAAGATTGAACTGCCTGCTTTAACAGAAAAAGATCGATCAGATATTATTTTTGGAATTAAGCAAAAGGTCGACTTTGTTGCCGCGTCTTTCGTCAGAAAACCTCAGGATGTGCTGGAAATAAGAAAAGTGTTGGAGCGCAATGGCGGTGACCGAATTCATATTATCTCAAAAATAGAAAACCGCGAAGGGGTTCAAAAAATTGATCGGATTCTTGCTGTATCCGATGGGATTATGGTTGCCCGCGGTGATTTGGGGGTAGAAATACCGGCTGAAGAAGTACCCCTGGTCCAAAAAAGCATAATCAGAAAATGCAATCTTATTGGGAAACCTGTTATAACCGCAACCCAGATGTTGGACTCGATGATGCGTAATCCCCGTCCAACCCGGGCCGAGGTTGGCGACGTTGCCAATGCGGTATTTGATGGTACCGATGCGGTGATGCTTTCCGGAGAAACAGCGGCAGGGTCTTATCCCATTGAATCCGTAAAAACCATGTGTAATATTGTTGTTAAAAGTGAAAATTCAGAGGAATATGAACGTCGAAAAAAACCAGAGCATGGAGAATTGACCATTACCAATGCGGTGAGTGAAGGTGCCTGCCAGATTGCGGACCAGCTGAATGCTAAAACGATTATTGCTGCCACATCATCAGGCCACACACCACGGATGATTTCTAAGTATCGTCCCGATTGCAGCATTATAGCCGTAACCGATAAGGTATCAACGGTTCGTCGGCTTGCCTTGGTTTGGGGTGTCCACTGTATCTATACTCCTGCGTTTGGGGATACCGATAGTATGATTTTAGATGCTGTTAAAAAAGCGGTTGAACAGAAATATGTTGAAAGCGGAGATATTGCCATTGTCTGTGCAGGTGTGCCACTGGGTGTTCAGGGAAATACCAATATTATTAAAGTGCATACCGTTGGTAATGCGATTATCTATGGTGTGGGGATTGGGAAGAGGCCGGTCACCAGTTATGCAAAAATTATCACAGCTGCCAATACCAATGAATTTAAGGATGGTGATATTCTAGTCGTTAAGTCACTGACAAATGATATCAGTCACATCCTTCATTTGGCAGCGGCTATTATTACCGAGGAAAGTGGTTTAAGTTCTGAAGGCGCCATTGCCGGACTTCATTATGATATCCCTGTCATTGTTGCTGTTGATAAGGCTCTTGAAATCATTGAACATGGCAAGTTGATCTCAGTGGATCCCAAGCGTGGGGTTGTGTATCAGGGGCGGGTGCAAATGGTTTAATCATCTTCAATGGATAAACCCGTTAACCAATGGATTAAGGTGAAAACTATGATACACAAAAGGAGCTGGTCATTAATGATCAGCTCCTTTTGTGCGGTATTATTCAATAGTATAGTTTACTTGATAAGTCTGTGAAAGGATGCTGTCATTTCCAGAGATGATATCAGCGGCATTTTTTTCAACTGAAAAATAAAGATTCGGTTTGAAAGGATGACACATCACCCGGGAATTAAGTTTCAATGGTGCCGTGATCTGTAATGGGTTTTCTCCATCTGAATTCATAATCCAGATGGATTGATATTGGGAATTAAAACTGGGAGAATATTTGGTAAAAATTATTTTTTCACCGTTGGGCGTAAAGCTTCCCGTTCCAAAATTACCTGTTGCGACTATTTTCGAGGTAGCAGTTTCAGCTGTCCAAATGCTTATATTCTGATTGTTCATCGCATTCTCGACAAAAATAATTTGATTGTTGATATCATTAACATCGAAATTGGTGACGTTCTCCGCTAAAAGATTGGGGATAAGTTCAAGAGTGCCAGTTTTTATTTCAGCGTAATAAAGGTTCGTTTTTTCTTCATTTGCCGGATCATAAGCGATGAATGCAACGGCATTATTCTCTTTCATAAAGTCCACTGAAAGAATATTGTAATTCCGGAAGGTAGAGTAAACTTGACGGTCGCCTTGATTGTCGGCAATAACAATATTGTTATTGTTGTTGATATAAACCACTTGATCGGATTCTCCAATTCCAAAATACTTGACAACATTTTCTTCGGGAAGCGAAATAATTCGAGTGCTGTCTTTATTGATATCTGCCCACAAGAGTTGGCTTCCAGATTTTCCCGATAGGGGATCATTCATTTTTTCAACATAGTAAATACCGGTGTCGGAAGTATCAAAAAGTGCTGTTAGGTCACGCTTTTCAGAACTTATAAAAGGAGACAGCTCTTGGGTATCGGTATTGTAGAAATCAATACTAAATGGGGCTTTAGAGTTCTTGTCATTCAGAACAATTAGAGAATTACCATTTGAAGTAATGTCCTGAACAATCCCGGGACAGAGGATGCGATAGGAATCAATCGTTATTTTAGGGGTGGATTGTGATTTTGATGGAACCCCTTCCTGAAGCACCACCGGTACATTCCTGGGAATAAACAAACTTTGGCAACCGCTGAGAAACAATGCAATCAGCATAACAAAGACGAGTGAAATGCATTTAGTCAATAACTTTTTCATCAGCTTCACCTCCGTAAATAAGAACAGAAAGAATGGGAATTGTTACAATAATATTGGTACCCTCGCCAACCTGACTGACAATTTCAATTTTTCCATCATGCTTTTCAACAATTTGTTTAACAATATAAAGACCCAGTCCTGAACCCCCTTCATCAGATCCCCGGGAGCGATCTTCTTCAACCCGGTAAAAAGCATTGAAAATACGCTTTTGCTCAATTTCAGAAATTCCCGGTCCGTAATCTCGAATGGAAACAACAATATGGTCATCTTCAATGGCTGAGATAACATCAATAATGTCACCGCTGTTGGAATATTTAATGGCATTATGAATGATATTAATAAAGACCTGTTGGAGGCGGTCATAATCACCGAGAACTTCAGGCAACTCATCAGAGCGGTAGTTAATCATTACATCGGACTGGCTGGCTTTAATTTGCATTTGTTCAACCACCTCAGAAAGCAGCAGAACAATATTCAGATTTGTTTTCTTAAAATCAAATTCGGCCTTATCAAATTTATTAACGCTGAGCAAATCATCCACCAGACGCAAAAGCCGGTGGCCTTCCCGGTTGATGGTGTTGAGTGAGCGGTTCACAATTTCAGGATCATCCACCTTTCTTCGTGTCAGCATATCCGTATAGCCAATAATGGTGGTTAAGGGAGTTCTTAATTCATGGGAGACACTGCTGATGAACTTCCGCTGCTCCTCTTGAATATGACGGGCAGAGGTCATATTTCGAATAATGATCATGTAGTTTTCTTCAAAACCCTTTTCTCTGATCGGACTGCCAATAAGCAGTAAGTTCCGGTCATTGCAGTCTATTTCTTCAGAAATGTGGGCTTTCCCGTTTTTCAGGCTATCAAAGATATCCCGCAGGAAGGATTGATATTCAAAGTCATAAATGGTTTTAGGATTGCTGACATTAAAGTATGTCTTGATATAACTGTTGGAGGTAATGATATTACCGTTTTTATCAATGGCCAAAAGACCATCATCAATGGAAGCCAATACCCCGGCTAAACGCTTGCGTTCAGATTCCAATTGAAGAATAACATTATTAATATTGGTGATCATCCCATTAAATGCCTGGGTCAATTCCCCAATTTCATCCATGTGTTTGTAGTGGATGGTAAGATTATAATTTCCATTATTTATTTCTCCAGATATTTTTGTTAAATCCTTGATGGGCTGAATAAAGTGTTTTGAGTAGGATACGGTCACTAAAATAACCATTGAAAGCCCAAGTAGTCCGCCAATGGAAAGTAAGATGCTGGCAATACGTAGAAAGATATCCATTTCGACCAAAGGATAAACAAATCCGATGTACCCTAGAATGCGATCATCGATATTTATTGGTGCCACATAATAAACGATACTGGCATCGTTTATGGATTTCAATGTAAAAATTGGCGCTGCCTGAGCCTGGGAAAGACTGAGCTCAGTGACAAGAGTGTTAGTGTCACTGAGCTCAACAGAATCTCCTAGAATCAAGCCGTTTGAATCAAAAATCAAAACTCGATTATCTTCTGTTTGGGAAATGCTTTTACTGAAAAAAAGGCCATCGGAAATCAATTGATTTTCCAGTGAGTCAGTATTTTCCGGGTTTTTCAGCTCCTGCTCCATATATAGGGTGGCATTCTGGGTCATTTCCAGCAGCTTGTCTTTTGATTGATTGATATAGTAGTAGGAGGTTCCTTGAAACATGCAAAATACAATAATCAAAAATGCAAAAGCAAAAAGAACGATGTTGTAAATGATCATTCGATTTCGATAGCTTAGTTGCATTAGAGTTTCCTCATTTTATATCCAATTCCGAAAACAGTTTGTATGTACTTGTTGCCAAGGGTATCAATTTTCCGTCGAATCCTTTGAACATGCATATCAACGGTTCGGGTGTCGCCATAATAATCATAACCCCAAATTTTTTCTAAAAGTACATCCCGTGGAAAAACCTGTTCCAAATTTGAGGCCAGAAGGAAAAGCAGTTCAAATTCTTTTGGGGTTAAGTGAATTTCCTGATCGTTGAGCATAACCATTCGTTCGTCTGAATAAATGCTCAGTTCCCCATTTTTAAGCAGTGTTTCCTGTTTTTTTGGTTCAATCGTAATGCTTGAACGTCTTAAATGGGCTTTAACGCGGGCTAATAGTTCCCGATTATCAAAAGGCTTTGTGATAAAATCATCGGCGCCCAGCTCTAAACCCAATACTTTGTCAATAATGTCGGTTTTGGCAGTGAGAAGGATAATCGGAACGCCTAATAAAGGGGCGAGCTCCCGACAGACATCATAGCCATTTTTCTTGGGCAGCATAATATCTAAAATAATCAGATCCGGCTGAGTGGCCATGGCCTTTTCCATGGCTTCCATGCCATCATAGGCTGTTTCAACTTGATAACCTTCAAATTCCAGTTCCAATTTTATTAAATCTACAATGGCCGCTTCATCATCAACCACAAGAATTTTTTCGTTCATTTTTAATACCTGCTTTCTAATTTTGATTGCATATTTGGATAATTATTATTTAAAACCAGAGATTGAGCTGTTCTTTGTTTTGAATGGCGCCTAAAACACGGTCATCCATATCCGGCATGGTTTTACGAAGTTCCTTAATCATGTTTTTTATATCCTCGCGTTTGGTAAAACCGTTGGCCGGACAAGTGCTTTGGATTACAGGAAGCTCTTTTATAATGGGGTTATTTAGGATATCCCGTTCCTTAACAAAAATTAAGGGGCGGATCACAGTGATATCCTTTCGATCAAGATAGGTCACCGGGGAAAAGGTATTAATCCGCCCTTCATAAAAGAGGCTGAGAAAAAAGGTTTCAATGGCATCATCAGCATGATGACCCAGTGCAATGGTCCGGCAGCCCCGCTCAATGGCCAGGTTATGGAGTGCACCACGCTTCATTCGGGCACACAGGGAACACGGGCTTTTTTCCTGTCGTTCTTCAAAAACAATGGGACCAATGGTTGTTTTTTTTATCGTGTAAGGGACATCAAGCTTTGCGCACAAATCCACTAATGGGCTGAAATCCATTCCCCCGAAGCCCATATCCAGGGTAATTCCTTCAAGTTCAAAAGGAACCGGGGAGAAGCTCTGGAAGCGTTTCATGGCAACTAAAAGTGCGGTGCTGTCTTTACCGCCGGAAAGACCAACGGCAATACAATCGCCGGGTTTTATCATGTCGTATTTTTCAATGCCCCGTCGCAGGGAGCCGAGAATTTTTTTCATAGTGATTTCTCCTGTGTCATCATTATCAGACACAATACTTGCCAAAAATACCCCAGAAGGATACAATATAAACTTGAGTAATGAGTCATCATTATTTTAACATTTAAATTGGAAGAATAAAAGGAGATTATCTTTATATGAAGGAAGCAATTATCAATTTATTAGCTTTTTTGCCAGATTGGCTTGAAATTATGATTATTTCAGCCATTCCCATTGTTGAATTACGAGGGGCGATTCCTTTGGCAATTCTGGGTTACCAGATGCCCTATTTTCAAGCATATCTGTTAGGTGTCATTGGAAGCCTTATTCCGGCTCCTTTCATTTTAATCTTTATTCCGGCGATCCTGAGATGGATGTCAGGTACCAGGGTCTTTGGAAAAATGGCGCGATGGATCATTGCCAAGGGCATGAAAAAATCAGAGAAACTGACCAAATACGAATTCTGGGGGCTCTTTCTCTTTGTCGCCATTCCCCTGCCGGGAACCGGAGTGTGGACCGGCTGTCTGGCCGCCTCCCTGATTGGTCTTGATTTCCGACGCAGTATGATTTCAGTGGCACTGGGTTCTGCGACTGCCGGGATTATTGTCACCGGTCTAGTGGCCGGAGGTATATTTCTGATTTAACCGGTTTGGTTTGAATTTAAATAGGATAAGGAGAAAATTATGGCGTTATCACAAGCGTTTTATATTAATAATCGAATAAAATTAGGCGAGACCCTGGATAACAATAGCATGGCCATTATTTATTCAGGAAGAGAAATCGCCATGTCGGCGGATGCGAATTATCCGTTTTTTACCAATAATAATTTCTACTATCTTACCGGAATTACCGAACCGGAAGTGGTCCTAGTGATGATAAAAAACAGTCAGGGAATAATTACGGAAAAATTGTTTATCGAAGAGGCTGACCTGGAAAAAGAAAAATGGGTGGGTAAAAAAATAAATATGGCAGAGGCAATGCTGCTTTCCGGGATTAATGAAATACACTATAGCAAAAAGATGTCTAAAGAAATAGGGCCTCTGGAAATGCTCGAAACGGTTTATTTTGATTTTAAAGTTCCCCAACACCAAAGCTTTAAAACCGACGATGAAGCATTGAAAGTATTTTTAAGAAAAAGTGAACTGAAGGATCTGGATCCCATTTTTTCAAAAATGAGAATCATTAAAACTTCGGAAGAGGTTGGAATGATCAAAAAAGCCAGTACTATTACAAAAAAAGCTTTTGAGGAAGTAGCACTGGCTTTAAAACCAGGGTTGTATGAATACGAGTTGGCAGCTTATTTTGAATACTTAGTAAAAAAGGAAGGTGCCGATGGACTGGCCTTTGAAACCATTGCAGCCACCGGAGAAAATGCAACCATCTTGCATTATGTATCCAACCAGTCAAAAACGAAATCGGGAGAACTGATTCTCTTTGATCTGGGGGCACGATTCAACGGTTATTGTGGCGATATCAGTCGGACATTGGCGGTGGATGGGGTAATGTCACCAACTCAGGAAAAAGCCTTCAACATTGTGGCAGTGGTTCAAAAAGAATTAATAAAAGCCTATAAGCCCGGAGCAGTGATGAAAGAACTTCAGGAATTAACCAAAACACTGTTTTTAGAGAAATGTTCGGAGTCAGGATTTTTGCCAAAAGATAATGATATCAGTGAGTTTTACTACCATGGGATTGGTCATCCATTAGGTTTGGATACCCATGATCTCAGACCCGAGGGAGATTTGGTGCTGTTACCGGGAATGGTGATGACGGTGGAACCCGGACTTTATATGAAAGCGCTTGGGTTTGGCATTCGCATTGAAGATGATGTGGTTATCACATCCGCAGGCTGTGATGTTTTATAAAATCAACTTAAGAAAAATTAGAGCCCTTGACAAACCCAGTAGTCAAGTGTATGATAAAAAAAAGTAATTGAATATTTACCTATCCAGAGTGGTGGAGGGACAGGCCCGATGAAACCCGGCAACCAGCGAAAGCATGGTGCCAATACCTGCGAATTTTTTTCGCAATGATGGGATTTAATGTAGATCATTAACCTCGTCGATCGACGAGGTTTTCTTTATTATCAGGTAAATAGACATTACAGAGATTACAGAAGGAGAAAAAATTATGAAAAAATTATTTACGTCGGAATCAGTAACCGAAGGGCATCCTGATAAAATTTGTGATCAGATTTCCGATGCCATCCTGGATGCTATTTTCTATCAGGATCCAATGGCACGGGTTGCCTGTGAAACCATGGTAACAACGGGTCTGGTTCTTATTGGTGGAGAAATTACCACGAATTGTTATGTTGATATTCCCAGGCTGGTCCGGGAAACCATTCGCGAAATAGGTTATGATCGCGCAAAGTACGGCTTTGATTGTGATACCTGTGCAGTTCTTACCGCCATTGACGAACAATCCTCTGATATTGCAATGGGTGTTAATGAAGCGCTGGAGTCAAAAGAAGGTCAGTTAAAAGAAATTGAGTTGGCGACCGGGGCAGGTGACCAGGGAATGATGTTTGGGTATGCCTGCAACGAAACCCCAGAGTTTATGCCGCTTCCCATATCATTGGCTCACAAGCTGGCAAAACGCCTGACGGACATTCGGAAAGAGGGTTTAGTTGATTATTTGCGGCCTGATGGGAAAACCCAGGTGACGGTTGAGTACAATAACGATATACCCACACGGATTGACACCGTGGTTATTTCGACCCAACACAGTGCAGCTGTAACAATGGAAACCATTCGCAAGGATATGATCGAAAAGGTTATTGAGGCTGTGATTGATCCGAAATTATTGGATGAGAATACAAAATACTTCATAAATCCTACGGGTCGTTTTGTTATTGGCGGCCCTCAGGGTGATGCCGGTCTTACCGGACGAAAAATCATTGTGGATACTTACGGTGGGTACAGCCGTCACGGCGGCGGCGCTTTTTCCGGAAAAGATCCAACAAAGGTGGATCGTTCCGGTGCTTATGCTGCACGACATGTTGCTAAAAATATTGTGGCCGCAGGATTGGCGGATAAATGCGAGGTTGAACTTGCATATGCCATTGGGGTTGCGAAACCTGTTTCGATCTATGTAGAAACCTTTGGCACCGGGAAAATCGCTGAGGATAAAATTGTCGAACTTATTGAAAAGAACTTTGATCTACGTCCCGCCGCAATTATAAAAAACCTGGGACTCCGGGCACCTATTTATAAACAAACCGCTGCATACGGTCATTTTGGACGCACGGACATTGATCTTCCCTGGGAACATCTTGATATGGTTGAAACGTTAAAGAGTCAAATTTAATATAACCAGAACCATTAAGAAGCAGCTGTGGGAATTCACTGACTGCTTCTTAATTTTTTATATAAAATGTAAAGAAAAAGCAACATATTTTTGATATTTTTACAATAAAATTTTGATTTACCGGATTTATTATGCTATAATACAATTGTTACAAAAATAATGTAGTAATTCATCCTAAATTTTATAAATTAAGGGGATAATAGAGGAAAAATGAAAAAGCAGAATATAATTTCAGGAATCGTTGCAGGAACGTTGGTTTTTTCTTTGGCGATGGTACCAGTAAGCGCCACAACTCTCTCTGAGCAATTAGCACAAAGCAATGCCCGCCAGACAGAGGCTAAGTATCAGGTTGACATGACCCAGAATACCATCAATGGAATTGAAACAGAAATTACCAAAGTTAACGATGAGGTTAACAGAATCAGTGGAGTCATTGATTCGATTAATGTAGAGGTTTCAGCTTTAGAAGCAAAGATTGCAAAAACCCAGGAAGAATTGGGTATAGCAGAGGCAAAACGACTTGAGCAGGAAGGGGCAATGAGTGATCGTGTCCGGACCATGTATATGTATGGCAACGGCAGCATCATGGAATTCTTATTCTCATCCACTGATTTCTCAGACTTTGCTACAAAGCTTGATATGTCCCGATACATTATTGAAGCAGACAAGGATTCCTTGAAAGCTTTGGAAGAAACAAAAAAAGTTATTGATGAGAAAAAACAAAGCATTGAATCCGATCGCATAAAAACGGTTGCTAAAATAGCAGAGCAGGAAAAAGCATTAAGTGATCAGGAAGCGGTTAAAGCTCAAAAAGATCAGCTGCTTGCCCAGAATCAAACAGTTCTCACCGAATATAAAGCAATAGAAGATGCTGAAAGTCAAACCTCAGCAAACATTGAAGCGCAGCTGCAGGCGTATTATGCAGAGCAGGCCGCCGCCGCAGAACAGGCTGCCGCTCAGCAAGCTGCAGCAGAGCAACAAGCTGTCAATAATGATACAAGCGGTGGCAGCACGGACAACACTAATAACAATGGTACAGCAGACACCGGCGGCAGTGATAATACGCCGGCACCAGCAACTCCAAGTAATTCAAGCGGTTATACATGGCCTTGTTACGGTGAGATTACCAGTCCATTTGGATGGCGGATTCATCCCATTTGGGGTGATAGCCGATTCCACTCAGGCGTTGATATTGGTGCTTCTTCCGGAACACCGGTTGCGGCAACTGGGAATGGAACAGTCATCTCTGCTGGTTGGAACGGCGGTTACGGAAATTGTGTAATCATCGACCTTGGCAATGGTGTTTCAGCCCTTTACGGTCACTTAAGCAGTATTAACGTATCCAGCGGACAAACTGTGGGTTCAGGTCAAACAGTTGGTGCCGTCGGAAGTACCGGGGATTCCACCGGAGCACATTTGCATTTTGAAATGCGTCTTTACGGTTCGCCAGTCAGTCCATACAATTATTTTTAAATAAAGATATTAAAGAGAAAAAGCTATATTCGCTGAGAATATAGCTTTTTCTCTTTTTAATGAGTGTTTGAAATAAAGTTACATTTGTTACAAATATTTAATTTATTTAATGAAATTATTAATAAAGTATGTTAAAATAAATTCAGTAGGTTACAGAATGTTAGAATAGCTGAAGATAGGGCTTAATAAGGTCCATAAGAAGCTTAATACATCCAAAAAACTTAAATTAAAATTAAAATAATAGTGATGTATCAGTAAAATGTAAAAAAGATGTAACAAAAACCGATTGATTAGGATGTTATAATCGTTTTTACCAAAACTGGTATGAGTCTCAGGAGTGAAGGTAGAGTATGATAGAATTTAAAAATGTAACCAAAGGTTACGAAAAGAATGCGAGTGATGCACTCAAGGATGTCAGTTTATTCATTGACAAGGGCGAATTTGTTTTCCTTGTCGGTCGAAGCGGTGCCGGAAAGTCCACTTTTATTAAGCTTCTTTTAAGAGAAATTGAAGCCACAAAAGGATCAATTTATATTAACAATTATAATGTGGCGAATCTTTCAAAAAAAGAAATCCCATATTTGCGGCGTAAAATGGGGATTGTTTTTCAGGATTTCCGACTTTTAGAAAATAAAAGCGTTTACGAAAATGTAGCATATGCTATGGAAATCATCGGAAAACCAGAGAAACAGATTCAGAAACGGGTGCCATTGGCATTGGATATGGTCGGCCTTTCCCATCGAATTAATCATTATCCTCATGAACTTTCCGGTGGCGAACAGCAGCGGGTGGTTATTGCCCGGGCGATTATCAATAATCCAACAATTCTCATATGTGATGAACCTACCGGAAACCTTGACCCGGAAACTTCTTATGAAATCATTTGTATTTTAGAAGAAATTAATCGCCGAGGAACAACGGTGGTGGTGGTAACCCATGATCGTGAAATTGTGGATAAGATGAAAAAAAGAGTGATTACTCTTGAAGATGGCATGCTGACGGTTGATGATGCGACAGGGAGGTATGGTTATGAAGTTTAGTTCGCTAAAGACCATGCCTCGTAATGTTGTCCGGGATACACTAAAAAGTATTGAACGAAATAATCTTATGAGTGCAGCATCCGTACTATCGGTTATTGCCGCCCTCATAATTTTAGGAATCTTTTTAATTCTCACCATCAACGTTGCAGAAGTTACAAAGGATGTTGAATCCAAGCTGGAACTGAAAGTTTTCCTGCAGTCGGATTACACCGAAGAGCAAAAGACAACCATCGAAGATTCACTCAATGAAAGCGCATTGATTGAATCGGTGAGTTTTGAAAGCTCCCAGGAAGCTCTGGATAAATTTACGGTGAGCCTGGAAGATTATGCCCCATTATTAAGCGGTTATAATTCAGAGAATAACCCCATGCCGGCATCTTTTATAATAAGGGTGACCGATCCTGATGATCTTGAGGCGATTCAAACTCTGGCGATGACATTTAAGGATGAAGGCGTCGAATATGTCCGCTACGGACAAGAGTATGTAGAAGCGCTGGTGACGTTTAATAAATTTACAAATACCTTAAGCATAGTGGTGCTGATTGTACTGTCAGTAATTTCTATTTTTATTATTTATAATACGATCAAATTAACTGTTTTTGCCAGACGTAAAGAAATTGGAATTATGAAATATGTTGGTGCAACCAACGGTTATATTCGGGCACCATTTATTTTGGAAGGAACACTATTAGGTCTTATCGGTGCCGTGGTGGCATTTCTTATTATTCGAATTGCCTACTATTATATACTAGGCCTTGTTGGAGGGAATTTATTTCTACCAGTGGATGCTTCTTTGGCATCCCCAAGTGTTGTTATGGGACAGTTGGCATTTTTCTTCCTGTTGTATGGGGGATTTATTGGGGCTGTTGGCAGTGTCTTTGCAATACGTAAATTTTTAGACGTATAATAAAGAAAACTGCCAGGTGTTTAAAGAAATAAAGGGAGAAATTAAAAATGTTTAAAAGAAAAATGGTATTAACACTACTGACGGGGGTCATTGTTTTAAGTGTTGTGATCGCACCAGTTCAGGCGGCATCACTTTCAGAGCAGCTTGCACAAAGCAATGCAAAGCAGGCGGCGGCCCAATATCAAGTTGATATGACCCAAAATACCATCGCTGGAATTGAAACCGAAATTGGAAAAGCAAATGAAGAAATGAACCGTATTAATGGGGTTATTACTGCCATTAACAGTGAAATTGCCGTTCTGGAAGCAAACATTGCCAAGACCCAACAGGAATTGGATGTGGCGGAAGCAAAGCGTCTTGAACAGGAAGCAGCAATGAACGAGCGTGTTCGAACGATGTATATGTATGGGAATGGCAGCATGCTGGAATTCTTATTTACCTCAACAGATTTTTCGGACTTTGTAACAAAGGTCGATATGTCCCGATATATTATTGAATCGGATAAAGAATCCTTAACTGCTCTGGAAGAAACGAAAAAAGTCATCGATGAAAAAAAGCAGAGCATTGAATCGGATCGTTTAACAACGGTTAGTAAAAAAGCGGAGCAGGAAACAGCCTTGTCACAGCAGCAACAGGTTAAGGCACAGAAGGATGAACTCCTGGCCCAGAACCAGGCTATTGTTGCCCAATACCAGGCGGTTATTGATGCTGAAACAGCAGATTCAGCCAATATTAAATCCCAGATTCAGGCATTAATGGCCCAACAGAATGCAGCAAGTGCGGCAGCTTCAGGTGGATCAAGTACCGGAGGGAGCACCTCCTTTGTCCCCTCTGGAACGTATACATGGCCTTGTGGTGGTGAAATTACAAGTGAATTTGGACCACGGACAGATCCGTATACGGGATACCATGAAGGCGTAGATATTGGCGCATCCACGGGCACACCAGTTTCAGCCATGGGAAATGGACAGGTATTGTCTGCCGGCTGGAACGGCGGCTATGGTAACTGCGTTATCCTTGACTTGGGTAATGGTCTTCAGGTTTATTACGGCCACCTCAGCTCAATTGCAGTATCCGCTGGCCAAACTGTTAATCAGGGCGATACACTTGGCGGAGTTGGTTCGACAGGTAATTCTACTGGACCGCATTTGCATTTCGGTGTATACTCAGGCGGAGGCTTTGTTGATCCTTTTGG
Organism: Acetobacterium bakii; assembly: GCF_001263355.1. Classification (GTDB taxonomy): domain Bacteria; phylum Bacillota; class Clostridia; order Eubacteriales; family Eubacteriaceae; genus Acetobacterium; species Acetobacterium bakii. Next base: position 136,529 of record NZ_LGYO01000008.1, read on the forward strand.
TTATTTTTAAGAGTTTGAGCGTATAATAAGAACCTAAAGAACAGGAGAAAAGAATCGTGATTCTTTTCTCCTGTTTTATTTTACAAAAATAATAAAATTTAAAATATTGGAGAACTATGGAAGATAATAATAAAAAACGAAAGATTATGCTTATAATTGTATTGCTTTTGGCGACGAATATCATTACCTTTATTTTCACCAATGCCGGGGGGCTGATTCTTGGAAACAAGGCAATTATTAGTGTCGACAGTCAGGATACGGTTGATGGAATCAATAAGCTAGTCCAATTGAAAGAGCAAATTGGAGTAGAGTATTATAAAGATGTGGACGACGAAACCTTAATGGAAGGTGCCATTAAAGGGATGTTTGAAAGTCTTGATGATCCTTACAGCATTTATTTTACCAACGAAGAGTTCAAGACTTATATGGAATCTGCCACCGGTGTCTATGAAGGTGTCGGTATTGTGGTGTCAGAGGATGAAAATGGATATACCATTGTTATAGCACCTCAAAAGGGAACACCTGCTGAAGAAGCTGGGATAAAAACCGGGGATAAAATTATTAAAGTCAATGGCGAGGACGTGAGTACCATTGGATCTGAAGAAGTGGTAATGCGGGTTCGTGGACCAGCCGATACCACAGTGGATGTTACCATTGCCAGAGGTGAGGAGACCATTGATCTTACGCTCACCCGCAAATCCATTGAAGTTCAAACTGTGGATTCCCGGGTCATTGGCAATACCGGGTACATCCAAATCACTGAATTCACGAATAATACAGCCACTGATTTTGCCACACAGCTTAATGAATTATTGGCTCAAAATATTTCCGGGCTGGTTGTTGATTTAAGAGGAAATCCCGGCGGAGGCGTTGCCGAAGCGGTTGCCATCGCGGACCGATTATTGGGGAAAACAACCGTTGTGTATACAGTGGATAAACAAGGCCAACGCACTGATTACAACTCGGATGACAATGAAAGCCTGGCACTGCCCATGGCCATTTTAGTGGACGGCGGTTCGGCCAGTTCCTCGGAAATATTAGCAGGAGCTCTCCAGGATACCGGAGCAGCAACTCTGGTGGGAGTAAAGACTTTTGGCAAAGGAATTGTTCAGGAAGTTGTGGGATTAAAAGATGGTGGCGGATTTAAGGTCACGAATTCAGAATATTTCACACCGAACGGGAACAATATCCATGAAAAAGGACTTGAGCCAAACGTTGTGATTGAAGCTACTGACTTTATGAAGAATAACTTTTTCACAGATGAAGAGGATGTTCAGCTTCAAAAGGCATTGGAAACAATAAACAGCATGAAATAACTAAATCGTCCTGGGGATAATCGTAAATCGTGGTCTGCTGCATGCTCGTATAGGATATCAACCGTACGCCATGATGCAGATCGCTGATGTTACGATAGTCTTTAGGACTTGCTTTTTTACTTTAGCTACAGTTTAAAGCCATCTCCAGGGAGCATGAATTTCTTGAAAGAGGTTGGTCCATACTTTGAAAATACCTTAATGGCGTGCTTTTTAGAATAGATTTTGGTGATTTCTTAAGTTGTTGTTTAGAAACGTTCTATTCTATTGTCAAAAGAAATAACCTGTGTTAAAATAATAGAACTGATGTTTAATCGTGTTATGGAGGTGCATGTTGGAAAAACAAATGATAAAACCATTTAAGGTCGTGTCTGAATATGAACCCAAGGGTGATCAGGGACAAGCCATAAAAAAAATAAGCCAGGGAATAGAGGCTGGATTGAAGTTTCAAACGCTTTTAGGGGTGACGGGCTCAGGCAAGACTTATACCATGGCCAAGGTCATCGAAGCGATTCAAAAACCAACCCTGGTCATTGCTCATAATAAAACCCTGGCAGCCCAGCTTACCAACGAATTTCGGAGTTTTTTTCCGGACAATGCGGTGGAGTATTTTGTGAGTTATTATGATTATTATCAACCTGAGGCCTATGTGCCCCATTCAGATTTATTTATTGAAAAAGATTCATCCATCAATGATGAAATTGATAAGCTACGTCATTCAGCTACGGCCTCGTTATTTGAACGCAGGGACGTGATTGTTGTGGCCAGCGTTTCCTGCATTTACGGTCTTGGCAGCCCCATTGATTATGAAAATCTGGTCCTTTCGCTGCGTCCGGGAATGGAAAAAGATCGGGATGAGATTATAAAAAAATTAGTGGATATTCAATATACCCGAAATGATATTGCCTTTGAGAGAAATAATTTTCGGGTGCGAGGGGATATTCTGGAAATATTTCCAGCATCATCCTCGGAAAAAGCGGTACGCTTAGAATTCTTTGGTGATGAAATCGAACGCATCACCGAAATCAATACGCTTACCGGAGAAATATATGGAGAACTGAACCATGTTTCTATATTCCCAGCATCGCATTATACCACCACCCCGGAAAACATTGAGCGGGCGATTAGTGGCATCCAAAAAGAATTGAGACTCCGCTATGATGAATACACCAAAAATAACCAGTTGGTGGAAGCTCAAAGGATTCTCCAAAGAACAAATTATGACATCGAAATGCTCAGGGAAATGGGTTATTGCAACGGCATCGAAAATTATACCCGCTATATAAATGGACTCCCTCCGGGATCTCCACCCTATACCCTCATTGATTACTTTCCCAAAGATTTTTTGATGATTGTGGATGAGTCTCATGTTTCCATCCCGCAAATTGGCGGCATGTTCGCAGGAGACAAGGCGCGAAAAAAAAATTTAGTGGATTATGGTTTTCGAATGCCCTCGGCTTATGATAACCGGCCCCTGAACTTCCAGGAATTTGAAGGAAAAATCAATCAGATTGTGTTTACAACGGCAACTCCCCGGGCCTATGAAAATGAACATAGTCAGCAGACGGTTGAACAGATTATCCGTCCTACCGGTCTCATTGACCCGGAAATTACCATTCGTCCCATTACTGGGCAAATTGATGATCTTTTAGGCGAAATTCACCGAACCATTGATCAGAAGAATAGGGTTTTAATCACTACTTTAACAAAAAAGATGGCTGAAGATCTCACTGACTATCTTAAGGAAAATGGTGTTAAGGTTAATTATTTGCATTCGGATGTGGATACCATTGAGCGGATGAAAATTCTCAGAGATTTACGTCTGGGAATTTATGATGTTTTAGTGGGAATAAACCTTCTCCGGGAAGGTCTTGACCTGCCTGAGGTAGGATTGGTTGCTATTCTGGACGCTGATAAAGAAGGCTTTCTGCGGTCTGAAACTTCTTTAATTCAAACCATCGGCCGGGCGGCACGTAACCTTGAAGGTCATGTTATTATGTACGCTGATAAGATTACTCCTTCAATGGATCGGGCTATTGGGGAAACCAACCGTCGTCGTGCCATCCAGACCGCCTACAACGTCGAACATGATATTACCCCCACATCCGTTAAAAAAGGAATCCGGGATATTATCGAGGCTACCAAGGTCGCCGATGGTCAGGAAGACTATGTTGTCGAAGATCAAACCATGGATTTCGAAGCCCGCATTATGTCACTGGAAGTTGAGATGCTGGCAGCAGCCCAGGCGCTTGAATTTGAGCGCGCCGCAAAAATTCGTGATGAGATTCTGCATATAAAAAAATTAGAATTTAAAATGTAAAGCCTAAGGAGAATAATGAAATACATCGATATTAAGGGTGCCAAAGAGCACAATTTAAAAAATATAAGTCTCAAAATACCACGGGAGCAGCTGGTGGTATTAACCGGACTCAGCGGGTCCGGTAAATCATCCCTGGCTTTTGACACCATCTATGCCGAAGGACAGCGCCGTTATGTGGAATCTCTTTCGTCATATGCCCGACAGTTTTTGGGCCAGACACAAAAACCCAACGTGGAAAGTATTGACGGGTTGTCCCCGGCGATTTCCATTGATCAGAAAACAACCAATCGCAATCCCAGATCTACCGTGGGAACCGTAACAGAAATCTATGATTATCTGCGTCTGCTTTATGCCCGGATTGGGATTCCCCATTGCCCAAAGTGCGGGAAGCTGGTGCAATCCCAAACAGTGGATCAGATCGTCGATGTGGTATTGGCACTTCCGGAAAAAACCAAGTTTCAGATTTTATCTCCGGTGGTGAGAAGCGAAAAAGGTCAACATAAAAAGACCATTGATTTTATCAAAAAAGAAGGTTTTGTCCGGATCGTTGTGGATGGTGAACCCATGGAAGTTACCGATGACATCGAACTCGATAAAAATAAAAAGCACACCATTGATGTTGTTGTCGATCGGTTAGTCGCAAAGGCAGGGATTGGAAAGCGATTGACCGATTCACTGGAAACTGCCCTGAAGATTTCAGGAGGAATGGTCATTACTGAAATCATCGGTGGAGAACGACAGCTGTTCAGCGAAAAGTTATCCTGTCCCGACTGTGGCATTGCCATGGATGTATTGGAACCCCGAACATTTTCCTTTAATAACCCTTATGGAATGTGCCAGGAATGCCATGGGCTGGGTTTTCATCGTGAGATTGACCCGGATCTGCTGATTCCTGATAAAAGCGTATCCATAACCGATGGTGCCATTAAATTCTTCGGATTAAAAAATGATTCCAAATATTATGTAAATCTGGTTCGGGCATTGGCCCAAGAGTATCGGTTTTCAATGAATGAGCCCCTTGAAAATGCCCCCCCGGAGTTTTTGAATGCACTTCTCTACGGTAGTGACAAGGTTCTGGAGATCGCTTATGAGGGTAAATTCTCGGGAACTTATTCCTCTACCTTTGAAGGTTTGATTAAGAACATGGAACGTCGTTACATCGAAACGGTGTCAGAACGGATGCGCAGCCTGATCGAGCGGTATATGTCCGAAATTCCATGTCCGAAATGCAAAGGCAAACGACTGAATCCAACAAGTCTGGCAGTGACTGTTCATGATAAGAATATCATTGAATTAACCGATCTGTCAGTGACTAACCTGACGGCTTTTTTTGCAGGATTAAAGCTTACACCCCGGGAAAAAACCATCGGTGAGGCTATTTTTATTGAAATTAATGCACGGCTTAATTTTTTACATAATGTGGGTCTGGATTATCTCACCCTGTCACGAAATTCCGGAACCTTGTCTGGCGGGGAATCTCAGCGTATTCGCCTGGCAACTCAAATTGGTTCAGGGTTAGTTGGGGTTTTATATGTTCTCGATGAACCCAGCATCGGTCTGCATCAACGAGACAATCAAAAACTGCTGGGAACCCTCCGACGACTCACTGATTTGGGGAATACTTTAATTGTGGTCGAACATGACCAGGAAACCATGGAAGAAGCGGATCATATTGTTGACATTGGCCCTGGTCCGGGAGTCCATGGTGGGGAATTGGTTGCCCAGGGCACCATGGCCGAAATTATGGCAGTTCCAGAATCCATTACCGGTCAGTATCTCAGCGGAAAAAAGAAAATCCTCATTCCGAAAACCCGGCGGGCAGGAAATAATGGTTTTTTAAAAGTTAAAGGTGCCAGAGAAAATAATTTAAAAAACATCAATGTGGATTTTCCCATTGGAAAATTTACCTGTGTTACAGGTGTTTCCGGTTCTGGAAAAAGCACCCTAGTAAATGAAATTTTATATAAGGGAATTTCCCAAAAACTTTATCATAGTTATAAAAAACCTGGTAAATACAAAAGCATCGAAGGGGTTGAGGCAATTGATAAGGTTATTGACATCGATCAATCACCCATTGGCAGAACCCCAAGGTCAAATCCTGCTACTTACACCGGCGTTTTTGATTTGATCCGGGATATTTTTGCAAAAACTCCGGAAGCAAAAACCCGGGGTTATCAAAAGGGCCGATTCAGTTTTAATGTGAAGGGCGGGCGTTGTGAAAAATGCAGCGGGGATGGCATTCTGAAAATTGAAATGCATTTTCTCCCGGATGTGTATGTTCCCTGTGAGGTTTGTGAAGGGAAACGTTATAACCGAGAAACATTGGAAGTAAAATATAAAGGGAAAAATGTTGCGGATGTTTTAGAAATGACGGTTGAAGAAGCACTGGAATTTTTTGAAAATATTCCTAAAATCAAGGATAAGCTTCAAACCCTGTATGATGTGGGTTTGAGTTATGTAAAACTTGGTCAGCCTTCTACTCAATTATCCGGTGGCGAGGCCCAGCGGATCAAGCTGGCAACGGAATTAAGCAAACGTAATACCGGAAAAACCCTGTATATTTTGGATGAACCCACCACCGGTCTTCACATGGCCGATGTAGATCGCCTGATCACCGTCCTTCAGCGTTTGGCTGATAGCGGAAGCACTGTGGTAGTTATTGAACATCAGTTGGATATGATTAAGGTGGCTGATTACGTTATTGATTTGGGTCCGGAAGGTGGTGAAGGCGGGGGCAGCATTGTCGCCGTTGGAACGCCGGAAGAAATTGCGGAAATCCCGGAATCCTATACCGGGCAGTATTTAAAAAAGATATTAGCATAACATAATAAATTAAAGAAACACAAAGAATTAAATGATTCTTTTGGGTTTCTTTTTTATTTTCAGAAAACCCAGATTGAAATGAATATTTTAAAAATCTAATTGACAATGATTTTCAATTAAAGTATAATAAGACTAACAAATAGAACAGAAAATGCATTGAGAAATAAAAATACAGAGATGTAGATTGAATAATAGAGAAAAGAAGGTGCGAGTAATGTTCACTTTAAAAGATTTAAGACCTGGTCAAAAAGCTTGCGTTGATTCAATTATGGTAGAAGGCATCATGCGACGTAAACTCATGGACATGGGTGTTACACCCGGAGTTGAAATTGAAGTTAACAAAACAGCACCCTTTGGAGATCCAATCGAAGTGAAACTCAGAGGATATGCCTTGAGTCTCAGAAAAAAAGATGCGCAGAATATTATTATGATTTAATAAGTTTCAAACTAAACCACCTTTGTAAGGTGGTTTAGTTCTCTAAAAAATAAAAGTTCAGTTAAAGACTCCGGGAATGAGGAAACGTATGAAATACACAGTAGCATTGGTGGGAAACCCTAACTCAGGAAAAACTACTTTATTTAATAGCTTGACTGGCAGCAATCTATATGTTGGAAACTGGCCAGGTGTGACCGTTGAAAAAAAAGAGGGCGATGTAAAAAACACAACGGAAAATATTACCCTGGTTGATCTTCCGGGAATTTATTCATTGGCACCTTACTCGATGGATGAAATTGTTTCTCGAAATTATTTATTGGATGATTCTCCGGATCTCATCGTTAATATTATTGATGCCTCGAATATCGAGCGAAATCTTTATCTCAGTACCCAGCTGATGGAGCTGGATTGTCCCATCATTGGGGTGCTTAATATGATGGACGTGGTCGAAAAAAAAGGAATTTCACTAGATACCGAGTCTTTGGAAAAATCCTTTGGATTTCCCTTTATAAAAATATCCGCCCAAAGGGAAACCGGCATTGATGAATTGATTCAAATGATTACAAAAAATGTCAAGAAAAAAGAAAAACGACAGATGCCGAGAATTTTTCCTTTGGAAATCACTACGGTTCTGCAGGAATTTGATGCGTTGATCCAAAAACAGCATCCGGATGTGTTGTCTAATTATCCAATGGCATTTCGAAGCGTCAAACTGATTGAAAAAGACGAAGAGGTCCTTGGAAAAATCTCTAAAAGTACTGACTTATTGGAAGATATCAACCGAACCCGAAAAAAAATTGAAACTATATCTGGGCATGATGTGGACAGCGCCATCGCTGATTATCGGTATCGTTTTATTACCAAAAGTGTAAAAAATGCTACAAAAATAGTTCGGGAAAACACCGATCATTTTCAGGAAAAACTGGATAAGGTTTTAATGAATCGTTTTGCCGCCCTGCCGATCTTTTTTCTGTTTATGTTTATTATTTACTATGTTTCCATTACCCTGGTTGGGGAATTAACCGTTGGTGGCATTACATGGTTCATCAATGATATTCTTATTGTTAATGTTACAAGCGTATTAGGAAACTTAGGCGCTGAGCAATGGCTTATTGCGATGATTACCGACGGTGTAATCACCGGTGTTGGGGCGGTTTTAACCTTCGTCCCTCAGTTGGTAGTGCTTTTTATTTTTATCTCAATATTGGAAGATAGCGGCTATATGGCAAGGGTTGCTTTTATGATGGACCGTGTCTTCAGGCGGTTTGGACTTTCCGGAAAATCCTTTATCCCTATGGTTGTGGGCCTGGGCTGCTCGGTTCCGGGAATTATGGCAACTCGGACCCTGGAAAATGAACGGGAGCGCAAACTCACGGCAGTGTTAACCCCCTTTATTTCATGTGGTGCAAAAATGCCGATTTACGTGCTGATGGCTTCGGTATTTTTTCAGACAAATCAGACATTGCTTGTTTTTTCACTCTATATAACCAGTCTTGTGGTGGTTTTCGTTTCGGGATTCATCCTCTCAAAAACATGGTTTAAGGGCGCGGATTCCGGATATCTTTTAGAGATTCCACCGTTACGTGTGCCAAAACTAAAAAATACCTTTACCCAGGTGTGGCAGCGGATCAAAGAGTTTCTGGTCCGGGCAGGTACCATTATTTTTGCAGCGTCAGTCGTTTTGTGGTTTTTGCAAAGTTATACATTGGGTTTACAGCCAGTTGAATCTGCGGATCAAAGTATGCTGGCTTCCTTTGGAATGATCATTGCCCCAATTTTTGTACCGCTTGGTTTTGGAAACTGGGTCGCTTCGGTGGCTTTACTCACAGGGATTGCCGCCAAAGAAATGATTATCAGTACCATGAGTGTATTGTTATCCGGTACGGAGGGTGGTTTTACCATGGCATTAAGCCAGGTCTTCACACCAGTATCGGCTTACAGCTTTGTCATATTCGTGCTTTTGGCATCCCCCTGTATGGCTGCCATTGCCACAATGAAGAAAGAATTGGGAAACTGGAAGGATTTTATCTTTGCCCTGGCATATCAGCTTGGATTGGCTTATTTTGTAGCCCTGATTATCTATCAGGTGGGAAGCCGGATCTTTGGATAACCAAGCCTGAGCAAGTTATAATGGAAAGAAGGAATATGGATGATTACATGGATATTGGCAGGACTGATTATCGGTGCCGCCGCCTATATTATTTATAAAAAGATTAAGAAAATAAAATCAGGAGATTTTTCCTGTGAAGGTTGCAAGGGCAGCGGCAGTTGCTCCGGCTGTAGCAACGAGTGTAAAACCCAAGCGGAGCCCCCCAAAGAGCTTAAATAGGCAATCAAAGAAGCAACCAGCAAAATGCTGGCTGCTTCTTTGATTGTAGACACATAATAAAAGGAAGTTCTGGGGACAATGGTAACATTTTAGTTGTTGGCATCATGGCGATCAGTCCTTAGCCTGTCCGATCATGCAGCAGGTAACGATTTACCATTGTCCCCGGGACGGGTTTGTTTACAGTCTCAAGTGGTGGTAAAATAGTAACGTAAGTCCTGGGGACAATCGTAACATCAGTTGTCGGCATCATGGCGAACAGGCATCGCCTGTCCGATCATGCAGCCGACAACGATTTACCATTGTCCCCAGGACGGTTTTGATTCAATTTGTTGGTAAATAGGCAATAAAAAAAGCCCGGATAAAAATCCGGGCTTTTTTAAATACTTATGGAACTATGCAATAAAAACGTTAGTAGCTTGTAAGCCACGGTCAGTTTTTTCTGTGTCAAAAGTAACACGTTGTCCTTCTACAAGGTTTTTACGACCATCAGCGATAATTGCTGAGAAATGTACAAATACATCTTCGCCGCCATCAATTGAAATAAAACCAAAACCTTTTTCTTCGTTAAACCATTTAACTGTACCATTATTCATTTTGGTACCTCCTGTTTTCTAAAATTAATCTTGATGCAAAAACAAAAACACATATTTTTGTAAATCATTTAAACCGCAAATGACTTACAAAAATATGTGAAATCAATAAATACACTTTAATCTACTTCCAATATTACAGCAAAATGTGTTGTTTGTCAAATGTTTTAATAAAAAAGAAATTTTCATTAAGAAACATAACTTAAAAAGCATGAGTTTCTTTAAAGTGAAATTGCTTTGAAAAAATGACTCCCAGATTTCTACGGGAGCCATCACAAGTACAATGAAGAGAATCAAAGATGTAATCAAGATTTATATGATACAATATTTATTAAAGTCAATGGATTCATACTTGCGTTTTAAAAGTTCCTTTGCTTCAATGATCACTTCTTTTTCTGAAATAGGAAGTCGGATCTCTCGGATCTCGATGATTTTAAAAGGATTATTTTTTATGGTTTTCGTGAGGGTATAGCCGCCATAAATTTTTGGAACAATTTTAACTTCAAAATTGCCGATGGTAATAATGGTGTTTGGGCCGTCAATTGTTGTTTTTTCAAACATGTTAACACTTCCTTTCTTTATGAATAGTTAGTAATGGACAGTGGCCAGAATAAAGGTGACAAAAGGCGACCGGGTGGCGTGGAAGCAAGGCTTCTTTTCACGTCAATCTTCGTAAACACTTCTTTGGTCCAACCCAATTGCTTGGATATTGGTGGGGGCACAAGGAAACAATTGGTGTAGTACAATTCGTTTACATATCATCGAGTCTGAGGTGATGACGGGTCCACAGCGATCAAATATTGTTTAAATAAAAATTATATTTGTATTATACCAAAAGGAACAAAGGAATAAACATAAAGTTTCAAAAAAAATATAATCTTAAGGGTTCGAGTAATTGTTCTATGGAGAAAAAACATGTATGATAAAAATAAATTAAGAGATTTGCCCCAAAGTCCTGGGGTTTATTTGATGAAAAATCTTCAGGGCGTCATCATTTACGTCGGTAAAGCCATTAATCTGCGTAATCGGGTACGTCAATACTTTCATTCCGCGTCAAACCTTACCCCAAAGACTGTGGTTTTAGTTTCGCATATTGAGACAATCGAAACCATTGTTACAGATTCTGAGATGGAAGCCCTTATTCTTGAATGCCTCCTCATAAAAAATCATCGTCCCCAGTATAATATTCTTTTAAAAGATGATAAAAACTACCCATGGATAAAAGTAACATTAAATGAAGAATACCCTCGGATTATGATGACCCGTGAACATAAAAAGGATAAAAGTAAATATTTTGGTCCTTTTACCAGTGGTTTCGCTGTGAAAAATACCATTGAAGCTATTTTGAAAATATACCCACTAAGAACCTGTAATCGGCATGTGTCTTATGGGAAAAAAATAGGACGTCCTTGCTTGAATTATCATATTGGTCAATGTCAGGCACCCTGTCAGGGAAATGTTTCGACAGAAAAATATGCCAAGGAAATTGATGAGGTTTTGGATGTTCTCAATGGCCGGCATTCGGATTTAATTAAAAAACTCCGGGAAAAAATGCAACTAGCGGCCGTAAGTCAGGATTATGAGGAAGCCGCTAAACTCAGAGATCAAATTTCAGGGATTGAACACATTGTTGAAAAACAAAAAATTATTTCAACCTCAGAGCAGGATCAGGATTTTATTGCATTGGCTCAGGAAGGCGATCTTGGTTGCGTTCAGGTTTTTCATGTTCGGGAAGGCAAACTCTTGGGTCGGGACCATTTTTTCATGGAAGGAATTACCGAAGTCGAAATTCCGGAAATTATGGAAAATTTTGTTAAACAGTATTATGCGAGTTGCGGATATATTCCCAGTGAAATCCTTTTAGAAGAGACCATGACGGATGCAGAAACCATCAGTCGATGGCTCAGTCAAATAGGTGGTAAAAAAGTTGAGATTCTTACGCCCCAGCGCGGGCATAAATTTAAAATGCTGGAAATGGTTGGAGAAAATGCCGATCTTGCTTTAAAACAACGGCTTCTGGAAAGACGCCAAAAGGAAGAACAATCTAAAAGTCGACTCCATGTGCTGGGCGACCTATTAGCTTTGGATACAATACCCCGACGGATTGAGGCCTTCGATATTTCAAATATCAGCGGCACAAACAATGTCGGCGGCATGGTTGTTTTTACCGATGGAAAAGTAAATCGAAAAGCCTGCCGGCGTTTTAAAATTAAAAGTGTTGAAGGACAAAACGATTATGCAAGTATGCAGGAAATGGTTTTTAGGCGACTTGAGCGAGCTATGAAAAGCGATGAAAAAAATACTTTTTTGCCTTTGCCTGAAGTGATTATGGTGGATGGCGGCAGTGGCCATGTGTCAGCCATTGAAAGCATTGTTTCCCTTTATCCGGTAAATATCGCCGTTTGCGGATTGGTGAAAGATGATCGTCATCGACTCCGGGGGCTTTATTTCAAAGGGGAAGAATACCCTTTGAAAAAAGCCACACCCTTAGGAATATTTTTATATGAAATATCAGAAGAAGTCCATCGTTACACATTAGGCTATCATCAAATCCTCCGGAAAAAAGAAATGCTCGCATCCAGCCTGGAAGATATTCCCGGGGTTGGGAAAAAACGTCGGGAAGTGTTGATGAAACATTTTGGACGGCTTGAGAATATAAAAGATGCAAAAATAGAAGATCTTATGAAGCTGCCGGGGATGAGTGATAAAACGGCCAGGGCAATTTATGATCATTTTAATTAAGAATCACTGAAAAAACTTTTAAAAATCAAAACTTTGAGGTAGAATAATTTGAGCAAACTAATTAGTAATAAATCGATGAAAAGAGATAGCGGAAAAATGAATGGTAAGGTGAAGCTTGACGATTTTTGTAAGGACCTTAAACTGGAAAAAATATACTCTGATTCTGAAGAAATAGACTTAACCGATAGCGGAATTAACCGTCCCGGGATTCAATTGCATGGTTATTATAAACATTTTGATGCCAATCGCATCCAAGTTATTGGAAAGGTTGAAATTGCATACCTGTTGGATTTAGATCCTGAAGTAAGAAAACAAAAGATTGATGATTTTTTTGCCTGTGAATTTCCTTGTTTTATTGTGTGTTGGAATCTAGATGAGGTTGATCTCTTTCTGGATGCGGCAAAAAAACATGGACGCATTCTATTGAAAAGCAGTGAACATACTACCTCGCTCTTTTATCACCTGGTTGATTATATCGATCGGATTTCTGCACCTATGGTCAGTCTTCACGGGGTATTAGTTGAGGTGTTTGGGGTTGGGGTACTGATTACCGGTCCAAGTGGAATAGGCAAAAGCGAAACAGCTCTTGAAATTGTGAAGCGTGGGCATTGCCTTATTGCCGACGATGTGGTGGAAGTCACCCGAATAAGAGACAGTCACCTGATGGGAACTGCACCGTTGTTACTTCAGCATTTTATGGAAATAAGAGGTATCGGAATTATAGATGTGAAAACTCTTTATGGTGCCAGGGGTGTAAAACAAGTCGTTGAAATAGACATGGTCATTCGTCTGGAAAATTGGGATGAACGGTCTCCCTATGATCGCCTGGGTCTCGATGAAAAAAAATTGGATATTTTAGGAATTGAGATACCTGAGGTAATGATTCCCGTGTCGGGTGGGCGTAACCTTGCCTGTATCATTGAAACGGCAGCCATCAACAACCGCACCAAACAGTACGGTTATCATTCCGCCCAGGTATTTTGTGACAGAGTCGCCCATCAAAATGAACTTGAAGTGGAAAAAAGAAAGAAAAAATAGAAGAAAATAGAGGAGAACAATGCGAAATTACGTTTTAGATGGACACACCCACACACTGAATTGCGGCCATGCCTACAGCACCCTTTCAGAATTAATTAACGAGGCTGCCAAAAGAAATATGGAAATGATTTGTCTTACCGAACACGGTCCGGCGCTTCCGGGAGCACCGAGCCCACTGTTTTTTGCAAATTACCGAATTATCCCCGGCAAGGTAAATAATATTAAGATTTTAAAGGGAATTGAAAGTAATATTATGGACATAGATGGTAACACCGATATTCCCATGAATTATCTGGAATCCCTGGAGATTATCTCAGCCTCATTGCACACACCAACTTTTAAACCGAAAACAAAAAATGAAAACACCAGTGCAGTGTTAGGCGCCATAGCCAATCCTCACGTGGATTTTATCTGTCATCTTGGAAATCCTCAGTATGAACTTGATTACGAAGTCATTTTGCAGGATGCAAAAAAACATAACACTCTCATTGAAATTAATAATGGATCGTTCTTTATCAGACGGGGATCAAAGCCAAACTGCGAATGGATTGCCAATCGTTGTAAAGAATTGGATATGCCCATTATCATCGGAAGCGACACTCATTTTGCAACAGATATCGGCTATTTTCCTTATGTGGATAAGGTTCTTACCGCAGTTGATTTTCCAGATGCGCTCATTATTAATTTAGAGACAAAGCGTTTAACAGACTATCTTGAGGCGAAAGGTCGAACCCTTTTTAAAGATCCGAGACAATACGCAGAAGATTTATTTTCACAAAAAGATTAATCTGTGGTAAAATGGTCGGAAACGACTATGGTTAACTGCCAAACCAAGTTAAGAAGGGAACCTAAGCATGAACATTAAGATCATTACCGATTCTGCATGTGATATTTTAGAAGATGATCGAGATGCATATGATATTGAAATAATGCCCGTTTATGTCACCGGAGATACAAAAAATTATCGGGATGGGATTGACATTACTTCTGAACTTGTTTATAAAAATATGCGTAGCGGGGTACGATATAAAACCTCCCAAATTCCTTATGGAGATTTTTTTAAACGTTTTGAAGCATTAATCCTTGAGAAGCAACCATTTATTTACCTTTCTTTTTCAAGTGGTTTATCGGGAACATACCAGGCCGCAACCCTGGCGGCAAGGGATCTAAAAGAAACATATCCTGAAGCTGTCTTTGAGGTAGTTGATACAAAGGCCGTGTGCTACGGTTTGGGCCATATTGTTTATGCGGTTGCCAAGGCTGCAAAAAATGGTGGAACAATGGACGAACTGATTAAACAGAGCAGCTATTATATTAAACATGTGAAGCATGTTTTCACGGTAACCGATCTCCAGTACCTGTACCGGGGAGGTCGATTAAATAAGGGAACTGCCATCATTGGCAATATGCTGCATATAAATCCATTACTTGTGGTTGATGAAGCGGGAGAACTTAAGCAGATTGATAAAATCCGCGGAGAAAAGAAGCTTATCAAAAAGATGGTGGATTATCTAGAGGTTTATGGGAATCAGATGAATGCTCAAACCATTGGGATCAGTCATGCAGACAATCCCGATTTGGCAGCAAGTTTTGTTAAACTGGCTGGTAAGCGCTTTAATACTGATAATTTTAAAATTGTCCAGCTTGGTGCAACCGTTGGAACCCATACCGGTCCTGGTACGCTGGCAGTGTTTTTCTTCGATGAATGGAAAGAATGGCCTCGGATCTAAAAAAGGTCAGTGCAACAGAAAAATAAAAAAAATAAGGAGTAACATGTTAGATAAGTTAGATTTTTTAGCAGGAAAATATGCTGAATTAAATGAAAAAATAAGTGATCCAAAAATAATCGGGGATCAAAATCAGTGGAAAAAGCTGATGAAAGAGCAATCTCATATGCAACCCATCATTGAAAAATACAATGAGTATACAGCAGCACTCACGGGTATTGACGAGACAAAGGAAATGCTTGCGGATAAACAATTGGAAAGTGATTTCAAAGAAATGGCAGAAGCCGAACTTCACGAGCTCACTGAACAAAAAATTGCTCTTGAAGAGGAACTGCGAGTTCTTTTATTACCAAAGGATCCCAATGATGATAAAAATGTTATCGTCGAAGTTCGGGCCGGAGCCGGCGGCAGTGAAGCAGCTCTTTTTGCCGGGGATCTTTTCAGAATGTTTACCCGGTATGCCGAGCGTCAGGGTTGGAAAACCGAAATTATGAGTTCCAGTATCCCTGATATCGGTGGCATTAAGGAGATCATTTTCTTAATCGAAGGAACCGGTGCTTACAGTCGCCTGAAATATGAAAGTGGTGTTCATCGGGTTCAACGGATTCCAAGTACTGAATCCGGAGGGCGGATTCATACCTCAACCGCCACAGTCGCGGTGCTTCCGGAAGCCGAAGATGTTGAAGTGGATATCAGTGCCAATGATTTAAGAATCGATGTTTATCGTTCATCCGGTAACGGTGGACAAAGTGTTAATACCACAGACTCCGCAGTTCGAATTACCCATCTACCCACCGGAATGGTGGCAACCTGTCAGGATGAAAAATCCCAGTTAAAAAACAAGGATAAAGCTTTGAAAATATTAAAGGCTAGAATTCTTGAAATAGAAACCCAAAAACAACAAAGCGAAATTGCTGAAAATCGAAAAAGTCAGGTTGGAACAGGCGATCGTAGTGAACGGATACGAACCTATAATTTCCCACAAGGACGTATTTCAGATCATCGTATTGGCGTAACAGTCTACCAGCTTGAAGCTTTTTTAGATGGGGATATCGATGAGATGGTTAATGCATTGATTACCAGTGATCAGGCTGAAAAGTTAAAACAACAATCCTAAGAGTCAACAACCTTGAATTATGGCGCAAACAAATTCTTTTAGAATTTGAAGCCGCCTAATTTGAGGTTTTTTATTGGAAAAACTCGCTGTAATCATAAAAACAGAGTCTCGATATTATAAGAATCAATGGAATTACGGCATTGTTTGATGCTATAATAATCCAATATCCAAAGGAGGAATAATGAAGATATTAAAATTTTTGCTAACCGCAACACTAATAGTCGGCATTCTTGTTTTGGCTGCTTATGTTTATCCCCGATACATTGAACCGAACCTTTTGAAGGTTAATAGGGTGAAGCTTGAAAGCGATAAACCTGAAACACTGATTAAAATCGTCTTTTTTGGTGACACCCATTTTGGGGAATTCTATGACACCAGTCAGCTGGACCGAATCGTTGAAAAAGTAAACGCGGAAAATCCGGATATTGTTATTTTTACAGGAGACCTTATTGGAGCCTCAGGGGAATTTATCAGCAATCCTGATTGTATTTCACTGGGTCTGGCAGAAATCCATGCAACATATGGTAAATATGGGGTTTTTGGAAATCATGAATATGCTTTGTATCAAGAATATGATTATGAAGAAACCATGAAGGCCGGAGGATTTGAGGTTTTGGTAAATGATTGGGTAGATATTCCTGAAATAAATGTGAGGATTCTGGGTATTGATGATTATTATCAGGGATCACCTGATAAGGATTTAGGGTCTGAAGCCCGAATGGATGCTTTTAATATTCTCATAACGCATGAACCGGACTTTGTGGATCAAATGAATATTGATGGTGTACAATTGATTTTAGCGGGGCACACCCATGGAGGACAAATTTCGATTCCTTTTTTAACGGAAAAGATTCTTCCTTTTGGCGGAGAAAAATATATTAAGGGACTTTTTGAAATTGGAATGGATGGGAAAACAGATCTTTTTGTTACCAAGGGTATCGGAACGACTAAATTACCTTTTCGTTTTATGAATATTCCCGAGATTGTATCAATAGAGATTGGTAATTAAAGGTTCCCAGGAAGAAAAATGAGTAATTTTAGGAATATGAAGCTGGTTATTGCTAAGAAAAGGAAAAGAACTTACTGTAAATATTCCCTACATCATTGACAATCAATGCTTTTATAAGTAAAATTAGAACGAGTCTAAATTAACTGGAAAACGGATATTTCATTCTTGAAGGTCCGTAAGGAGGAGTAACAATGAAAAAAGTAGTGGTAGTTGATCAAGCGGCATGTGTAGCATGTTTAGGGTGTGAATTGGCATGTGCAAATGCATTTTATAAAGAGTTGAATCCAGAATTGTCTTGTATTCGCATAACTGAAGAAGATGATAGTTTTAAAACCCTTGTATGTATCCAATGTGGTAAATGTGCAGAAGCTTGTGAAGTCGGCGCAATTACACAAAACAAAAAAGGCGTCTATATGATTAGTAAAAAATTATGTGTGAACTGTGGCAAATGTATTGAAGCATGTCCATTTGGCGTTCTTGTGAAGTCCGAAGATAAAGATGTACCTTCAAAATGTATTGCATGTGGAATTTGTGTTGAAGCATGTCCACAAAATGTATTGGCAATAGTAGAAGCATAAAGAATACTTGATAAAAAAAGGTTCCCTAGGGAACCTTTTTTTTGTTGTAAAGCCAGATTAATCATTCAGTGGTGTGAATCAATGATTAAAAGTCTACCCGAGCAGCGATGTAGCTGACCATTTCACTGATAGGCACGCGATCCTGTTTCATGGTATCGCGGTCTCTAATGGTAACACACTTATCTTCCAGGGTATCGAAATCTACAGTAACACAAAAGGGCGTTCCGATTTCATCCTGACGGCGGTAACGCTTGCCAATGCTTCCAGTTTCATCATATTCAACCATAAACTTCTTGGCCAACTGCTGATAAATATCAGTGGCTTCAGAACTCAGCTTTTTAGACAGCGGCAAAACTGTAGCCTTGTAAGCGGCAAGAAAGGGATGGATTTTCATAACATGTCGTTCTTCGGTTTTATCACCATTTTCGATGACTTCTTTTTCCATGGCATTACATAAGAATGCCAAAAATACGCGATCAGCACCAAGCGATGGTTCGATGCAATAAGGAATATACTTTTCATTGGTGGCAGGGTCGATGTAATTCATATCCTTGGTTGAATGGTTTTGATGCTGAGTCAGGTCAAAGTCGGTTCGATCAGCAATTCCCCAGAGTTCACCCCAGCCAAATGGGAAACGGAATTCCACATCGGTGGTGGCATTACTGTAATGCGAAAGTTCTTCTTTTTCATGATCACGGAAACGAATATTATCATCCTTCATCCCCAAGTCAAATAGCCATTTTTTACAGAAAGCTTTCCAGTAATCAAACCACTCCAGGTCAGTACCGGGAGCACAGAAAAATTCAAGTTCCATCTGTTCGAATTCACGGGTTCTAAAAATAAAGTTTCCCGGCGTGATTTCATTTCTAAAGGATTTGCCAATCTGGGCAATACCAAAGGGTATTTTTTTACGGGTCGTTCGCTGAACATTTTTGAAGTTAACAAAAATCCCCTGGGCGGTTTCCGGCCGTAAAAAAATCTCGCTGGCGGTATCCTCGTTAACCCCCTGAAAAGTCTTGAACATCAGGTTGAATTGGCGGATATCGGTGTAGTTCATTTTTCCGCATTCAGGGCACACAATATTGTTTTCAAGAATAAAGGCCATCATTTGATCATTGGTCCAGGCATCAGTAATAACATCTTCGCCTTTTTCGAAATAATAGTCGGCAATGAGCTTATCCGCGCGAAAACGGGATTGACAGGATTTGCAATCCATTAGCGGATCATTGAATCCGCCAACATGGCCGGAAGCAACCCAAGTTTTTGGGTTCATCAGAATGGCTGCATCCAAACCGACATTATACGGTGATTCCTGGACGAATTTTTTCCACCAGGCTTTTTTTATATTGTTTTTCATCTCAACACCTAATGGGCCGTAATCCCAGCTGTTGGCAAGACCATCATAAATTTCAGAACCTGGGAAAATAATTCCCCTCATTTTTGCGAGGCTGACAATTTCAGCCATGGTAAATTGTGACATGCTTTTCCTCCTATGTACTTATGTACTTAAAAAAATTAAAAATAAATCCGCCCCTTGTAATATACAAGGGACGGATTGTTCCGCGGTTCCACCCAAGTTGCCTGTCAAAGACAAACCACCTTAATTTTTAACGAGTTTCACGTCAGACACGGTGCGATTAGACACTGTCTGCAGCTCCAAAAGCTCCATTCATTGGGTATTCGTACAGATCTCACACCATCATCTGCTCGCTTAAACCATTGACCTAATGACACTCTTTTTTCATTGCTTTTATTTATTTGTTTGTAAACTAAGTTAAAGATTATCAAAAACAAAGATGAATGTCAAGGTAAAATTACCTTTCCCAGAGATTGTAGCAAAAATTAATTTAATCAATAACTGGGTTTTTATAAATTAAGAGATTAATAAAAAAAAAAAAACAATTGATGTTGGATTAATGTTAAAATGTTTATGAACTGAATTGACAAAATTGAAATTATTGTTAACCAGGAGAATGAATGGATTAGGTAATTTTATAAGTCTAATCTTTAATAATACACTATGTTTTGGAGAAAAAATATGACATTTGAAATGCTAGCGGGTCTCTTCGGTGGATTAGGCCTTTTTATTTACGGAATGCACATGATGAGCGAAGGACTTAAAACCGTTGCCGGATCTAGAATGAAGAAGTTGCTGGAGGTTCTAACCAATAATAGAGTTAAAGCGGTTATGGTTGGAACAGTCGTCACCATGATTGTGCAAAGTTCAAGCACTACAACGGTTATGGTGGTAGGATTTGTCAATGCCGCGTTAATGACGCTTACCCAGGCAGCTGGGGTTATTCTGGGAGCAAATATTGGGACAACGGTAACCGCCCAGTTGATTGCCTTCAACATTACTGAGATGGCACCAATCTTCATTGGTGTTGGGACAATAATAGCGCTTTTTGGAAATAAGAAGAAAATCCGGGATGCCGGGGGCATTGTGCTTGGTTTCGGTATTTTATTTTTCGGTATTGCACTGATGGCCGCGGCTATGTCTCCGCTAAGAGAAAGTGAAGACTTTATTTACCTCCTTACCACTTATGGAAAAAACCCATTATTGGGGCTCCTCATCGGGACATTGATTACCGGGCTTGTTCAAAGCAGCAGCGCTTCCATTGGTTTGCTTCAGGCGTTGGCTATTTCGGGGGTGTTTTCCAGCATTGGCGGAACTGAAGCTATTCAAATTTGCGTCCCGATTTTAATCGGGACGAACATTGGAACCTGTGTTACTGCGTTGATTTCTTGTATTGGCACATCCACTGCGGCAAAAAAAGCAGCGTTTATTCATCTATTTGTGAATATTTTTGGAGCTGTATGGGTAATGTTATTATTATTGGGAATGGATGGATTATTGTCAGTCAATCCTATTTATGAATTCATTGTCAGCATTTCGGGAACGATCACCGCAGCGGGTGGCGAAGTCGTACCCAATGTGGCACGACAAATTGCCATGGCTCACACCTTCTTTAATATTGCGAATACTATTGTACTTTTTCCGATTATTGGATATTTTGTTGCTTTTCTGGACCGAACCTATCCCGAAAAAGAAGAAGAAAAATGTCTGCAACTCGATGATCGTCTCTTCAGTAATCCCTCGATTGCCCTTGGCCAGGTTGGTAAAGAGTTGCTAAGACTGAGTGAGATGTGTCTGAAAAACTTCATACTTGCGTGCCAATCAGTCATGGAGGGCGATGAAAAGTTGAGTGAGGATGTTCGAAAGCGGGAAGAGCGCATTGATGAATTTCAACAGGGAATTGTGGAATACGCTATTAAGCTTTCAAATCTTAATCTATCCGAAGCCGAAAATGATCGGATTGCGTTTATCCTTAAGGGCAGCCACGATTTGGAACGGATTGGGGATCACGCTATGAACATTGCCGAATTGGCAGAAGTGCGGGTTGCAAATAAAATTATCTTCAGTGAGATTGGCAATCAGGAAGTATTGGATCATATTAATTTCACTTCGAATACGCTGAGAGATATGGTGGAACTTATTAAAAATGAAGATGTGGCATTATGTTATAAGATTTTTGATGAGGAAGAAGAAATTGATGTGATGACTGAAAAATTAAAGGACGATCATATTCGGCGTCTTAATGATGGTGCATGTAATCCTTATGCAGGAATTATTTATCTGGATTTATTGACAAATATTGAGCGGGTCGGAGATCATGCGTCAAATATTGCCCAGGGTATTCTGGGTTTAAAACTGCATAAAGGGCTGATTAGTTCTGGAAAAAAAGATAAAGAAAAAAAGAATCTCATAACGACACAATTTTAAAAGGAGACTGAAAATGATGTATGATGTAATAATTGTAGGCAGTGGTCCAGCTGGTTTGAGTGCCGGTATTTATGCCGCACGCGGTGCTTTGAAAGTATTGATTATGGAAAAAGGCGGTATTGGCGGACAAATTGCCACCAGCTGGGAAATTGAAAATTATCCGGGAGCACCGGCCCACTCTACCGGTCCGGGTCTGACTGAACGAATGCGTGATCAATGTGTGGAATTTGGGGTGGAGTTTTCCATGCACACTTATTTATCGAATGAACAAACACCCCAGGGATTCACGGTTCAAACCGATGCCGGTGAATTGAAAACCCAAACAATGATTATGGCCACCGGAGCTGAGCCGAGAATGATTGGCTGTAAAGGTGAACGCGAACTCCGGGGCATGGGGGTATCCTATTGTGCAACCTGTGACGCGAATTTTTTCAAAGGCTTAAAGGTTGCAGTCATTGGCGGCGGCGACACCGCTCTTGAAGAAGCCTTGTACCTTACAAAATTTGCTGATGAAATTACTATTATACATCGACGGGACGAGCTGCGGGGTGCAAAGATTCTCCAAAAAAGAGTGATCGACAACCCTAAAATTAAATTCTTGCTCAGTTCGGTGATTGCAGAAATTAAAGGGAATGACATGGTGGAAAGTATTATTGTCAAAAATGTACGCACCGAAGAACTTTCTGAAGTGCCAATGGACGGGGTCTTCGTCTTTGTAGGGCAAAAGCCAAATACCGAAGCCTTTGTTGGGACGCTTCAGCGGGATGCACGAGATTATCTTATTACCGATGAGGAAATGCGGACTAATATTCCGGGAATATTTGCAGCCGGGGATGTCCGCAAGAAATCCTTGCGACAGGTTGTGACAGCCACCTCAGACGGTGCAATCGCAGCGGTTAATGTAATTAAATTCATTGAAGATTTAAAGTAGAACATGATATAATAGGACTGGTAAAAATTCAGTCCTGTTTTTATAAATAGGAAAATATAACAAAGTGGGGATGTGTGAGAATGAATATAAAGTTTGATTTGAACATTACACAAACGCAGAAGCTCATAATGACCCAGGAAATGCGACAGGCCATAGAAATTCTTCAGTTAACTTCTATGGAGCTAAACAATCTTATTGAAAATGAAATTATGGAAAATCCTGTATTGGAATTTAATGAGGTTTCGATTAAAACATTGGCTCCGGAAACCGGAGAAGCAGCAAAAGAAGATGTGAATAAAAAAGACGATATCAATTGGGATGATTATTTTAATAGTATGGAACCCTCGGAATACAGGGGCCAGACGCCAACCAATTATGATCCGGATGAAGAGTACGGTTTTGAAAAATTTTCCTATCAGGAAAAGACATTGAACGAATATCTCCATTTCCAATTTAATATGGTAGTTGAAAAATTAAGCAAGAGAGAAATATTCATCGGGGAATATCTCATTGACTGTATTGATGATAATGGGTATCTGATTGTTGATATGGACTATTTACAGGAAATTCTTGAATCCAACGAGGAAAATATTAATAAGATTATTGGAATTATCCAGGGTTTTGACCCCGTCGGGGTTGGTGCCAGAGATATTAAAGAATGTCTTTTGATTCAATTAAGATATTTGGGTTATGAAAACGATGATATATATATGGAGATCATTAATCAGCATTTAACTGATTTGGCAGACAATCAGTATAAACGGATTGCCCACGCCACAGGTCTTTCCCTTGAAGAAGTTTTCGAATTCAAAGAACTCATAAAAACTCTTGAACCCAAGCCAGGCAGGGAGTTCACTAACTTAGAAGGGGTTTCCTATGTTATTCCCGATGGTAGTATCGAAATTGTGGATGGGGAACTGATTGTAAAGATTAATGAAATTTCAGCACCAAGGCTTAAGATCAATTCCTTTTATAAGGGGATGTTGAAAAAAACGGATCAAAATGAGGATACCCGTAAGTACTTAGAAAAAAAGCTTGATGGCGCAGTTTTTCTGATTCGGAGTATTGAACAACGTCGGGATACTATTTTAAAGGTTATTCAGGCAATTGCAACTTGTCAAAAAAACTTTTTTTTTCAAGGGGTAGAAGATTTGCGGCCGCTGACTTTAAATAGCATTGCCGATATGATTGACGTTCATGAATCTACGGTGAGTCGCGCCATACGAGGGAAATATGTACAAACCCCAAAAGGAACTTTTGCCCTGAAGTTTTTTTTCAAACGTGGTTTCAACCACGGAGAAGAAGATCTCTCATCGGACGCCATCAAACAATTTATTCAGGAGATGGTCGAGGTTGAAGACAAAAGAAAGCCACTCAGTGATCAGAAAATTTCAGAAATACTCAAGGAAAAAAATCTCGAAGTGGCGAGGAGAACCATTGCAAAATATCGAGAAGCGTTGTCAATACAGCCATCTTCAAAGCGAAAAGAGTATCGGTAACAGTAAAAATAAAAATCTGGCGTATCTTTGTAATCTTTTGACCGTTTTATCTTGTATTTGAAGTTTAAATAAAGTATAATGATTTTGTCCCACTGGGACAAAAGTGAGTAAGCATATCCGAAAGAAGGGTTAATATAGTGACAAGTCAACTAAAAATTAGTAAGGAAGTTATTGAGCTCCAGCAGCTCGTTGCTCCAGAAGTGAATCATCTCATTGAAATGCGATATAATATACTGTCGACCATTAGTAGTGAGCAACCCATCGGCCGGAGAAACCTTGCCTTTGTTTTGGATTTAAGTGAACGTCAGGTTCGCAATGAAATCGATTTTTTCCAAGCACAAAATCTGGTGACTGTTGAACGCCAAGGCGTTGTGATCACTGAAACAGGGAAAGACATATTGATTAAGCTCAAAGGTTTACTTTATACATATAATGGTTTGGAGCAAATGGAAAAAGAAATTATGGATAAACTTCATTTGAAACGTGTCATTATTTCTCCGGGAGATATGGATATGAATTATGAGGTAATGAAGTTTATGGGGCGATCCGGCGCTAAATATGTTTTATCGGTTATGAAATATAAAGATACGCTGGCCCTCACCGGCGGGAGCTGTACGGCTGCAATTGCAGATGAAATGCGGGAAGCCTTTTATCCCGATGTATATGTCATCCCGGCCCGGGGTGGAATTGGAAAAAGTCACTCCACCCAGGCAAATAATGTGGTTGCGGAAATGGGACTCAAGCTGCATTCGAATTATGAGTTGCTCCACCTGCCGGATAATATTGACAAACGCTTATTGGAAGCATTAAAGGATTATCCGGAAATAAAACGGGTATTCGATAGAATGGATGATATCGATATTTTTATTTTTGGATTAGGGCGTGCAGATGTTCTGGCAGATTGGCGCAATATGAATACTGCAGAAAAAAGAAAAGTTTTAAATGAAGGCGCGGTGGGAGAATCATTCGGCCATTATTTTAATATTAAGGGTGAAGTTGTTTGTCCTTCGAGTACCATTGGTATCGGCATTGAGAATTTCAAAAAAATACCTCATGTAATTGCTATAGCCGGAGGAACGTCAAAGGCTGAAGCTATTATTGCGGTAAGCCGCGTCCGGGACAATATTGTCCTCATTACTGATGAAAGTGCGGCGAAAGAGATACTGAAAAAATTACAAACCATGTCAGATACAGAATGAATCGTATTCTGACTGAGTTATAGATTAAAAAAAGTTTACTAAATATTTTAAGGAGGCAGATAAAATGTCTGTAAAAGTAGCAATTAATGGTTTTGGTAGAATTGGTCGGTTAACTTTTAGATTAATGGCGGATAATCCTGCATTTGATGTTGTCGCTATCAATGATTTAACAGATGCTAAAACTCTAGCATACCTGTTAAAATACGATAGTGCTCAGGGAAAATTCAAAGAAAATACCATTGAAGTTAAAGATGATGCCATCGTGGTTGATGGAAAAGCAGTCAAGATTTTTGCCCAGAGAGATCCGGAAAACTTACCATGGGGTGAAATAGGCGTTGATGTTGTTATAGAATCCACCGGATTCTTTACTGACGAAGAGGGTGCTGGAAAACACATTAAAGCCGGCGCAAAAAAAGTTATTGTATCTGCACCAGCAAAAGGCAATGTAAAAATGATTGTTTACAACGTTAATGAAAATGTTCTTGATGGTTCTGAAACCGTGATTAGCGGGGCTTCCTGCACCACAAACTGTTTGGCTCCTGTGGCCAAGGTTATGGATGATAATTTTGGCTTAGTAAGCGGATTAATGACCACTGTTCATGCCTATACCAATGATCAGGCAACGCTTGATGGACCTCATAGAGATTTACGAAGAGGCCGTGCCGCTGCTCAGAATATTGTGCCTACTTCTACCGGTGCTGCCGCAGCTGTCGGTAAAGTATTGCCAGGCTTAAATGGAAAATTAGATGGCTTTGCATTACGTGTTCCTGTGATCACTGGTTCATTGGTTGATTTAACCTGTGTCCTTGAAAAGAAGGTAACCAAAGAAGAAATTAATGCTGCTTTAAAAGCTGCTGCCAATGAAACGTTAGGATACAATGAGGAACAAATTGTATCTACTGATATTATTGGAATGAGCTACGGATCATTATTCGATGCGACCTTAACAAAGGTTATGGATGTTGAAGGTGGAAAACAACAGGTTAAAATCATTGCCTGGTATGATAATGAAATGTCCTATACATCTCAACTTGTTCGTTTAGCAGCTTTTGTTGCAACACAAATATAAGTATAATTAAACCTATTTAGATAAAACCGGCAAAAAACTTTTCAGTTCCTCATAATTATGAGGAACTGAAATTATTTTCAAGCAAATTCGAAAGGATAATAGTATGAGCAAGAAAACCGTATCGGATATTGAATTAAAAGGAAAAAAAGTATTAATGCGAGCTGATTTCAACGTGCCATTGGATGAAAACGGCAACATTACTGATGACACGCGTATTGTAGCGGCCTTACCCACTATGACCTATATTTTAGATCAGGGTGCTGCACTGATTCTCATGTCTCACCTAGGACGTCCGAAAAACGAACCGGATCCGAAGTATTCATTGGAACCGATCGCAAAAAAACTTTCTGAAGTGTTGAAGAGACCGGTTATATTCAACGATGATGGAGCAGTCACCGGTCCGGTAACAGTTGCCGCCGCAGCTGCGTTAAAACCAGGAGATGTCTTGTTGCTGCAAAATACCCGTTTTCGTGGAGAAGAAAAGAAAAACGACCCCAAATTTTCAAATGAACTTGCTGAATTAGGGGATGTTTTTGTGAATGATGCTTTTGGCACAGCTCATCGTGCCCATGCGTCAACCGTGGGAGTAGCCCAAATTCTTCCCGGCGTATCAGGTTTTCTTATCCAAAAGGAACTTGACTTTATGGGAAAAGCTTTGGATGCTCCAGCCCGTCCCTTTGTTGCTATTTTAGGTGGGGCAAAGGTTTCTGATAAAATTGGGGTGATCAACAACCTTCTGGAAAAGGTTGATACCCTGATTATCGGAGGCGGGATGGCATATACATTCCTAAAAGCCGAGGGTTACGGCATTGGAAAATCCCTGTTGGAAGCAGATAAGATCGAATTGGCCAAAGAACTTATTGTCAAAGCTAAAACCAAAGGGGTAAAACTACTGTTGCCGGTTGATATTGTGGCAGCCGAGGCCTTTGCGGCCGACGCAGCTTATACAGTGGTGGGCATTGATGCCATTCCCGACGAGTCATTGGGACTTGATATCGGACCTGAAACTGCGGAAATTTTTGCCAAAGCGATTTTAAGCGCAAAAACGGTTATTTGGAATGGTCCAATGGGAGTGTTTGAAATGCCGGCGTTTGCCAAAGGAACTGAAGCAATTGCCAAAGCCATGTCAGAATCCGACGCCATTACGATTATTGGCGGAGGCGATTCAGCCGCAGCTGTTAAAATTTTAGGCTATGAAGATGGTATGAGTCATATCTCCACCGGCGGTGGAGCATCGTTGGAATTCCTGGAAGGAAAACTATTGCCTGGGATTGAAATTTTACAAAACAAATAGGGGGAAGAAAAATGCGTAAACCAATTATTGCCGGAAACTGGAAAATGAACAAGGATATTAATGAAACCGAAACACTGATCAATACATTATTGCCACTGGTGGCGGATGCCACCGCAGAAGTCGTTTTTTGTCCAACCTACCTGGGCCTTCAAAAGGCGGTTGAAATGACAAAAAATTCCAATGTGGGCATTGGAGCCCAAAATATGCATTTTGAAAAAAATGGCGCATTTACCGGTGAAATTTCCGGTGAAATGCTGGTAGCCATCGGCGTGAAATATGTTATCATTGGTCATTCTGAGCGACGTCAATATTTTAACGAAACTGACGAAGCAGTTAATAAAAAAACCATTAAAGCCCTTTCACTGGGTTTGATTCCCATTGTCTGCTGTGGTGAAACCCTTGAAGAACGTGAGACCGGACAGGCTGAAGCAAAAGTTGTTGCCCAAATGGAAGCTGGTTTAAAAAATATTGATGATGTATCAAAAGTTGTAGTTGCCTATGAACCCATTTGGGCGATTGGCACTGGAAAAACAGCATCAAAAGACCAGGCGGATGAAGCCTGTGGTTGGGTAAGAACAATCATTGGAAAAATGTATGGTGAAGATGCTGCTAACAACGTTCGTATCCAATACGGCGGCAGTGTCAATCCGGGAAATGTAAAAGAACTAATGGCCATGAAAAACATTGATGGTGCATTGGTTGGAGGAGTTTCAATTAAAGCAAGCTTCTCAGAAATTGTAAAATTTTAAACAGTAGTTTAGGAAATTGGTGGAAAGGAATAAATAACGATGAAAAATAAATTAATGGCTCTGATCATTCTTGATGGTTACGGCTACACTGAATGTAAGGAAGGCAATGCTGTTGCCGAGGCAAAAAGTCCTTTCCTCAATACTTTCTGTCAGAAGTATCCCCATACGCTTATAACAGCCAGTGGTCTTGGGGTAGGTCTACCCGAAGGACAAATGGGAAATTCTGAAGTTGGACATCTCAACCTGGGTGCCGGACGGATTGTCTACCAGGAGCTGACAAGAATTACTAAATCCATTGAGGACGGGGATTTTTTTGAAAATGAAGCTTTCCTCAACGGTATACAATCTGCCAAAGAAAAGGATGGTGCCCTTCATATTATGGGTTTATTGTCCGATGGTGGGGTCCACAGCCACGAGGATCATCTTTATGCGCTGATACAGCTTGCCAAGAACCAGGGGCTTGAAAGAGTCTATATTCACTGTTTTATGGATGGCCGAGACACCGCTCCGGATGGTGGAGCAGGTTATATTCATAAGCTGGAAGAAAAAATGAAGGAAATTGGGGTGGGGAAAATAGCTACCATTATTGGCCGCTATTATGCAATGGATCGGGATAACCGCTGGGATCGTGTGGAAGAAGCCTATAATGCCATGGTATTGGGGGAAGGCGAATACGCCGAGAGTCCCTTGGAAGCTATGAAGGCATCCTACGACATTGGCGTAACCGATGAATTCATACGTCCAACCATCTTGTACTCCAGTGATGAAAAACGCATTCAAAAGGATGATACCATTATTTTTTATAATTTCAGACCAGACCGTGCCAGAGAAATCACCAGAACCTTTGTTGATCCGGATTTTGCGGAATTCACAAGAAAACGGGGATTTTTACCGGTAACCTTTATTACCATGACCCAATATGACAAAACTTTTAATAATGTTGAAATTGCTTTCAAACCATTTACAGTGGTAAATACGCTGGGAGAATATTTAAGTACCCTGGGTATTCCTCAGCTGAGGATTGCAGAAACAGAGAAATATGCCCATGTAACTTATTTTTTCAATGGTGGATTAGAGAAACAGTATCCATTGGAAGATCGAATTTTAGTGCCATCGCCTCATGTCGCAACCTATGATTTGCAACCGGAAATGAGTGCTGCCCAAGTTGCAGAAAAAGCAGTGGAAGCCATTAACAGTGAAAAATATCAGGTAATGATTCTCAATTTTGCAAATGCCGATATGGTCGGTCATACCGGTATTCTTGATGCAGCGGAAAAAGCCATTGAAAGTGTGGATGCCTGCGCGGAGAAAGTCATTAATGCGATTTTAGCCAGAGGCGGCATGGTATTAGTAACCGCTGACCACGGAAATGCTGAAAAAATGATTGATTATGAAACACATCAGCCATTTACCGCACATACCACCAATAAAGTAAGATGTGTTATCGCCGGGGCCGGAAATATTGTATTGAAAAAAGATGGCAAGCTGGCTGACGTCGCGCCAACCATGTTATATTTGATGGAATTACCAATTCCGATTGAAATGACCGGGGAAATTTTAATTGAAAAAGCGTAATCTATTAAAACAGGATAATTGGTTACGTTTACATAAAAAAAGTCTCGCCTGAGACTTTTTTTATGATTGAAAATATTT
This sequence comes from Acetobacterium bakii, assembly GCF_001263355.1. Taxonomy (GTDB): domain Bacteria; phylum Bacillota; class Clostridia; order Eubacteriales; family Eubacteriaceae; genus Acetobacterium; species Acetobacterium bakii. The sequence goes on from NZ_LGYO01000008.1 coordinate 166,729, forward strand.
TTTGGGTATGATATTATTATGTGCACGATTATATACGGAGGTGATACCGATGAAAACCGCTTTACTGGTTGTATTAATTATTTCCAGCCTTGTTCTTATCTCAACGATTCTATTATCGCCAGGTAAGGCAGCAGGAATGTCCGGAGCCATTGCAGGTGGAGCCGAAACATTGTTTGGAAAGAAAAAAGCTAAAGGTTTTGAAGGCGCTTTAGAAAAAGCAACGAAAATCTCAGCTGTTTTATTTATGTTGTCTGCATTTGTTTATTCAATTATTTAATTAAACCCGCATCTGTTCTTGGGTGATGCAAAAAACTTTACAGGGGGAATTTGGAAATGGAATTATTGTATATGGCTCCAGCAATTGGAGTTGTAGCGTTGGTTGTTGCGCTTATTTTTGCGAAGCGTGTAACATCAATGGACGCTGGTACAGACAGAATGAAAGAAATTGCAGGTTATATTCATGAGGGGTCAATGGCCTTTTTAAAACGTGAATATAAGATGATCGCAATTTTTATTGCAATTATGCTTGTGGTTTTAACGGTTACACCGGGTTTAGGAATAACAACTGCACTATGCTTCCTTGTGGGAGCTGTTTTTTCGATCATGGCCGGATTTTTCGGTATGCAGGTTGCCACTAAAGCCAATGTCAGAACCGCTAACGCGGCTCAAAAAAGTGGTATTAGCAAAGCCCTTCAGGTCGCCTTTTCTGGTGGCGCTGTTATGGGTATGTGTGTAGTCGGCTTAGGTTTACTGGGCGTAAGTACACTGTATTTAATTTTTCAGGACATCACCATTATTACCGGTTTTGGTTTAGGAGCTTCTTCCATCGCCCTTTTCGGTCGAGTTGGCGGTGGTATTTACACCAAAGCTGCGGATGTCGGAGCCGACCTTGTCGGTAAAGTTGAAGCCGGTATTCCTGAAGATGATCCGCGTAACCCAGCCGTAATCGCTGATAACGTTGGTGATAACGTCGGTGATGTTGCGGGTATGGGATCAGATTTATTTGAATCATACGTTGGTGCCATTATTTCTGCTATTACTTTGGGGATCATTGCTTTGGGACCTATTAATGGTGTCGTATTTCCTGTGCTTTTAGCCGGAGTCGGCGTTCTTGCGTCAATCATCGGTGCTTTCTTCGTTCGCGGAAAAGAAGGCGGAAAACCGCAACGAGCATTGGATGCCGGAACTTATGTAAGTGGGATCCTTGTTATTATTGCTTCATACTTTCTTTCCAATTGGTTCACCGGAGGATCAGCTGCATTCGTAGCCATCATTGCCGGTTTGGTAGTTGGCCTTATTATTGGTAAATTAACTGAATACTATACATCAGAACATTATAAACCTGTTTTACACATTGCCCAGCAATCTGAAACAGGTGCAGCAACCACGATTATCAGTGGATTAGCGGTTGGTATGAAGTCCACTGCATTTCCAATTTTAGCTATGGCAGTTGCGATTTTTGTTGCTTACTCCGCTGCCGGACTTTTCGGTATTGCGCTGGCTGCTGTAGGTATGCTTTCAACCTGTGGAATGACCATTGCCGTTGACGCTTATGGCCCAATTGCCGATAACGCCGGTGGAATTGCAGAAATGGCAAATATGCCCAAGGAAGTACGTGATATCACTGACAAGCTTGATGCTGTTGGTAATACAACCGCTGCCATTGGTAAAGGTTTTGCTATTGGTTCAGCGGCTTTAACCGCCCTGGCACTTTTCGCTGCCTATGCTGAAACGGTGGGATTAGAAACACTTGATGTGTTAAACCCAAATGTTATTATTGGGATGTTAATTGGCGGAATGTTACCATTCCTCTTTTCGGCATTAACCATGGAAGCCGTTGGCGCAGCAGCCAATGAAATGATTGAAGAAGTACGTCGCCAATTCAGAGACTTTCCTGGAATCATGGCGGGAACCCAAAAACCGGACTATGCAAAATGTGTTGATATTTCAACATCTGCTGCTCTTAAAAAGATGATAGTTCCCGGTCTTTTAGCCATTGCTTCGCCACTTGCAATGGGAATTATTCTCGGCGCAGAAGCTCTGGGTGGTTTATTGGTTGGTGCCCTGGTTACTGGCGTTCTCATGGCTATCTTCATGGCCAATGCTGGTGGAGCCTGGGATAATGCCAAAAAATATATTGAAGGCGGCGCTCATGGCGGAAAAGGCAGTGATGCTCATAAAGCTGCTGTTGTCGGAGATACCGTTGGCGATCCATTCAAGGATACTTCCGGACCTTCTATCAATATCTTAATTAAGCTTATGACCATTGTTTCTTTGGTATTCGCACCATTGTTCTTAACAATCGGTTAAATTCAGTAAAAAATCATGACTGCCCCAATACAGGGATTCCTGTGTTTGGGCAGTTTTTTTTATTGAGGGAAAGCATTATTTATATAATTCCGGAATTAAAGTCTTGAAAGAAAAGGACAATCAAATTATAATTAATAAAACAAGCAAGAAATCGGAGAAAAAATGAAACCAATCGTAGCTATTCCAATGGGTGATGCCGCCGGGATCGGCCCGGAAATAGTTGTAAAAGCACTGGCAGATAAAATGATCCAGGATATTTCAAGATGTATTGTGGTAGGAGACAAGAAGGTGCTGCAGCAGGCACTGGAATTTTGCGGTGTTGACTTGACTATCAATGTTGTAAAAGAACCCGAAGAAGGTGATTATAGTCCTGAAATTCTTAATTTAATAGATTTAAATAATATTGACATGGAAAAATTAAAAATGGGTGAGGTCCAGGCAATGACCGGCCAGGCTGCCTATGACTATATCAAAGCAGCTGTAAATTTGTGCACGGATAAAGAAGCAGATGTGATGGCAACTACTTCAATCAATAAAGAATCTCTTAAAGCCGCAAAGGTGCCCTTTATCGGCCATACGGAAATCATCGGACATTTAACTCGAACAAAAAATCCGCTGACAATGTTTCAGGTAAGAAATCTTCGGGTTTTTTTCCTTAGCCGCCATGTATCATTGAAACAGGCCTGTGATCTGGTGACCAGGGATCAATTAGTGAATTTTATTGAGGACTGTGTAAAGGCACTTGAAGTACTGGGGGTAAAAAATCCCAGGATCGCCGTTGCCGGTTTAAATCCACATTCCGGGGAACATGGTCTCTTTGGAAAGGAAGAGGTGGAGTCAATGATCCCGGCGATTGAGGAGGCTCGGGCAAAGGGAATTGATGTGATGGGACCGATTGGGGCTGACAGCGTTTTTCACTTTGCTTTGAAAGGCGATTACGAAGCGGTTTTATCTCTCTATCATGATCAGGGTCATATCGCCACGAAAATGGTGGATTTTGAGCGAACCATTTCAATCACCAGCGGATTGCCTTTTTTAAGAACTTCGGTGGATCATGGAACAGCTTTAGACATTGCCGGGAAAGGTATTGCCAGCCCAGTCAGTATGATTGAAGCCATTCGGTTGGCTGTTTTCTATGCCCCGAATTTCAAGAATAATAAATAATTTTTAAAATTTATAATGAATTTGCCTGAATCAATGTTCAAGAAATTTAGCCCAGTCTCGGTCGAGACTGGGTTTTTTTTCATTTTTGGGGTAAGTACTAAACAGCCTTAGATTTAAATAGGCAAGAGAATTAATAAAAAGATTCGGAAAAGATTAAAGTGATTGACGGATTAGGTATTGGGAATTATGATTTATAAAGAAGGAGTGATATTGGTGAAAAAAAGTGTATACAGTCTAATGTTATTTGATGAAATTGTTGAAAAAATTGATCAAATGGCCTATGTCAAAAATACAAACCGCTCCCAGCTGATTAATGATATTTTAGCTGAAAAAATTGGCCTGGTGACCCCAGAGCAAAAAATTCAAAAGATACTGGTACAATTAGATGAAAATTTTAGTGATACCCTATCCGTAAGCCAAATTAATAAAAACTCAAGCATCCAGTTTGGCAAGAGTTTAAAATATAAATATCGACCTAAAGTCCGTTATAGTTATGAATTTGCCAGTAATGACCAAGGGAAGCATGCAGTGTTAAAAATTAGCTCGCGGACAAAGTCAGAGGATTTAAATGACCATTTTGATGAATTTTTTAATCTTATCACAGATATTGAAAAAAAATACCAGAATTATCCCACCGATCTGAATGATAACAAAACCAATCATAAATTTATTAGAGAGTTCAAAGAGGAAGGTGAGTTATCCCGGGATACGAAAGTTATTGCGGATTATCTTACACGATATTTAAAGATGATTGACCAGGCAATGAATGCTTATTTTTTGAACATTGAAAGGCTGGAAAATTCAGACATTACAAAGCTATTGGACAAGATCTATGGGGATTATTATAAAAAAATAAAGAATTGAGGTAAAAACGATGGATATGAATCTATTTACACAAAAGTCATTGGAAGCAATTAAAACTGCAGAGCTCATTGCCGGTGAAAACAATCATATGGAAATTGAACCCGAACATTTATTAATGGGACTTATTACCCAGGAAAATGGTATTGTAGGTCGGATTTTTGATCGGCTTGGAAAAAATTCACATACCATAGCTGAGGAACTCAGAAGAGAAATTGCCAAAAAACCCAGTGTCTCAGGCCCCGGTCGTGAACAGGGGAAGGTATACATCAGTACAGAAACAGATAAAGTGCTTAATGATTCTTACAAGGAAGCTAAAAAACTGGATGATCAATACATTTCAGTGGAATGCATTCTTTTGGCTTTATATAGCCTCGGCAAAAAATCAAAATCCGTAGAAATTCTGGAACGATATGGCATTGCGAAAAACGACATTTTAAATATTCTTAAAGAAGTACGTGGCGGACAGCGGGTGGTAAATGATCATCCCGAGGTCACCTATGAAGCTTTAAGCCAATACGGAAATGATTTGGTTCAGGATGCCAAGGATAATAAGCTTGATCCGGTTATTGGCCGAGATGCCGAAATACGACATGCCATTCGGATTCTCAGTCGCAAAACAAAGAATAATCCAGTGCTGATTGGTGAACCCGGGGTTGGTAAAACCGCCATTGTTGAGGGTTTGGCCAAACGAATTGTTGAAGGAGATGTTCCCGAAGGATTAAAAGAAAAACGCATCATCTCTCTGGATTTAGCGGCTTTAGTTGCGGGTGCCAAATATCGCGGTGAATTTGAGGAACGTCTCAAAGCTGTTTTAAAGGAAGTAGTGGATAGCAACGGAGAAATTATTCTTTTTATTGATGAGCTGCATAATATCGTTGGCGCAGGAAAAACCGAAGGTGCCATGGATGCCGGTAATATGCTGAAGCCGCTGCTGGCAAGAGGCGAACTTCATTGTATCGGTGCCACCACACTGGATGAATATAGGCAGTACATCGAAAAGGATGCCGCATTGGAACGGCGTTTCCAACCGGTCATGGTTGATGAACCCAGTGTCGAAGATACGATTTCCATACTCCGTGGCTTAAAAGACACCTACGAACGCTTCCATGGGGTTCAGATTCTTGACACTGCCTTGGTGGCTGCCGCGACGCTGTCAAACCGATATATTTCTGATCGCTTCCTTCCGGATAAAGCCATTGACCTCATCGATGAGGCCTGCGCGAAAATTCGAACAGAAATGGACTCCATGCCAGAGGAAATGGATGAGGTCCGCCGTAAAATGATGCAGTTGGAAATTGAAGAAGTGGCACTTAAAAAAGAAAAAGATAAATTAAGCAAGGAACGTCTGGAACGGCTCCAAAAGGAACTGGTGGAGTATCAGGAACGCTTCAATACCATGAGTATGCAGTGGGATAATGAGAAAAATTCAGCAGATACACTAAAATCACTTCAGGAGGAATTAAGCCAATTAAACCATGAACGGGATAAAGCGATCAGAGAGGGGGATTATCGAAAGGCCTCTGAATTGGAATACGGAAAGATTCCGGAAAAAACCGCAAAGCTTGAAGAACTTAAAATGAAAGCTGATGAAAAAGGCGATGAAAATAGTTTGAAACGTGAAAAAGTTACCGAAGAGGAAATTGCGGAAATTATTTCTGATTGGACCAGTATCCCCTTAAGCAGATTGCTGTCTGGTGAACGCGAAAAGCTTTTGGGGCTGGAAGATATTCTTAGAGAACGTGTTATCGGTCAGGAAGAACCCATCGAAAAGGTTGTGGATGCTATCATTAGATCCCGGGCAGGCATTAAAAATCCCAAGAGTCCCATTGGTTCATTTTTGTTTCTGGGACCCACCGGGGTTGGAAAAACGGAACTGGCCAAAGCGGTAGCAGCAACACTTTTTGATTCTGAAGAAAACATGATCCGTATCGATATGAGTGAATACATGGAAAAATTCTCGGTATCCCGTTTAATCGGAGCACCTCCGGGTTATGTGGGCTATGAAGAAGGGGGACAGCTCACTGAATCGGTACGCCGTAAACCCTATTCGGTTATTCTCCTGGATGAAATAGAAAAGGCCCATAAAGACGTCTTTAATATTCTTCTTCAGATTTTGGATGATGGACGAATTACTGATTCCCAGGGCCGCACCGTGGATTTCAAAAATACTATTATCATCATGACCTCAAACATTGGCTCAGAGTATCTTTTAGAAGGAATTAATACCTCCGGTGAAATCACCAAAGAAACCGAAACCATTGTGATGGATTTGCTGAAAAGTTATTTCCGGCCAGAGTTTCTCAATCGAATTGACGAAATCGTTCTGTATAAACCGTTGAGTAAAGCAGCCATTGCACAAATCATTGAGTTGCTGTTAAAAGATTTACAGAAACGGCTGGATGAACGTCGCATCACAATTTCCCTAACATCAGCTGCAAGGGAATCCATTGTAGAAAGAGGTTTTGATCCTGCTTATGGAGCCAGACCGCTGAAACGTTATCTTCAAAAACACATTGAAACAATGATCGGAAAAGAAATCATCCGTGGAAACATTCATGAAGGTCAAACTTTATCCATTGATGTTAAGCCAAACGGTGATTTTTTCATCGGTGAAGAAGAATAAAGAAAGTGCTGAGAAATGGCGATAATTTCCATATTGGCGGCTAGAATTTACTAGTTTCAGGGATGCCGCATAGAAAGTTTATAAATATTAATCTGTTTGCAACAGTATTTTTTAGACAGTTAATCGTTCTTTTTCAGGTTGATTTGATATAATAGAGAAAGAAAAAATATATTCGGAGGTAAAAAATGCAAAAAATTATTATGTCTCCTAGCCGTTATGTTCAGGGTGCAGGGGAACTTGGGAAATTGCCGGAACATGTTGGAAAATTCGGAACCTCGGCTCTGGTATTAATGAGCGGAACAATGATGCGCACAAAATCCGATGAATTAAAAGCAAACTTTGAAGCCGCAGGGATAAAGTTTACATCCGAAAGATTTGGCGGCGAGTGTTCACTGGTTGAAGTTGCCCGACTCCGGGAAATTGTAAAGGCCAAGGGCTGTGACGTTATTGTCGGTGTCGGCGGTGGAAAAACCCTTGATACCGCTAAAGCAACCGCCCATTATGAAAAATTACCGGTTGTGATTGCTCCATCCATTGCTTCTACCGATGCCCCTTGCTCAGCACTTTCAGTGCTTTACACCGAAGAGGGGGTTTTTGATCAATATTTGGTTCTTCCTAAAAATCCGGAAATTGTTATTATGGATACCGATATTATTAAGGCAGCTCCGGTTCGTCTTTTTGTTTCCGGAATGGGGGATGCTCTGGCAACCTATTTTGAGGCTCAGGCCACCGTTGATTCCAACGGAACAACTATGTCTGGTGCTCATCCCACCCGATCGGCTTTGGCGTTGGCCCGTTTATGTTATGATATCCTCATCGAAGATGGCTTAAAAGCAAAACTTGCTGTTGAAGCAGTATGCTGTACTCCGGCTGTTGAGAATGTAATTGAAGCCAATACATACCTCAGTGGTGTTGGCTTTGAAAGTGGTGGTTTGGCAGCATGTCATGCAATCCATAATGGGTTAACGGTCCTAACCGAATGTCATCACATGTATCATGGCGAAAAAGTCGCCTTTGGAACCCTAGTTCAATTAGTAATGGAAAATCGATCCATGAATGATATCGAAGAAGTCATTGATTTCTGTCTTTCTGTTGGATTGCCAATCACCCTTGGAGAATTGGGCTGCACCGAAGTGACACCTGAAAAGATTATGGCTGTTGCCGTTGCTGCTGCTGATCCCGCAGAAACCATTCACAACATGCCTTTTGATGTTGATGCCGATACGGTGTATGCTGCCATCATGGCGGCCGATGCGCTCGGACGTTTGTATCTGGGTGAATAATTATTTTTGAATAAGGTGATGTTATTTTGCCTATTCCATCAAACCGGAGCGTAAGCTCCGGTTTTTTTGTGCCTAAAGGCAATGAGCCAAAGAATTGATTGGACTGACCAGGGACTGCCTGAAAAATTGAATAACCCTATAATAGCATTTATTAAAATTGTTGCAATAGTTTTGATTGGAGATTAAAATAATGTGATATAGACGTTTGAAAATAATTATGAATCGGCGAAAATTAAGGGGGACTTATGGAAAATATACTGAAAAATGACAGTCAGCTTTTTTATAAAAACCTTATTACCATAGGAATACCCATAGCCATGCAGCAACTAGTGGGAACTGCCCTCAATATGATTGACACGGTCATGATTGGTTCTCTCAGAGAAGAGGCTATAGCCGCTGTGAGTATTGCAAATCGCTGGTTCTTTCTTTATGTTGTTTGCCTCTTTGGGATTTATAGCGGCATGTCTATTTTTACATCTCAGTATTGGGGCGTTTGTGATATAAAAAACATTCGGCGCATTCTGGGAATGGCTTTAACCATTGGAATGGCTGTCGGAAGTTTTTTTTGTCTGGTAGCTGTTTTTTTTCCGGTTCAGCTCATGTCACTGTTTATTCAGGATCCTATAGTAATCCAGTATGGGGTTGAGTACCTTCAAATCATTGGAATTACCTACTTTTTAAGTGCTGTGAGCTTTGCTTTTACATACGTCAGCCGATCGGTGCATCGGACAAAAATACCGATGGTTGCAAGTGTCGTGGCTTTGTCCATCAATACCTGCTTCAATTATTTATTAATTTACGGAAAATTCGGATTTCCTGAACTAGGGGTTCAGGGTGCGGCGTTGGCAACGGTATTGTCTAGGATTATCGAAATAGTCTTAATGCTTTTCTTTATTTATAAAGGGCCCCGTCAACACCCATTGGCAGCGAGTGTGAAAGAACTGGTTGACTGGGATTTTAAACGATTAAAGGAAATACTTAAGAAGGGCGTTCCGGTATTCGTTAATGATAGTCTTTGGGCTTTGGGAAATACCGTATTCTATATTGCATTCGGCTATTTAGGTGCGGCTTCCATTGCGGCAATTCAGATTGCCTTTATCTTGTCAGATGGTTTCTGGGCATTTTTTATTGGTGTGGGATCTGCTTCATCTGTGATTGTGGGAAATGAAATCGGTCGAAATCAGTTTGACCTGGCCTGGAAATTATCCCTGCGGCTGATTAAAATATCCTGCGTTCTTTCAATTATAGCAACAGTTTTTATGATCCTGCTGATGAAACCGATAGGAGCGCTTTATAATATTACCCCGGAGACAAAAATTCTGCTGGAACGCTCGATTTTTGTTATTGCCATTTATCTTTTACCCAGGAACATTAATTATCTTTTGAATGTCGGTATTTTAAGATCCGGAGGCGACTCCAAATATGCGATGCTTTTGGATGTGATAATGGTTTGGGGAATAGCGGTGCCTTTAGCATTTATATCAGTTTTAGTTTGGAAGTTGCCTATTTATTGGGTGATTGCGATTGTGTATGCTCAAGAGCTCATCAAGATTCTTTTCCTGATCCATCGTTATCAAACTAAAAAATGGCTGAAGAATATCATTGTTTAACGAAATATTTAACAATAAAACCCCAATGTTCGGGTATTCATTTAAGAATACTGGGAACTTTGAGGTTTATGGGTTTGGGCGTTATTTTTTATGTAAAATTAGGGGATCAAAAAGTTCCCGGGTTTTTTTCAACATGTCGCGAATGGGAAGGTCATATGGACATTTAGGCTCGCACTCCCCACATTCAATACAATCCGAAGCATTGGAAGCAAAGCTGTTATAACGGTCCAGGGCCCATTCTTCCAGGTTGTAGCGGCGGTAATAACCTTCCACTATAAACTGCATGGGAATATCGATGCCCTGAGGACAGGGAGCACAGTAGCCGCACCGACGGCAAAAGGTTTTACCCAGAGCATTGGCATCGGCTTCAAGGATATGACGCTCCTCGTCATCTAATGGGGTGAAGTTTTTACCGACTGATGTATTGGCAAGAACCTGCTTTACCGAATCCATTCCCGGAATCAACGTCGAAATGTTCGGGTTTTCAGCCACCCAGCGAAGGGCATAGTTAGAATGGATAAAGGCTCCACCGGCCAGGGGCTTCATGACAATAACGCCGACATTCTTTGCCTTCGCTTTTTCAAAAAGCGGGGCTCCGCGATTTTCGACAATATTATAGGGAAATTGAATGGTTTCAAATTTCTCCTCATTCAAAGCGTGATCCAGAACCTCGTAGCTGTGCGAGGTAATACCAATATGTTTAATCAAACCTTTTTCTTTACAGGCAACCAGGGCAGCGTAGCCACCAGTAGGTGCCATAATTTTTTCATAGGCTTCCATTGTGCTACAATTGTGGAACTGATAAAGGTCAATAAAGGTTGTTTGCAATTCACTAAGACTGCGTTGTACATCAGCCATTACGTCATCATAGGTGATCTTTGGGGTTTTTGTGGCAAGGTAAAAGTTTTCTCGGCCCCATTCCTTCAGGGCTTCACCCAACATTTCTTCACTGTTGGTATAAGCTCTGGCAGTGTCAATGAAGTTCACGCCCTCTGCAACAAGATTCTCGATAATTTCATCAACATCCCATTGGTTGCATCGTTGAATCGGAATACCACCAAACCCAATAAGAGAAACTTCTAAACCGGTTTTTCCGAGTGTTCGCTTTTTCATATTCCACCTCTTCATTTCTCAAGTTATTGCTCATTCTAACACATAGAAAGTAAAAAGTCATCAAAAATGGAGTCATTCATTGGCAATGGATACTGCCATTTCATTTCTGATGCGGCAGAAAGATTTATGATAAAAATAAGGGGTGATTTATTCAATTGGCTACTGGAGAATCAACAATGGCTGTGCTATAATAGGAACACTAAGAATACATCGGGAGGATGTGAATGCTATTAAAAAACGACTACAAAAATTTAGATTATGGCTTGATCATCTCGGTTTTAATACTTTTCATCATTGGGATGATTGCGATCTTCACCGCAACCAATGTGGACAGTGTAGCCAACACAGGATCTGAAAAATATATTATAAAACAGAGTATTTCTTTTGTTATTGGGTGTATCATTATATTTTTTTTGATCAAAAGCGATTATAATTTTTTTGCTGATCATTGGAAGTGGATTTATGGAATTTCAATTTTCGTATTATTGATTGTATTTATCCCCGGGGTGGGAACAACTAATATGGGGACGACGGGATGGATTAACCTGGGTTTCTTTGAGGTTCAAACATCTGAAATTGCAAAAATTGGTTTTATCCTATCTTTTGCAAAAGTTTTGGAGCTTCGCTTTGATCGCTTGGATTGTGCCGAAGACCTCTTGGTCCCCGTTGCATTTATTTTACCTCCGGCACTGCTGATGATGCTCCAACCGGACTTTGGCCAGGCACTGGTTATATTGATTATTGCTTTGGGGATGCTTTTTGTGGCAGGATTCAACATTCGATATTTCTATGGGCTCATACTCTTTTCATTCATAGCAGTTCCAACCGCCTGGTTTTTTGCTTTTGATTATCAAAAAGAAAGGATTCTTTCTTTTTTAAACCCTGAGTTGGATCCACTGGGAACGGGATATCATGCCATCCAATCAAAAATTACCATTGGTTCGGGAGAGCTTTTTGGAAGAGGCCTCAATACCGAGGGCACCATGACAAAGCTTGATTTTCTTCCGGCTCAATGGACGGATTTTATATTTTCAGTTATCAGTGAAACGGTTGGATTTATTGGAGCGGCTTTTGTTGTGCTATTGTTTTTGTTTTTAATGTTACGTTTATTACGAAGTGCCAAAGCTGCCCGGGACATGTATGGAACTCTGGTGATTTTCGGGGTATTCTTTATGTTTTTGTTCCAGATTACCGAAAACATTGGGATGACCATTGGTTTATTGCCGATTACCGGCATCACTCTTCCATTCATCAGTTATGGCGGAAGTTCTCTGATCATCAACATGACAGCCATTGGGTTTGTGTTAAACATTTATATGCGGCGTTTGGATGTACGATTTTGACAGTGTACGATTCGATTTAGAAAGGTAAGGTAGTATGATGAGTATTCGTTTTGACCTCTCTTATGCAAATATTAATCCCAGTGAATTTGAAAATCGCTTTGAACAACTGGCTTTAGCCAATGAGGAACTCATGGCGAAAACTGGGATTGGGAATGATTTTCTTGGTTGGGTAGATTATCCTATTAATTATGATAAAGCTGAATATGCCCGGATTAAAAAGGCTGCCATTAAAATTCAGGACACCTGCGACGCCTTGGTCATTATTGGTATCGGCGGATCATACCTGGGATCCAAAGCAGTTATTTCTGCTTTAACCAGTCCTTTTTTCAATGAGGAACCACGTTCGAAAAGAAAGGCACCAAAAATTTATTTTGCCGGACAAAATCTTAGCGGTAAATATCTGGAAAAGCTGTTAGAACTTTTAAAGGATCAGGACATCTGTGTCAATGTTATTTCAAAATCGGGAACCACCACCGAACCAGCCATTGCTTTCCGGTTTTTCAAGAAGTTTATGGAAGAAAAATATGGAAAAGATGGCGCCAGGGACCGTATCTTTGTGACCACCGATAAATCAGCAGGCGCCTTGAAATTTATGGCCGATGAAGAAGGCTATGAAAACTTTGTTATTCCCGATGATATTGGCGGCCGCTATTCGGTTTACACAGCTGTGGGACTGCTTCCCATTGCCGCTGCGGGCATTGATATCGATGCTTTAATGGCCGGTGGAAAAGCTGGATATGAAGAGTATAAAAATCCGAAAGTTGATAAAAATCCCTGTTATCAATATGCATTGTACCGTAATGTGCTGTATAATCGCGGGAAAAGCATTGAAATTTTAGTGGATTATGACCCCAGTCTGGAATACATCGGAGAATGGTGGAAACAGCTTTTTGGTGAAAGTGATGGGAAAGACGGGAAGGGATTATTCCCATCCGCGGTACATTTTTCCACGGATCTTCATTCCATGGGACAAATGATTCAGGACGGCCCTAAAAATCATTTTGAAACCGTTCTTGTCATTGATGAAGATCAATCTTCGATTAAAGTTTTTCATGATGACGCAAACCTGGAAGGTCTGAATTACCTGAATGCCTGGGAAATTGATGCGATTAATGAAAAAGCCTTTATGGGAACACTTTTAGCACATGTGGATGGTGGTGTTCCCAATGGCATCATTCATCTTAAAAAACTTGATGCCTTTAATATTGGAAAATTAATCTACTTCTTTGAAAAAGCCTGTGGTCTTAATGGCTACCTTATGGGGGTTAATCCCTTTGATCAGCCAGGGGTTGAAGCCTATAAGAAAAATATGTTTGCACTTCTGCATAAACCCGGTTATGAGGCCCTGACCACAGAGCTCGAAGAACGCTTATAATCGGAATAGGATTTTATGACCATAAAGGTTAAAACTGAATAGCACCATCAACAAATTGAAGCGACCGTAATGGTCGCTTCAGACTGTAGACAAATTAAAAAAGTAAGTTTTGGGGACAATGGTAACATCATGTTGTCTGCATCATGGCGAACAGGCGATAGCCTGTACGATCATGCAGCAGACAACGATTTACCATTGTCCCCAGGACGAGTTTGTCGACAAACTCAAGCGACCGTAAGGGTCGCTTTTTTTATGGCATTGTTCGATAAATCGGGTGGTTTAGAAAAAATGTTTAAAATATAATTCTCTTTTCAATTTAAACTATAGTATAATAAGAGATTGAGAATGAACATGCAAAATTCAAAAGGCCTCTTTGAATAAATATCAGAAGAAGGTTATCAAAAAAAGGAAAGAATCAAATGGATACTAGTATATTAAAATTAATCAATGATGCTTTGGTGCAGGCAAAAAACGAAAAATATGTTTTGAATGACGGGAATATTGAAAAATCCCATTATCAACCGGAGCCAATTATAAAAAAAGCCTCGGAACTTGCAATGCCTGCTCCCAAAAGATACAAAGAAATGCTGAAAATAGAACCGAATAATAATACCTTTTCCTGGCAAAGTGATTATATAAATGCCCGGTTTTATTTACAAGCTAAATTCATGGAATCCTTTGAAGATGATTATGCTTATTATGGTGAAATATTAAGATATTTACCTCAGTACACCGATATGACTTTTCCGGAATTACGGGGATATTTTACCTGGCGCACTAAGGTTAGAAAAGGAATTATTGAGGAAACAAATATATCCTTTGTTTTTGTTTATATTTATGAGCTGATCAATGGGATCGGTGCAGACTCACCCAAAGATGGATTTCAAAAATTGCTGTATATATGGAATGTATATACAAAGTTTAACAATAAAATTGATCGATATTTAAAAGATTGGCTAAAAGATTATGTCATTTATTATGAGATGGACCCAAGTCGAATCAAAGACATTCCCATCAAAAGAAACCACTATCTTTTTGTGCTGAGTGATATACAAAATGCTGTTAAAAAAAATGATTTTTCTGAATTCCTGAAATTAATTAATGGCTTTTCAAATTATAAAATCCATAAAAGCAAGTTTTTAAAAGAATTTCAGAATGATTATATCGACGCATTGGCAGTTGTTTACACGGATTTAGAAAAATTTTACAATAACAGTCGAAAAACTACACTCTTTGAAAAGATGTTTGGCAAAGAATCCAGGGAGGCATGGGTGCCTTTCAGAAGTGGGATTTTTTATGGTGATACACAAAAAAATCCGCGAAAATGCATTGTCAATGATTTTGAAAGATATGAATGTACAAATGGAGAATGGTTGAAATATTCATATTCAGAGTATAATGTGGATAAGCGTTTTATCGGAGAAGTTTTAAGAACTACCGAGTTTTTTTTAAGAGAGATATACGATTATTCCTATAAGATCACATTTAAAAGCACTTCCAAATTATTAACAAACCTTATTGAAAAAAGCATTATAAGCTTCTGTGAAGAAAATAATAAAAAAGATTTATGCCCCAGGATGAAAGAAAATCAACGAGTTAAAAAGAAAAAGAAAAAAGAAATGGCTCCAATTATAAAAATTGAGCCGGTGAGAATTGAGATTGATCCATCTAAATTTGATGAAATACGAAAAACTGCCCAAGATATACAAAGAAAGTTAATCGTTGAATCTGTAATGGAAAAAGAAAAAGAAATATTGGTTGAAAAAACAAAGGTAGTCAATAACGAAAAAGAACAGGGTATGGAAGTATTTTCAAAAAGTTTGACCATTGATGAAAAAGAGATAATCAGAGAGATACTCAACAATCAAAGTGAAAAAATAGACGAAATAGCAAAAGAAAAAAATAAAATGGTAACAGTTTTGCTTGAAGCGATTAATGAAAAAGCGTTAACATTTATTGAAGACAACATCATAGAAACGAATGATGAAAAACCATGGATCTACGATGAATACAGAGAAGAATTACTGGAGGTTTTATAAGTATGGCTATGGTTCCTAAAAGAATTGCAACAACAATCATGAACGCATTAAAAGGTGGAGTTGTCCCCAGAGTTGGGTTACCTTATATTGCGGTGGGCAGAGAAATAGAAATAAAAGCATTGCTTCATGATATTGACATCATTGAAGATGGCGGCGCATCATTCCGGTTTATCGTCGGAAAATACGGCAGCGGTAAAAGTTTTTTACTTCAGACAATGCGTTCGTATGTGATGGATAAAAACTTTGTCGTTGTTGATGCGGATTTGTCACCTGAACGCAGACTGGTAGGGACAAAAGGCCAGGGAATTGCCACATACAAAGAATTAATGAAAAATATGTCAACAAAGACCAGACCCGATGGCGGCGCCCTGCCCCTGATTCTGGAAAAGTGGATCAGTGGGATCCAAACCAACGTTGTGACTGAAAGCAAAATAACAGCCGAAGATTCCGGATTTAATGGGTTGGTCGAAACAAAAATATATGAAGTCATGAATGAACTTGAGGGAATGGTTCATGGATTTGATTTTGCAAAAATGATTTCCATGTATTATAAGGCCTACACTCAGGGTGACGATGAAACTAAAGCCAAGGTATTAAGATGGTTCCGAGGTGAATATGCCACCAAAACAGAGGCTAAACGGGATCTGGGTGTGAATATTATTATTAAAGATGATGATTGGTATGAATACATCAAAATTTTTGCCTTGTTTTTAGTCAGAGCGGGCTACGGCGGAATGCTTATTTTAATCGATGAATTAGTGAATATTTATAAGGTTCCCAACGCCATAACCAGGCAGTATAACTACGAAAAAATATTGATGATGTACAATGACACCCTACAGGGAAAAGCAAAGCATATCGGAATCATTATGGGCGGCACACCCCAGTGTATCGAAGACACCAGACGCGGGGTTTTTAGTTATGAAGCTCTGAAATCCAGATTGGCTGAAGGTCGCTTTGCAACCGAGGATACCCGGGATATGCTGGCGCCGATTATTCGGCTGGCACCGCTTTCACATGAAGAAATGTATATTTTAATCGAGAAGCTGGCGGATATCCATGCAGGCCTGTTTAGTTATGAATCCACCATTGAAGAAGAAGATATGATAAATTTCATAAAAATCGAATATTCAAGGATCGGGGCAAGCAGCAACATTACCCCCCGCGAAATTATTCGTGATTTCATCGAACTGCTTAATATTATTTATCAGAATCCGGAGAAAAAAATCTCCGACATTATGCAGATGGAGACCTTTGAATTTGCGAAAACAGAATTAAACGAGGAAGAGCTCCTGAAAGAATATGAGGAATTTGAAATATAAATGGATACCTTTCGAAAACTAGCACCCTTCATACAGGATTATATTTATCGGGAACGATGGGATAATTTAAGAGAGATTCAAGTCGGCGCCTGTGATGTGATATTAAATACTGAAGATAACCTCCTTCTGTCTTCGGGTACAGCAAGCGGAAAAACCGAGGCCGCATTTCTGCCGGTACTGACAAAGTTATATGAAGTGCCCTCTAAATCCCTGGGCGTATTATATATCAGCCCATTAAAGGCATTGATTAACGACCAGTTTAATCGCCTCGAGGGATTACTGGAAGAAAGTCATATTCCCGTAACCAAGTGGCATGGCGATGCCAGTAAGGCCGAGAAAAACAAACTGCTGAAGAATCCCCAGGGAGTTATGCAAACAACGCCAGAGTCCCTGGAAGCTATGCTGATGCATCGCAAGGCCGAAGCCATTAAACTATTTTCCGATCTGAAGTACATTATTATCGATGAAGTACATTATTTTATGAGCGAAGACCGTGGCGCACAGCTGATCTGCATTCTCGAACGCATCCAAAAAATCACCAATAATATTCCCATTCGAATTGGCTTATCCGCAACCCTGGGAGACTATACCCTGGCCGAAAACTGGTTAAACTCAGGGACCAACCGAAAGTGTCAAACCCCGACATTCAGCGGGGAAAAACGCAGCCTGAGATTGTCGCTGCAACATTTTTTTGTAACCTACAATAGCGATAAAAAAGATGACAGAGTACTAATGAAGCGTTACTATGAGTACTTGTATGCCAGCACCTTTGGAAAAAAGTGCATTTTATTTTCAAATTCCAAGGCTGAAGTTGAAGAAAGCATTGCAAATATAAAAAAAATTGCAGTAAAGAACAAAACCGATAATGTTTACCTGGTACATCATGGCAATATCTCTGCCAGCTTTCGTGAGTATGCCGAGGAAAAAATGAAAAAATCAGGTAAGCCAATGGTAACTGGAGCAACTCTCACACTTGAATTGGGAATTGATTTAGGCGAATTGGAGCGCATTGTCCAAACCGGTTGTCCCCTTTCTGTTTCCAGCTTTGTCCAACGATTGGGAAGAACCGGCAGACGGGGAAACCCTTCGGAAATGTGGTTCGTATTCAGAGAAGATACCGGCAAGGTTTATGAGGAATTTTACAAAGCCATTAATTGGAGTTTTTTAATGTGCATTGCCATCATTCAACTTTATTTGGAAGAAAAGTGGATTGAACCCATCACCCTTAATAAATTGCCCTATGGCATTCTTTACCACCAGACCATGAGTTTTATGGTCTCCGCAGGAGAAGTATCACCGGCTTTGCTGGCCCAAAATATGCTTTCGTTCAGCCTGTTTAAAAATATCAGCCAGGATGATTTTAAGAAGATGATACGATTTTTAATTAAAATTGAACAATTGGAGCTAACCGAAAATAGGGGCCTGCTGATCGGTGCAAAAGGCGAGAATGAGGTTAACCATTTTGAATTTTTTACGGTTTTTGAAACCCCAAAGGAATACAGTGTTAAATTCCGATCCGAAGAAATTGGCACTGTCCAGGAAGCCTTCCCAGTTGGTGAACGGTTTGCATTGGCCGGCAGGACCTGGGAAACCCAGGATATCGATAAAGATGCAGGAATTATTTATGTCAAAGAAATAAAAGGCCTTTCAACCAATAGCTGGATCAGTGATGGTAAATATACGGTTTATTCAAAGATCACCCAAAAAATAAAAGAAATATTAAAGAGTGACAGCAGTTATAAATATTTAGGGGAATCCGCAGAAAAAAGATTGGCGGAAATAAGACGGATTGCCGCCGATGCCAATATCATCAATGAAACAGTGGTGAAAATAAACGATAATACCTATGCTATCTTTCCATTTTTAGGAACCAGAGAATTCGTCACATTGTTTTATGCTTTGGATTATTTTGGGCTTAACGGTCAATTGCATTACGATAAGGGAATTCCTGTATGTGTTTTTATAAAGGATCATTCAAAAGAAGAAATTGAACAGATATTGCAAAAAATTAAAACCGAACCGCTTGATGTGACTCACTTCAAGTTTCCAAACGAGGTTCAGATTAAGGGTAAATTCAATGAGTTCATTCCGGCAGAGCTGTTAAAAAAACAGTATATTGAAGACTTTTTAGATGTCGATGGTTTAAAAAAGAGCTTAGCGGTGGAAAATGTTAAAAAAGCATCCTGTGATTGCCATGATGTATGACTTTGATAAAACCCTTCGCACAAAGGATATGCGGGAATATGAATTTATTCCCAGTTTGGGCGTAAGAGCTGATGAATTTTGGAAAGAATCGAATAGGCTTGCAACCCAGGTAGGAATGGATCGCATCCTGGCATCCATATATGGGATTTAAAAGCTAATAAATGTAAAGGTTTAAAATTCCCATAACATTTGGCATTTTGCTAAAAAATAGTGATGAAAAATGAGAATGATGTGTTATAATAGCTTAAAATAATAATTGCTCGAAATTAAACAAGCAGTCATTGCTAAGAGTGCTAAGTTTGAAATAATAATCGAAAAAATACACGAATATCAATTTAAAGGGCAAAACTGTTGTGAAGCAGTGACGCAAAGCTAAAGGGACTTTTTAAAGTCAGCCAGTTATCAGAATGAGTTTTTCAACTAATTTTGGAGGCGACCATGAAGTTTAAAGAAAAAAGACCCCTGATAATTGTTGCAATATGGTGCTTTTTAATGATATCCGCATTTTTAATCGTTGGTGCTGCCTTATTAGAAACTTTGAATGAAAATCGGGTAAGTCCGGAAATTACATGGATTCCTTTTATGGGGATGGTCATTGTTACGGTTCTTTGCATTATTGCCATATATCATGAAAAAAAAGCATCTGACAACCTCAGAATAATTCTTTCAACTGACCATTTGACAGGTGCTTCAAATTGGAGCCAGTTTCAGAAAGACTGTGAAGAGTACTTAAAAAAAGGCGATCAGAAAAACTATGCCATGGTTACCTTTGATATTGATAAATTCAAGGCTATTAATGATTTGTATAGCCATGAAGTCGGAAATGAAATATTAACTGCCATTGCTAAATCCCTGGCAGCATTTATTGGAGAAGAAGAAACGTTTTCCAGGACATCAACCGATAACTTTAATATTTTGTTAAAATGCCATAGCCAGGATGAATTGATTCGAAGGATTGAGGACTTAATCGAAGAAATTAAAAATAATGCCCATGTTTATGCTATAAACATCTCGGTTGGGATCTGTCTCATTAAAGATAAAACCCTGGATATAAATATTTTAAGCGACCGGGCCAACATGGCAAGACGATCCATAAAAAACAATTGCGAAAAAGAATATACTTTTTATACGGATTCTATGCGCCATAACATGCTCAAAGAAAAGGGTATGGAAAACAGAATGACTGCAGCTTTGGGAAACCGCGAGTTTGAAATGTATTTACAGCCAAAGTATTTATTTTCAGATGATAAAATTATTGGCGCAGAAGCTTTGGTTCGGTGGAATTGTCCGGGAATAGGAATTATACCGCCAAGTGATTTCATACCTCTTTTTGAAAAGAATGGTTTTGTAAAACAAATTGATACCTATATGTTTGAAGAAGCTTGTAAGCTCTTGGAAAAATGGAAAAATGAGTCAGTTGATTTTCTGCATTTGACGATTTCTGTAAATTTTTCGCGTTTACATCTTAATAATCTGTTCTTGTCCAAAGAACTGTCAGAAATTGCCGAACGCTATCATATTGACCCGAAACTCATTGAAATTGAGTTAACGGAAAATACGATTTTTGATAATGAAAATCAGATGGTCACCATTATGAATGATTTAAAAGAATCGGGATTCCAAATTTCAATAGATGATTTTGGCAGGGCTTATTCCTCCTTGAACACCCTGAAGAATTTACCCGCAGATATATTAAAATTGGACAAGGAGTTTTTTGAAGGCACCTCCGCTACGAATCTTCGCGGGAAAAAAATCATCATGAGTATCTTGAAAATGGCCAGAGACTTGGATTTGGTTACTGTTGCAGAAGGCGTTGAAACCCTTGAACAAGTTGATTTTCTGAAAGAAATGGGTTGTGATATTGCCCAGGGATTTTATTACGCCCGTCCCATGCAAGTGGCTGATTTTGAAGCCTTCATTACAAATAAATTACAATTAGTCTAAAAGCATAAAAAAAGAGCCTGGCTCTTAGAGTTTGCTGATAAATCGTCCTGAGGACAATGGTAAATCGTTATGGCTGCATGATCGAACAGGCCAGCCTGTTCGCCATGATGGCGACAACTGATGTTACGATTGTCCCCGGGACTTGCTTTTTATTTTATCCGCAGTCTGAAAGAGCTTAGCTCTTTTTTTATATGCTTTTTTTATTTGAGCAAAAATATTGGGTGGATACATTAAATGATAGTCTAAAAAAGTATTGGGTATGAATAAAAGCAAATGCCTTTGGTTTTGCTAATTAAAAGAATCAAAACAGCAGATAGAAAAATTCAATCGGAATTGGTTCGAAAAATAAAAGAAGGAGAAACATTATGAATTCACAGGACAAGAAACATCGTTCACATCTACCCATGCCAAATACAAAACGATCCGGACTGATTACCTATGACGCAAGAAATCCGGATACCAAGTTCCCGCCCATTGAGCAGCTTCGGCCGCCGGTCGGAGCACCCAACGTTATGATTATCCTCATTGACGATGCCGGTTTTGGTTCTTCAAGCGCCTTTGGCGGCCCCTGCCAGACCCCGAGTGCAGAGAAACTGGGTTTGGGTGGCTTGGTGTACAACCGCTTTCATTCTACCGCCCTCTGCTCTCCCACCAGACAGGCCCTACTAACCGGTCGCAACCACCACTCCGCCGGCATGGGTGGCATTACCGAAACCGCAACCGGTGCTCCGGGTTACAGCTCAGTTTTGCCTAATACGATGTCGCCTTTGGCTCAGACACTGAAACTCAACGGCTATTCCACGGCGCAGTTCGGTAAGTGCCATGAGGTACCGGTTTGGCAGACAAGCCCCATTGGACCATTCGACGCCTGGCCCTCGGGTGGTGGTGGATTTGAATATTTCTATGGCTTTATCGGCGGCGAGGCTAACCAATGGTATCCGACGCTTTATGAAGGCACCACCCCGGTTGAACAGAAGAAAACCCCAGAGGAAGGCTATCATTTGATGGAAGACATAACCGAAAAAGCCATCTCCTGGATTGCCCAACAGAAAGCCCTGGCACCCGACAAGCCTTTCTTCACCTACTTTGCCCCCGGCGCAACCCATGCCCCCCATCACGTACCCAAGGAATGGGCTGATAAGTACAAGGGTAAGTTTGATCAGGGCTGGGACAAACTCCGCGAAGAAACTTTCGCTCGCCAGAAAGATTTAGGTGTCATACCTGCTGACTGCCAGCTGACTGCCCGCCATCAGGAAATTCCCGCCTGGGATGATATGCCTGAGGATCTCAAACCAATACTCCGGCGTCAGATGGAAGTATACGCCGGATTTATGGAGTACACCGACTACCACATCGGCCGATTAATTGATCATCTGGATAAACTGGAGATCCTTGATGATACTTTGATCTATTACATCATTGGGGACAATGGTGCTTCGGCTGAAGGAACCATTAACGGCGCTTATAATGAGATGGCTAACTTCAATGGTTTGGCCGGTCTCGAAACCCCGGAATTTTTGATGGAGCGAATTGACAAGCTTGGGGGGCCGGAGTCTTACAATCACTATGCCGTGGGCTGGGCTCATGCCATGTGCACGCCTTATCAGTGGACCAAGCAGGTGGCATCCCATTTTGGCGGTACCCGCAATGGTACAGTTATCCATTGGCCCAATGGCATTAAGGCCAAGGGTGAGATCCGTTCCCAGTTTCATCATGTCATCGATGTGGCTCCGACAATTCTTGAGGCCGCCGGCATCCCAGAACCGACCTCGGTTAATGGCATACAGCAGGATCCCATCGAAGGCGTCAGCATGCTGTATGCATTTGATGATGATGCCGCAGCAGAACGCCGTGAGACCCAATATTTTGAGATGTTCGGAAATCGCGGGATCTACCATAAGGGCTGGACGGCAGTAACGAAACACGGTACGCCCTGGATTCTCATGGGAAGAAAGCCGATAGCTCTGGATGATGACATTTGGGAGCTCTATGATACAAATAAAGACTGGACCCAGGCCAATGATCTTTCCAA
Source organism: Acetobacterium bakii (assembly GCF_001263355.1). Taxonomy (GTDB): domain Bacteria; phylum Bacillota; class Clostridia; order Eubacteriales; family Eubacteriaceae; genus Acetobacterium; species Acetobacterium bakii. Next base: position 189,956 of record NZ_LGYO01000008.1, read on the forward strand.
AGAAATGCCGGAAAAACTTCACGAACTCCAGCGTCTGTGGCTAATTGAGGCAACCAGACATAAGGTGCTGCCCATTGATGATCGTGTGATCGAAAAGATGAATCCGGATACTGCCGGCCGACCGACCCTGATCAAAGGTACCACTCAGCTTCTCTTTCGGGGTATGGGACGGCTGTCCGAGAATTGCGTCCTCAACATCAAAAACAAGTCCCACTCAGTCACAGCTCAGATCGAGGTACCGGAATCAGGCGCCAAGGGCGTGATTATCTCCCAGGGTGCAAATATTGGCGGGTGGAGCCTGTATGCTCATAACGGTAAACTCAAATATTGTTACAATGTGGCAGGCATCAATCACTACTTCGTTGAGTCCACAGCAGCATTACCATCAGGTTTGCACCAGGTGCGTATGGAATTCAAGTATGACGGCGGTGGATTAGGCAAGGGCGGCACCGTTTCCCTTTTCATGGATGGCCAGAAAGACGGTGAAGGAGTCATTCCCATGACCCAGGCCATGGTTTTCTCCGCTGATGATGGTTGTGATGTTGGTGAAGACAGCGGCGCACCTGTTTCACCGGACTATGGCTCACAGGGCAACGATTTTAACGGTGAGGTAAGAGGGGTGCTGATTGAAATTAGCGAGGGATCAGAGAACTCAGAGCATATGGTATCACCAGAGGAAGCCATTCGGATTGCCATGGCCCGTCAGTAGAGATGCACTCAGAATCCGCAGCTTAACGGGTATCAAAGAGGTTTAGATGTTTAACACTGATTTGAAAGAAAAAAGCTGAAATCCACAATGATTTCAGCTCAAACTATTGATAAAGAAGAAAAGTAAGTCCAGGGGACAATCGTAACATCAGTTGTGTGCATCAAGGCGAACAGGCGACAGCCTGTACGATCTTGCAGCACACAACGATTTACCATTGTTCCCTGGACGGATTTACAAAGAAAAAAGCTGAAATCTAGCGCGATTTTAGCTTTTTTGTTTTATGCTGGAGTCTGGAAAATAAAAAGATACTATTATTCAGCAGTGACGGGATTCTCGAAATTAATGCCGCCAAAGTTCACGTCTGCAAAAACTGAGAGAGAAACGGCATTCTCAGGGTCTTTACAAATGGTGTTGTTGGACACGCCGCCAAAGCGGCTATGGTCTACAAGATTAACGTTGAAATTTTCCGGAACAATGAAGTTCAGGCCGCCATAGAGAACTTCAATGTCCATCTGATATTCTTTTTTGTCGGTAATAACATCTGTTAAATCAAGCTGCATGCCACCGGAAAAAGCTCCCACCCGGAGATCGCGCATGACTTTACCGTTTAGTAGTTTCATTTTACCCCCAAAAGTAATCGATTCATCCATGGAGTCAGGACTTTTATCCAGGGTTGATTCAAAATTCTTTCCCTTTTTATAAACAAATGCGGTGCATAATGTTATACTTGCAACATAGACAACCAATGATCCTACCAGTAATTTCTTAATATTCATAATGTACACCCTTTCAAGTTTTTCTGCATTCTATCATTTTTTTCTTAAATATAATAGATTTAAAATGCCGGACAAAGTAGTAGTGATAACTTTTTTAAGAAAAAAATATCCAGTTATGGGCATTATGGGCAACACTCACAACCTAGTTGAACTTTTAAAAATAATGATAACGCTGTCATTTAAAACGAAGATTTGTCCACGGTCTGATAACCTTTGTTTTTTTTACATACAATCAAAAAAGCTTAAACTAAGATAAAGAAAATATGGTATAATAAAGAAGATTGTTAGCTGATTCGAGCAAAATAAAGCGATTAAGAAAGGTCTCAATGGAAAATAAAAAATATAATGAAGAATTTGAAACCATTGTTGGCGATATATTAACTCATAGTGAATTTTTAAAATTAAAACTAATTGAACACCATGGAAATGGTTTATATGAACATTCGGTTGCAGTAGGATATCATTCATTTCGGGTGGCAAAAACACTTGGAATGGACTATGCTTCGGTAGCGCGAGGAGCGCTGCTTCATGATTTCTTTATGGAATCATGGCAGGGACAAAAGAAAGACTCAAAAGGAATTCAACGAATTAAAGATATGCATGGATTTTCTCACCCTAAAACGGCCCTTATCAATGCTGAAAAATATTTTGACATTGACGAACGTCAAGCGGATATGATAGTGAAGCATATGTTTCCATTAACACCCATTCCACCCATGAACATGGGGAGTTGGGTTGTAACCGCAGTGGACAAATTTGTCGCCATCAGAGAAATAGTTTTTGAAAGAAGCCGTCCCATGCGACGACTTAAAGGATTTTTATTAAAAGCATAACTTATTTCAGTATTTGGATAATAAAATAAAAAAAATGACGGAGGATTAATTTGGTAGAGCAACAAATTGAAAGAGCAAAACAGCATTTTGGAGAATTGATCAGAGAACAACTGGAACGAATTGAAAGAATGAAGGTCCAGAGCGACTTCACAGATTTTAAAACAAAAGAAAAAATTATTATCGGGGTTGCCGGAGGAGATGGTATTGGTCCATTCATTACAGCTGAAGCCCAAAGAGTTTTAGAATTTTTACTGGCAGATGATGTGAAGACCGGCCGGGTGGTTATTAAAGTCATCGATGGCTTAACCATTGAAAAACGTGCTGCTTGCGGAAAAGCCATTCCGGATGATGTCTTAGCAGAATTGAAAACCTGCGATGTAATCTTAAAGGGACCCACAACCACACCAAGAGAAGGGGATCAATGGCCAAATATTGAAAGTGCCAATGTCGCCATGCGACGAGAGTTGGATTTATTTGCCAATGTTCGTCCGGTGAGTGTTCCTGAAAAAAATATTGATTGGGTATTCTATCGAGAAAATACCGAAGGCGCTTATGCAATCGGAAGCAAGGGTATTCATGTGAATGAAGATCTTGCCATTGACTTTACCGTGACAACCCAGGAGGGGTCCGATCGGATTATCAAGGCGGCTTTTGACTATGCTGAGAAATCCGGAAAAAACAAAGTAACCGTTGTTACAAAAGCAAATGTTATTAAAACAACAGACGGTAAATTTTTGGATGCGGCAAAAGCCATTGCCAAGAATTATCCAACGGTTGAAATGGATGACTGGTATATCGATATCATGACCGCAAAACTTGTTGATGAAAAGCGACGCAGCCAGTTTAAGGTGATGGTCCTTCCCAATCTTTATGGGGATATTTTAACCGATGAAGCGGCAGAATTTCAGGGTGGTGTCGGTACTGCCGGTTCTGCTAATATTGGAAAGCGCTATTCAATGTTTGAAGCCATTCATGGCTCAGCGCCGCGGATGGTGGATGAAGGTCGCGGACATTATGCCGACCCATGCAGCATTATTCGTGCAGTTGGCATGTTGCTGGAACATATTGGATATAAGAATAAGGCGGATCAACTCCAGAAAGCCTTGGATATATGTGGTTTATACGAAAAAAAATTAGTGCTTACCGGTCGTGCTACCGGTGCTACCGGTGCTGAATACGCGAACTATGTGATGGAAACCCTATCTAATGTTGATTTGGATGCAGTTTACGCACGTTATCAATAAATAAAAAAGGGTGCCATTGGGCACCCTTTTTTTAATTGCTTATTATTAGACGCAGGAGGAGAAAATGCTGGAAAAAATTGATTTGAGTGTGACCATTGACAAAAAATCCTATCGTTTTGATAAGGAGGCACTTAGTATTCGAATTGGTGAGATTCAACGCAAAATATTAGATCTTGGCATTCCCGTCCTCATGATTTTTGAGGGATGGGACGCTGCGGGAAAAGGCACATTGATCAATGAAATTCTCATGCCACTGGATCCCAGATCGTTTAGAGTGTTTAATTTTAAAAAAGAAAATGAAGAGGAAATGAACCGTCCCTTTTTATGGCGGTATTGGACTAAAACCCCGGAAGACGGTCAGATTACCCTATTTAATTTAAGTTATTACACGGATTTAGTTAATCGAAGATCCTTAGATAACGCAAACCGCCAGGGGCTAATGAGGCAAGCCAATCAATTTGAACAAACTTTGTCGGATGATGGCATGGTGATTTTTAAATTTTTTATACATATCAGTAAAAGAGAACAAAAAAAACGCTTCAAAAAACTTGCTGAAAACGACGCCACAGCGTGGCGGGTTACTTCAAAAGATAAAAATGAAAACAAACACTACGAAAAACTTTATGACATTGTTAACAGGGGTTTGGAGTTAACCGACAACGATTGTTCACCATGGACAATCATTGAAGGCGAACAAAAGGAATATGCTTTAACTAAAGTTTTAAATACCATTGTGACCCGTTTGGATAAGGCAATTGAAAAAGCCGAGAGAAATCCGAAAGCAGTATTGTCCCCATTGATTAAGCCAGGTGATTTGCCTTTTCAATCAAAAATACTTGATGCAGTTACCTTGGCACAGACAATGACCGAGGAAGAATACCAGGAAGAACTGAAGGTTTGCCAAAAGAAAATCAGATTATTGCAGCACGAGTTATATAGGGTGCGAATTCCACTTATTATTGGGTTTGAAGGTTGGGATGCAGCAGGGAAAGGGGGATGCATAAAACGTCTTGCCCGGAACATGGATCCCCGGGGTTATACGGTTTATCCCACCGCAAAGCCAAATGATATTGAAAGAAAACATCACTATCTATGGCGCTTCTGGAGAGATGTGCCCAAAAATGGACACGTGGCGATTTGGGACCGTACCTGGTATGGCCGAGTGATGGTCGAGCCCATCGAAGGGTTTTGCACAGTCGAAGAGTATGAACGAAGTTATCGGGAGATTAATGAGTTTGAAAAACAATTAACTGATTGGGGCGCGATTGTTATAAAATTCTGGCTGCAAATAGACCAGGATGAACAATTGAAACGTTTTACCGAACGTGAAAATAATCCCATGAAAGAATGGAAGATCACCGATGAGGATTGGCGAAATCGGGAAAAATGGGAAGTGTATAAAATTGCAGTTGACGCTATGCTATTAAAAAACTCTACACTCCATGCGCCATGGATTATTGTTGAGTCGCAAAATAAGTATTATGCTCGTATTAAGGTTCTTAAAGAGGTTATTGCTGCTATTGAAAATCAAATAGAAATTCAAAGCAGGTAAATAATTTTTATTTATTGTAATTCATAATGATTAAAGAGATCGTTATCGGTACTTATTAAAACGAAAAATTACCTATAATAAAGTGTATACACCTAAAACCTATTGTGATATAATTTTAGTGATAAAATTTTGCCATTTTTTCACAAGAAGAAAAAAATAAAAAATAATCTGAAATATTTTCGAGGAGGAAATTTATGCCTAAAAAAATGATGACTATGGATGGAAATAACGCAGCTGCTCATGTAGCTTATGCCTTTACCGAGGTTGCCGCTATTTTTCCAATTACACCTTCATCCACAATGGCGGAATATGCCGATGTGTGGGCTTCTCAAGGACGAAAAAATATCTTTGATGAAGTTGTTAAAGTTACTGAAATGCAATCAGAAGGTGGCGCTGCCGGTGCCGTTCATGGTTCGCTTGCCGCTGGTGCATTAACCACAACCTTTACTGCTTCCCAAGGATTATTATTGATGATTCCAAATATGTATAAAATAGCAGGCGAATTATTGCCATGTGTTTTTCATGTGACCGCTCGTACGATTGCTGCCCAGGCACTTTCGATTTTTGGAGATCATAGTGATGTGATGGCTTGTCGCCAAACCGGTTTTGCCATGCTGGCATCCGGTGGTGTTCAAGAGGTTATGGATCTGGCTGGGGTGGCCCATTTAGCCGCCATTAAAACCAGAGTGCCATTTATGCATTTCTTTGATGGCTTTAGAACATCTCACGAAATTCAAAAAATTGAAGTGATTGATTACGAAGATTTGAAAAAGTTAGCGGATTTTGATGCAATACAGGCATTCAGAAATAATGCTTTAAATCCTGAACACCCTGTCATTCGGGGAACAGCTCAAAACCCTGATATTTATTTCCAGGCACGTGAAGCAAGTAATCCATTTTATGCAAACATCCCAGAGATTGTTGCCGATTACATGGAAAAAATTTCTGAACTAACCGGCAGGGACTATCATTTATTTGATTACTATGGTTCCCCCGATGCTGAAAATATCATCATCGCGATGGGTTCTGTAACAGACACCATTGAAGAAACCATTGATTACCTGATTGCTCAGGGAGAAAAAGCCGGTGTGGTCAAAGTTCGTCTGTTCAGACCATTTGCTCCGGAATATTTGTTAAAGGTATTGCCAAAAACCGTTAAAAAAATTGCTGTTTTAGATCGTACCAAAGAACCTGGTTCATTAGGCGAACCTTTATACCAGGATATTTGTACCGTGTTTTATGGTAAAGCGGTACAACCGCTTGTTGTTGGGGGCCGTTATGGCTTGAGTTCCAAAGATACAACCCCGGCACAAATTAAAGCAGTATACGATAACTTAAAATTGGATGCACCTAAAGATAAGTTCACCATTGGTATCGTGGATGATGTTACTTTTACAAATCTTGAATTAGGTGAAAACCTGAATACCGTCCCATCAGGAACTAAGGGCTGTAAATTCTGGGGTCTGGGTTCTGACGGCACCGTTGGTGCCAATAAATCAGCCATTAAGATTATTGGGGATCATACTGATTTATATGCCCAGGGATATTTTTCTTACGATAGTAAAAAATCCGGTGGCGTTACGGTTTCACATCTTAGATTTGGTAAAAAACCGATTAAATCGACTTACCTTATTGTCAATTCTGATTTTGTATCCTGTTCAACCCAGGCCTATGTGAATCAATATGACCTGTTAAAGGGTCTTAAAAAAGGTGGCACCTTCCTGCTTAACACGGTTTGGACCGTAGCAGAGCTGGAAGAAAAAATTCCCGCATCCATGAAAAAATACATTGCCGATAATAATATTAATTTTAATATTATTAACGCTACAAAAATTGCTGAAGACATTGGTCTTGGGCGACGTACTAATATGATTATGCAATCGGCATTCTTTAAATTGGCGGATATTATTCCTATTGATGATGCCGTTAAATTCTCTAAAGCCGGGATTTTAAAATCCTACGGCAAAAAAGGTCAGAAAATCGTTGACTTAAATAATGAAGCCGTTGATCAGGGCATTAATGCACTAGTAAAAGTTGAAGTACCGGAATCTTGGAAAAGTCTTGTCTCTGAAACCGTTGCTGAAGAAAATGTACCTGAATTCATTACGAATATCTTACGTCCGATCAATCGGCTGGCAGGGGATGATATTCCAGTTTCAGCCTTCACCGGTGTAGAAGATGGTACATTTATGGCCGGGTCTTCTCAGTATGAAAAACGCGGAATTGCAGTGAATGTTCCAAAATGGATTCCTGAAAACTGTATTCAATGTAATCAATGTGCATTTGTATGCCCGCATGCAGTTATTCGTCCAAACTTATTGGATGAAGGCGAAAAAGCAGCAGCTCCCGCCGGATTTGAAACCATCAAGGCCACTGGGAAACAACTTGCCGGATTGGAATACCGCATTCAGATCAGTCCTCTGGATTGTACCGGTTGCGGAAACTGTGAGGATGTATGTCCCGCAAAAATAAAAGCATTGGTAATGGAACCGATTGAAACTCAATCCGATCAGATTGCCAATTGGAATTATGCAACAACCATAAAAATTAAAGATAACCTGCTCAATAAAGGAACGGTTAAAGGCAGTCAGTTCTGTCAGCCACTCTTAGAGTTCTCCGGAGCTTGTGCAGGTTGCGGCGAAACACCTTATGCTAAAACAGTGACTCAATTATTTGGCGACCGCATGATGGTAGCTAATGCTACTGGCTGTTCGTCTATTTGGGGTGCATCATCACCATCCACACCTTACTGTAAAAATGCCGAAGGTAAAGGACCCGCCTGGGCAAATTCATTATTTGAAGACAATGCTGAGTTTGGCTTTGGGATGATGATAGCTACCGAAAAAATGGCTGATACCATCCAAAACTATCTCAAAGAAATTATGGCGGCAGATGCTCCTGAAGCAGTGAAAACTGCGGGTCAAGCATGGATCGACAGCAGAAAAAATGCCGACGCATCAAAAATTGCCTCTGCACAACTGGTTGAAGCACTTAAGATTTATTCGCCAGAGGGTTCATTAGCCCAACGTGTGAAATTTATCAAAGACAACGAAGCTTTCTTAGTTAAAAAATCCCAATGGGTTTTTGGTGGCGATGGCTGGGCCTACGATATTGGCTACGGTGGATTAGACCATGTTTTAGCTTCACATAAAAACATCAATGTTTTAGTAATGGATACTGAAATTTATTCAAATACCGGTGGTCAGGCTTCAAAATCCACACCAACCGCTGCGGTTGCTCAATTTGCATCAGCAGGTGAGAGAATTAAGAAAAAAGACCTTGGTATGATGGCTGTAACCTATGGTTATGTGTATGTTGCTCAGGTTGCCATGGGTGCTGATAAAAACCAATTTATGAAAGCCCTTCAGGAGGCTGAAGCTTATGATGGTCCTTCGCTAATCATTGCATATGCACCATGTATTAATCATGGCATAAAAGGTGGCATGAGCCGTACCCAAACTCATGAAGCATTTGCCGTGGAATCAGGATACTGGCATTTGTATCGATTTAACCCAACATTGAAAGAAGAAGGTAAAAACCCATTCATTTTAGATTCAAAAGAACCTGATATGAGTAAATTTACTGAGTTCCTAGACTCAGAAGTTCGTTATACCTCACTGAAACTGACCTTCCCAGAAGTTTCTGAAACGCTTTATGATAAAGCGAAAGAAGAAGCAACAGAACGTTATTTGGGTTACAAAAGCATGTCTGAAAAATAAAAATTCATAAAAAAGAAACCTTTCGGGGTTTCTTTTTTTATGATCTGCTGCTATACGGATGAATATAAATTAGATAAAACTCAAAGGAGATACTATCGGCTTCAGGAGCTCGTTCATCAGGAGAAATAGGAGAGGATCATCAGCCGGAAAGTACATTTGATTCCCCTGGTATTAAAAACAGCCTGGAAATGGCATCAGGCACATCTCCAGGGCTTTGAAGAAAAATAAGTAAAAAATTAAAAATCAAGGGTGTTGAAATATTCTGCAACCGTCATATCCATGGCGGTTAGAAGAGTTTCAATGCCCTTTAACTTTACGGAATAATGCATTTCAACACCGATTTTCTGACTTTCCAGAATACCGGCTTCTCGGAGTATTCTCAGATGCTGGGAAAGGTTGGCCTGGCTAAAATCAAAGGAACGATGAAGCACACACACACACTGAGGTTCCGCAAGGAGAAACTTTACAATTTTAAGACGGATGGGATGTCCAAGCGCTTTAAATATTTTAACCGAAACATCGTCGGAATTCATAAGATCCTCTTTTCTATTTTTCTTTGGTTGCCTCGAAAAATTCATAACCTCCTGAAAGATTATATACTTTTTTAAAACCATGATTAATCAGAATATTCTGGGTAGCATTCCCAGTAACACCCTTATTGCAGTACGTCACAATCGGAGCGCTTTTGTTGAGCATTGAAAGCCTGCCACGGAGTTCGCTGTGGGGAATGTTTTTGGCGTTTGGAATATGGCTATCCTGATATTGCTGCTCAATCCGGGTATCAATAATTTCAAATACTTCTTCTGAATTCAATTTTTTTTTTAGTGTCTCGGAGGTTATGAGATCACGTCCGTTGTTTAAGGCATTATCCAAAATCATTCCGGTATAGTGGATAGGATCCTTAGTATTGGAAAAAGGCGGGGCATAACCAAGATCAAGGTTAAAGAGCTCATCCACTGTTGCACCATAGGTAATAAGTGTCACAAAAACATCCAGGCGTTTATCCACACCTTCGTAACCGATGATCTGAACACCCAGAATTTTTCCGGTATCTTTGTCAGCAATGGCCTTAATTATCATTTCCCGACCACCTGTGTAAGCAGGCTTATTTGGCTTAATGTTATGAGATACTAAGAAATCATATCCGTTTTTTATGGCTTCAGCTTCGGATAATCCGGTGCTGCCGATGCTGAGATCAAAAAATTTAAAGATGCCGGTTCCCAGGTTGCCCGTATAAATCATATTTCCACCGGTGATACTATCACCACAGATTCGTCCGGTCTTGTTTGCAGTGGAACCCAGAGGACGGTAGTGGGGTTTCTTTGTAACGGCTGACCAGGTTTCGATACAATCGCCACAAGCATACACATCGGTATCAATGGTCATCATGTGTTCATCGACCTTAATGGCACCGGTTGTTCCAAGAATAAGTCCCGCATCTTCAGCCAGAGAGACGTTTGGTTTTACACCGGTGGCGATGATAATCATTTCCCCGGGAATAAGAGTTCCGTTATCCAGGAGAACGCCCTGATTTGTAGCTTCCACAACATTGGAATTTTTAAAAATGCTGATTTCCATTTTGCTAAGAATTGATTCGAGATACTTAGACATATCTTCATCGAGATTGGGAGTAAGCTTTCCGGCACGTTCTACCAGGATTACTTTAATACCTGCATCAATGAGATTTTCCATAACTTCAAAACCGATGAAACCGGAACCAACAATTACTGCAGTTTTAGGTAAATGTTTTTGCATAAATGTTTTTATGGCAACGGCATTCTGAACATTTCTGAGAAAAAATACATTGGCATTGTGAATTCCCTTGATCGGCGGCACAAAAGCATGAGCACCGGTACTGATAATAAGTTTATCATAAACATCCTTGAAGGTATTGCCAGTGACTAAATTTTTCACCAAAAGGGTTTTGTGGTAAATGTCAATTTTCAAAACTTCATGACGTGTAAAAATATCGATGTTATATTTTGCCTTGAAAAAACCGGCATCTCGCGGAACCAGTGATTCAATCGAAGGCACCTTGCCGCCAATATAATAAGGGAGACCACAACCGGAATAAGAAATATCCTGGTCTTTTTCATAAATAACGATATCAGCATAATCATTATTTCTACGAGCCTTTGCAGCGGCTGAGGTACCTGCAGCTACAGCACCAATGACAATGATTTTCATGGCTATCTCCTTTTGTTTTTTAATAATTCTGATAAATTCAGTAAAAGTCTAAAAATCAATTGAATCCATAATAACTCCATTATAATCAATTAACAGTATAAATGCAATCTTGTTTTCCATGTTGGAAAATTTACAGAGAATCAAAAGTTCTTCCCCTAATGAAGAATCGTTATAAATAAAAGAATAAACGAAAATTAATTCAGTTCTTGCAATCAACAATAAAAAATAATTTTTTCAGTAAGAATAAAATAAATCTAAAAGATGGACGTAGGAAAATATTATGGTATACTAAACAGAAAATCCCCTATTTACAGCATCTTAACCAGTCCTTATTATTTCAACAAGGGAGCAGAACGTCATGGATGAAGCTTACAACAAGGTCGATTCAAAGGATATGATGGACCACCGCAATAAAACCAGGGATTTCCTTAAAGGCATTTGTTTATGGGTTTATAAAAATGTATTAAAACCATCATCTTTGGGAGTTATTTTTTTATTTATTCTTATTATAATGCTGTTATTTTTCAATCCAATTATTGGAATGGGCGATGATGGGAGTAATGCAGGGGTGCTATCACAAAGCAACCTCTATGATGTAGAGGAGCTAACCCCGAAACAGTCTATGGCATTCTTTGAAAAAAACTGGGGAATCATGCAGTATTTTAATGAATCATACAGCAGCCTGTCGACCTCACAAACACCTTTTATTAATGCTGCTGTGAAATTGGATTTTGGACTGACCAGGGATGGGGTTTTTGATCTCAGATTTTATGCGGCAATTATTTCCATATGCTATCTTTTCGCCAGCTATTTACTTTTTGAAAGTGTCACCAAGGGAAAGCGAACAGTCAGTGCTTACCTCATTGTTTGCCTCGGCGTTTTTTTCTTTGGGGATACCGCCTATACGGCGTGGTTTAATTCATTTTATGCCCAGGGTATCAGTCTTTTTTCTGGGATCATATTGGCAATAACACTCATTTTAATGGGACAAAAAAAGTACAATGATTACTTTTTATTGGTGCTTTTCTTTTCTAATGCCATGATTTTTTGCTTGCTTAATCACCAATATACGATATTAGGGATATTTATGGGTATTTTGGGAATACTCCTTCAATATGTGCAACCCAGAAAAACATTTAAAATAATATGTATAGCGGGAGGAAGTCTATTAATTGTGGTCTCAATTATAGGCTTCTTTTTGATGTCAGATAATTTAACATCGATTAATAAATTACACAGTATGTCCCGGGGGGTCTTAATGACGGCTGATAATCCCGAAACGGCGTTGGAATATTTTGGAATAAATCCACAATATTCAGTGTTAACAGGCACGAACTATTATGAAGCAATTTCTCCGGAGACAATCAATAGTACTGATATGGCAATTGATTTTTTTAACAAGATAACTCCGGGAAAAATTGCAGGGTATTATTTTGGCAATCCTGGACAATTATATGAAATGATGAACCTGGCCGTAGAAGCCAGTTTTAATATACGTCCTTCCTGGCTTGGAAATTATGAGATCTCGCAAGGCTATCCCCCGGGGACCCAGACAGATTTTTTTACGGGATGGAGCTATTTCAAAGCCAATATAATGCCGGGAAATTTCGGATTTATTATGATCTGGATGGGCATCATAATTGGGGTATATGTAAGAAGTTTCAGATTGGGAATCATTGCAAGAAATGAACGCAATACTTTGGAATTTCTAGGTTTGATGACCTGGATGTTTATTGGAATTTGGCAATTGTATTTTTCAGTAATCACCACCGGGGATACAGATAACACCGGACGTCTTTTTGTTTTTTCCCTAACATTCGATTTAATTACTTTTGTAATTCTAGGGAAACTATTTTTCTGGTTTGGAAAAAAGCTGGAAAAAACAGATTTAAAGAATGGTGTAAATAAATTCTTAAAAAGGAAAAGAAACGAAAAATCAGTTCAAGGGGGAACAGCAGAATGAAACGCATATTTTTAATTTTCTTTGGGTTTGCTTTTTTATTTTCCCCGATGACGATTATTCAAGCCCAGAATAATTCACCCGCAGAAATAGAAAATATTCTGGTTCTTTATGATCAATTGGCGGTGGGCACAGAATACAGCAATAATCTCAATGCGTTGGAAACAGTCCTTTCTGCCATGTCCCAGACCATGGAGATAATGCCAATGGCTGATTATGACCAGGGACGTTTATTTAATTATTCGAAGGTAATATTTTTGAAAAATACAGAGCATCCCATTGCAAGTGAGATACTAAAGAATGATATCAATCGTTATACCGGAGAAATGATTTATTTGGGTTTTTTAACACCGGGACTCATTTCGAAACTTGATGGATTGGACATCAATCGTCAGCTGGGACGGGGGGTGTCATTAAATTTCAATCAAATAACCACCGACAGTGTCTGGATCAATGAATTGCGAGTCATTAATAGAAGGCCTGTTGTTGGAGAATCAACCCTTGCAGTAAACGGAGAAGCTTATCCTTTCTCCACACGCGTCGATAACATTATATATGTGCCGACATTCATCGGGAATGAAGGTTTTCAACTTTGTCTCGGCGGACTATTGAAAACCTGGATTAACCCAAACGAATCAACAAGCATGGTTTTGTTGATTCCGGAAATCTATCCGTTTTCGGATTTAAATATGGTTGTTGAAATGAGTGACCGGTTCTATGAAAATGGCATTCCCTTTACCCTTGGCGTTGTACCCATGGACGAAAACCTTGATTATCCAGCCATGGTGCGCTTTTATGAAGTTTTACGTTATGCCCAATCAAGAAACGGAAGCATCCTTATTCACCGGCCAAATCCCGAGACGGTGTCAAACAGTGACACCATCTTATCAGAAAAAATGACTGCAGTTGTGGACGCCATGGTTGCCCAGGGGGTATTTCCCCTTGGTATTGTAGTTACCGAAGAGCTATTCTTCAAGGATATCGGCAGTGTCGGTCCCCTTAATTCTTTTTCATCGGGTTCGATTATCCAAAATCAAAGGGTAACAGAAACCGGCGTAAAAAAAGCCTGGACATTCGAGCAGAGCGGTCTTGGCATTGCTTTTGAAACCATCAAGAGTACCCGTAGCCAGGATCGAAATTTTGGAGAATTGCCCATTAACACTACCATTATTTTACCGCTTCCAGTCGATGAAACAGCACTTACTACAGATGTAGATGACATTAATAATAAATGGCTGTCCCTGACAGATTATAAGAGCTTATACAACCAGTGGGTTATTGGTCAAAACACTTTGGAAAGTGGGCCCAAGGGAATTCTGATCAATGGTACTCCGGTTTCGCTGGCCTTTATGGAAGGGACCATTGATAAAGACTATGTTTACAAAAAACCACCGGATTACAGCCTGGAAAAAGTTTTTAATGCCGGAAACACCCTTTTGCTGGTAGTCGTTGGGATTATTATCATTATTTTTGTGAGTATTGTCGGTTTTAGCCGCAGCGTCTATTTAAATAAGTTCAGAAAAATCAACAAGCCGGATGAGAAAAAAGACCCTGGAAATATTGAAACAGATAAGGAAGACCAAACATTATGAATGCATTTGACTATATTATGATTGTAAACATTATTTTGATCTGGAGTCTTTTATTTATCAATATTGTCCTCATTGTTGGGGGTTATATCTACTATTTAAAAGTGGAAAAAGAGGATCCCCCGGAAGTCCTTGGCGATTACCCATTCGTATCAATTATGGTACCTGCCCACAATGAAGGTGTCGTTATTGTTAAAACTGTCGCGGCATTGCTGCGTTTTGAATATCCCCAAGACCGGTATGAAATTATTGTTATAAATGATAACTCAACCGATGATAGTGCCGAATTATTACAGGGAATTAAAGACGCCAATCCCGGTCGAAACCTTATTGTGATCAATACCGATAATGTAACCGGCGGAAAGGGAAAGTCCAACGCTTTAAACATCGGATATCAACACAGTCAAGGTGAATATTTAGCGATTTATGACGCTGATAATACCCCTGAACGAAAGGCTCTTTTGTATCTGGTTGCTGAATTAAAAGCAGATGATTCACTGGGAGCTGTTATTGGCAAATTCAGAACACGAAACAAAGATGTTAATCTGCTGACCCGTTTTATTAATATTGAAACCCTGTCTTTTCAATGGATGGCCCAGGCCGGACGCTGGCAATTAATGAAGCTGTGCACCATTCCCGGAACAAATTTCATTGTGCGCCGCACCATTATAGACGCCATCGGAGGCTGGGATGTCAAAGCCGTTGCCGAGGATACTGAGATCAGTTTTCGGATCTACTTAATGGGATACAAAATAAAATTTCAGCCAAAAGCTGTTACCTGGGAACAGGAACCCCAAACCCTTGGGGTATGGTTTCGCCAGCGAACCCGTTGGGTTAAGGGAAATGTCTATGTGCTCATAAAAAACATCGGTTTTCTCATCGATCCCAAAGCAAAAAAAATACGTTTTGATATTTTCTATTTTTTATCAACCTACTTTCTGCTGCTAACGGCTTTGGTTGTATCAGACGTTATTTTCTTTATGAATATTGCCGGGCTTGTCTCTACGACCATTCTGGGATTCAGCAATCTGCTATGGTTTACCGCTTTTATTATGTTTGTATTGGGGGTCTTTATTTCCCTGACAACCGAAAAAGGAGAAATGTCGATTTCCAATTTGTTGATCATCGCCTTAATGTATTTCACTTACTGCCAATTATGGATTATCGTAACAGTTTACGGCGTCTATCAGTACTTTAAAGACCGCGTTAAAAAGCAGGACAGTAAATGGTATAAAACCGAGCGTTTTCAGGGTTAGTTGAACAAATGAAATAGGTTAATTGTGAAACCCAAAAGAAACGAACAATGTTTGCTTTGATGTCAGTTTTCACAACCAGAAGAAATCGCTATGCGAATTTCATCTGGTTCGTGCGAAACTGGCAGCAAAGCTCACGACACGTTTGTAATTACATAATAAATAAAAAGAAAAAGGAGGAGCAAATGAAAAGAAAATTCAGCGTCATCAGTATTATTATTGTTAGTCTCTTGATATTATTTATTCAGCCGGTGGGCGCCGTTAATGTTGGGGGAGAACCCCGGTCCGATTTAAGAACCCCCACCCAGAGTTTTACCACAAATTTTTCCGATTATTCCATGAAAGGATTATTTTCCACCAGTGAGCAAACCTTCTGGGTAGCCTCTTCATGGGATGTTCAAAATGTGTTGGTTCACTTGGAATATCGTGCCACGCCTTTGGCGGACACCCAGCTTTCCAGTATGACGGTGGCAATCAACGACACCTATTTTTATTCATTCCGTCCTGCTGATAACACCGGAGGCCGACATGGGGTTGATATTGAGGTTCCACTTGAGTTTTTAAAACCGGGCTATAATAATATCCGGATTGACGGCTACATGCGAACCCAGGATTCATTGCCCTGTGTGGATGATGTCAGCGAAGCCAACTGGCTGGATATTTTCAAAGAATCTACGGTTTCGGTACAATACGATAAAAATGCTTTTACTACAAGCATTGAATCCTTTTACAATCGATTTTATGAGGTGGATGCCCTTCGCTATCAGGAATCGGCATTTATAATTTCCGACTCGGGAAATGTTGCCGAAACCAACGCCGCTTTATTGGGCATTGCCGGGATATCCAATCAAACGATTTATGATGACGGCTATTTCCCGCTTTTATCCATAAGTGATCCCTCGGTGAGCCAGATAAAAAACAGAATCATCATGATGGTTTATGACCAGCTGCCTGAGAATTACCGGAGCACAGTGGACCAGACCGGGCTTTTAAATGACCAGGATGCCCTGCTTACCATCATTAATGAAGGTTCCGACACTAATGTCTTATTAATCACCGCCAAAAATGATATCGCCCTAATCAATGCCGGACGGATGCTGGGAAATCCGGAACTGATGAACCAACTTATTTCCAATACCAAGGTGCTGGGAAGAATTGAAAATATTGAAACCCAGGTTTATGAAGAAGAGACCTATATTCCCTTTGCCGGCAGCCAGGGAACCTATTACAATGGCGCCTTTCGCCAGACAAAGGAATTTGCAGTCAATTATCCTGCCAATCGCAGTATTGCCGATGCCAGTGAGTTTTATTTAAACTATCGTTATTCCGAAAACCTTGATTTTGACCGATCGCTGATGACGGTTTATATCAATGACGTTCCCATTGGCAGCAGAAAGCTTTCGATGGATAAAGCGGGTGGTGATGAAGCAACTATTTTAATTCCCAACGATATTGATATCAGCGGATCCTTTCAGGTGAAGGTCACCTTTGATTTGGAAATAAAAGATTTATGGTGTACCCTCAGGCAAGGGGAGATGCCCTGGGCCTTCCTGACCCCGGATACCATGCTAAAAATTAATTCAGTGGCCAGCCGGGATCTTATCTTTGAAAATTATCCGGCACCCTTTGTGACAGATTACAGCCTAAATGACGTAACCGTTGTGGTTCCGGATAAACTGGACATAAATGCCAAAAGCACGCTGGCAAAAATGTTCAGGGTAATGGGACGGTATACCAAAGGCAATACCGGATCGCTTGCAGTGATACACCCCGGTGAAATGAATGAAGCGGCCATTGCCTCGAATATTATTGGGGTGGGTACCTTCCAGAATAACAGTTTCATTCAGAACAACAATGACAAGCTTTTCTTTAAATTCAATGATGAAGGTACGGCTTTTGTATCCAACGAAAAACTCGTTCTGGACCCTGGCTATGGATCGACTTTGGGTTCGGCTCAGCTTTTGTCTTCTTTGTTTAATAAGTCCGGCAGAGCCACACTTATTGTGGCGGCGCCGTTGGACTCAGAGCTGGTATCCATCGGGAGTAATCTTGGCGAAATGAAAAATCTTTCCAAGCTCACCGGCGACGGAGTTTTAGCGGATTATGATGGCAATCTTTTATCCTATCGGTTTAAAGATACCATCAATCCCACCATAGCAGTGGTGAAACAGATTGCGTTAAGGGAGGATGCTCAGATCTTTATTTTAGTTAGCGTGATGTTCCTGATTCTCTTGCTTGTTGGCCTTGTATTCGTCATTAAGAAGAATGGCATTCAGTTTAAAAAGGGAGGGTGGAAAAAATGAAAAATAAAGAGCAGGTAATATCCGATCTGGGAGTTGTTTTCTTTTTAGTTCTGACCTTTATAACCATTGTTTTCACAGCCGGAGATTCGAATAATTATTTCCTGAACCTGGTGATGCTTAATATTACATTTCTGGTGATCATTGTCACCTATTTTACAAATTTAACCCTGGGTTTGGTCATCAATGGGGTATTGATTTTTGCTTACATATCCTACACGATTTTTCTGACGTTAGGGGTTGGAGAACCGGTTGAAGCCAAGTCTTATTTTTGGATTGTGGCCTTGCCGCTGTTTACCTTTGTGGTCAGTTTAATGACTCAGGGCAATTTGGGGCTGCAAAAACAGGTCAGAGAGCTGGAAGCTGAAAATGAAAGTTTGGCCACAGTCGACCCGGATACCGGCCTGCGCAATCTGCGGACCTTTACAAGTGATGCTAAGATTTTTATCGGGATGGCTAAACGGGGCCAGATTGAGTTGTCATTAATGATGATTAAATTCAGACATTACAAAGAAATCAAACGAATTTTAGGAGAGGATCGACTGCCTCTGTTTATGAGAAAAATGACGGAAGTCATGATCAGAAGTATGCGGGTGGAAGATACAGTCTACCTCATTGACAAAGAAGATATAACCTTTGGCGTATTTCTGATAACTGATACAGCCGGATCTGAAATTGTCGAAACACGCATAAAAGATCAGTTGCAGGTAGAAGATTTTTATTCAATAACGGCACCCTATGATGTGGAAATTGATCTTAAAATAGGGGTTTTCCATTGCGATAAATGTGAAAAAGGAGAGATGGTATCTCCCCTTGAATTTATCGAAAAAGCCCGAAAAGAAATGGAATATGATGTTGGGTAGGATTAGATTAGTTTGTTTTTAAAATAACTGGCAATCGCATCGCAGATGCGAAAAGATGCTTTTCCGTCGCCGTAGGGGTTCACCGCATGAGCCATGGCATCGTAGGCGGCGGGGTTATCCAGAAGATTTTGGGTAACCGCAAGGATGTGTGATTTATCCACTCCGCCCATGACCACGGTTCCGGCGGCCACGGCTTCGGGCCGTTCGGTTTCATGACGCAGCACCACCACTGGTTTCCCCAGAGCCGGCGCTTCCTCCTGAATACCCCCAGAATCCGTGAGGACCAAATAGGTTCGGCCCATGAGGTTGGATATTTCAGCATAATCCAAAGGTGCTAAAATATGAACCCGATCAAGCTCTTCCAGCAGTGGAAGGGCTTTTTCTGCGATTAGCGGGTTGGGATGCATGGGGAACACCACTTCAATATCCGGATTTGTGAGAACCAGTTCACGAATGGCCGAAAAAATATTTTCCATGGGTTCACCCAGATTTTCCCGACGGTGGGAGGTCAAAAGAATAACGCGTCGGTTATGATAATCAATGGTATTCAGAACCGGGGTTTCAAAGCGATAATCTTTTTTAACCGTCATCAGCAGGGCGTCAATAACCGTGTTTCCAGTGATGACGATATTTGCCACGGGAATATCCTCAAGAAGAAGATTGTCCCGATTTCCAGCGGTTGGGGAAAAATCAAGATCCGCCATTTGCCCGATGAGGGTACGATTCATTTCTTCAGGGAATGGTGAATACTTGTTTTTGGTACGCAAACCGGCTTCAACATGACCGATGGGAATTTGCTCATAGAAAGCTGACAGGGCTGAGGCAAAGGCCGTGGTGGTGTCACCGTGGACCAAAATCATGTCCGGGTTTTCTCTTTCCAAAATGGGCTTCAAATCTTCCAGAATACTGGCAGTAATATAGGACAGGGTCTGTCCGGGTTTCATGAGATTCAGGTCATAATCCGACTTAATGGAAAAGATTTCGAGAACCTGATCAAGAATTTCCCGGTGCTGTGCGGTTAGGGTCACAAGGGTTTCAAACCGGGAATCATTTTTTAATGCAATCACAAGGGGGGCCATTTTAATGGCCTCGGGCCGGGTACCAAAGAGGACCATGATTTTAATTTTTCTCAATAGCTTACTCGCTTTCAATCAGATTTATTATAAAGCAGCCCTAAAAGAGCCTGGAGATTATCATAGGAGTAGGCATTATCGTCATATCCGAATCCGCCATAAAGTTTACTTTGCTGATCAGTGTTTTGATGTTTTTTCAATTGATTCAGGGCATTGTCCGTTAGAAACTCATTTCCTAAAGCCGCCCCAATTTGGGCGGCGAGTCCATAGGCGGCCGAAGAAGTTTGAGTATCCAGGGCTTCGCCGCTATCGGGATCATAGTAAGAATAAAGTGTTCCGGAAACTGTTTTTTCTTCCAGCCACTCAATTGACGCGGTGGAATACATCCCGGCCTGGGCTAAATTCAGCATAACCATGAGACTGTCCAGAATATTGATGCTATTATCCAAGTCTTCATAGCTGGCATTTTTAATATTATAAGTTTTATGATACAACGGTAATTCTTCACTGATAAAGCTGCCCAGAAGTATCTTTTCATTGGTCTTGAAAGCTTCCCGGAGCTCCGGGATTTCCTGAGCTAACGAGGCTAATGACTCCAGATTGATGTATGCTGTTTCAACGGTAGTAACAGTTGTGGGATTGGCATTACCGTAGTAATCGACCAGGTAATTGGCATGAAAGCCCCGGGAGGACAACTGGGTTTCCAGGGTTTCCAATAAAAGCTTGCCGGATTCGTTAAGGGGCCCCTGACTTTTTTTCAAATAAAGGGTTTGGTAGATCCGCAAATCGTCAATGGTCGCAGATACATCGGTGATCGGACTGCCGTTTTCCACAATGCGCCAGAGCAGAATATCGTTATCAATAAAATGGTTCAGGATATAGTCTGTTGTAGCATTGAACAAGGAATCATCATCGGTTAAGCGGGCGTATTCCAAAAGCAGTCCCATGGATTCTGAAAGAATTTCATGACCGGTGGATAATTCCGAGATGTCATCGCTGATTAATAAATTGGTGTAGACTCCTCCCAGCGGCGAGGTCAGTTCCTCGCTGATAAAAGAATGACATTGCAAAACCGCCGGGGAAGCCGGAGTAATCACCGATAAGGGTTTATTAGCTGAGGTTTCATATTTTTCCGGAATCCGTGGTTCCGGGTTTCCCGGGACACAACCACCTACCAAAAGCAGACCGGCAAGAAGAACACCTAAAATCTTTATTTTTTCCATGGAACCGCTGGCCTTTTATATTTTCGTCTGCCACTGAGCATGACCTTCCGGATCAGATTAATACTAGAGGAAACCAGGACGATCCCCATGGCCAAAGCACCGGAAATCCCCAGGGTATGAAGGCCGGTGGTAATACCAAGATCAATACTGCCGCCCAGAAGATAAAGCATGGTGTAATAAACCCCTCCTCCGGGTACCAGCGGAATCAGGGCAACGGCCAGATACAGGGTGGTTGGAGTTTTGGTAACCCGGGCCATCATTTCGGCATAGAAAGAAATAGTGATGGTGGCTAAAAAGTACAAGGCAACATCACTTGCGATGATGAACTGAAATAAAACATAGGTCAGCTGCCCCAGAAATCCGCCAATTGCCGAAAAAAGCAGTTTGTTTTTGGGAATATTAAACACCAGCGCAAAGGCAAAAGAACCGCCAAAGGCATAAAGACAGGGAGCAATAAAAGCCATCATCACATACCTCCAAAAGCGCTCAAAAGACCGAGCGGAATACCCACTCCGGTGGCAATACCGGTTCCGATCAATAGTGCTTCAATACCTTTTGTAAGCCCTGAAAGATAATCGCCGGCAATAATATCCCGAATGGAGTTGGTAATGGCAAGACCCGGAACCAGGGTCATAATTGAGCCAATGATAATGGCATCCATTTGGCTGGTTAATCCCAGGCCCGTGGCACCTAAGGCAATTGTCGCAGCAATAAAACCACCGACAATATTGATGAAAAAAATGTTTGTTTCAAAACGGGTCATGACGTCCATTTGCAGTTTAATGCCAATTCCGATAACCAGGCCGATACAACTGGCTTGAAAATTGCCGCCAAAAAACAAAGTGAACATTAGCGACACAAAGCCAAGCGCTAAAACCTGAAGGAAATATGGATAGGGCGGAGCGCTATTGATGCGATGGAGTTCGGTTAGCACGTCATCATAGGACAAATCTTCATAGCAAACCTGACGGGAAAGACTGTTGATATATTCCACCTTCATCAAATCGATGCCCCGTTTATGAATCCGGTGTGTTCGCGTCATGTGGTCACCGTTTGCCAGCGTTATGCCCATAATAATAGTGGTTGGTACAACAAAGATCTCCGCATTTCGAGCACCCATAGCCATGCAGATACGCTGCATCGATTCCTCAACCCGGTAGGTTTCGGCCCCATTGGACAGCAGCACAACCCCGATTTCCATGGCAATATGACTGAGTTGAGCACCTGTCATTATAATTCTTCCAAAATGGCATCAATGACCCGGTGGGCCACCGCATTTTTGGATAAAAGCGGGAGTGCTTCGGTTTTTTCCGGAGTGATTATGGTCACGCGGTTGGTAGAGGTATTGAATCCCGACCCGGTTTCCTTGAGATTATTGGCAACCATCATATTAACATTCTTTTTATGGAGCTTGCTGATGGTATTTTCGACCATATTTTGAGTTTCCATGGAAAAACCGCAAAGGAATTGATCCGGCCGTTTTTTCTCGCCTAAGGTTTTTAAAATATCAATGGTTGGAGACAAAAGGATTTCACGATGCTCGTTTGTTTTTTTTATTTTTTCGGTGGAAACATCTTTGGGCTTGAAATCAGCAACCGCCGCGGCTTTGATGACAATATCGGTGTTTTCAAAATGATCCATTACCGCAGCACACATTTCACTGGCAGAAAATACGGGTATTACTGTCACAAAGGGAGGCGGTGTCAGTGCCGTTTTTCCGGTGATCAAGGTTACTTCAGCACCCCGGAGCATGGCGGCATTGGCCAGAGCGTAACCCATTTTTCCGCTGGAACGGTTGGTGATATAACGAACCGGATCGATGGACTCACCGGTTGGGCCGGCGGTTACAAGTATTTTTTTGCCATCAAGATCTTTGGGGTAGGCCAGCTCACGGACAATGTGATCGATAAGCAGGGTTTCTTCGGGTAGCTTTCCGATGCCCATGTCTTTACAGGCTAAAATACCGGTTGCCGGATCGATAATTTTATACCCGAAGCCCTTGAGCTTCTTGAGATTATCCTGGACAATCGGGTTTTCATACATGGCTGTGTTCATTGCCGGGGCAATGAGTTTCGGGCAGCGACAGGCCATGATGGTGGTGGTAAGCATATCGTCGGCGATGCCGCCGGCAATTTTGCCGATAATGTTTGCCGATGCCGGGGCGACCAAAAAAAGATTGGCTTTTTTGGACAATGCCACATGGGCGACGCTGTAATTGATGTTGCGATCAAAGGTGTCCACAATTGTTTTGTTGCCGGTCAGGGTTTCAAATACCAGGGGAGAAATAAACTCCCGGGCATTTTTTGTCATGATGACGTGAATATCACAACCCAGTTTAGAAAGGCCACTGGCAACATTCGCCATTTTATAGGCGGCAATGCTACCGGTAACACCCAGAACAACGGTTTTATTTTTCAATAGATTTTTCATAATAAGTTCCTTTATAAGCAGTATTTTCATTTAAGCCACTGAGGGTCTCCATTATTATACCAAAGGGAACCATTAAGAGTAAAGTAAACATAAGTTTTACTTGAATTTTTATTAAAAAGCAGTTAAAATAAAGTTGCATTGTATCCAGCCAGACTGGAACGATAGCAGGAGGAATTAAATGAAAAACACAAAGACCAGCGATTTGGTCAAAGTCTCTCTTTTTGTAGCTATTATTGTGCTTATGGCGGTAACTCCATTTTTAGGCTACATTCCATTGGGTTTCACCCGGGCTACCATTATTCACATTCCTGTCATTATCGGCAGTATTCTGCTGGGACCAAAGTATGGGGGGTTTCTTGGCTTTGTTTTTGGGCTGACAAGCCTGCTCAATAATACGTTTAATCCCACGGTCACATCCTTTGTTTTTACACCCTTTTATTCTCTGGGAACCTATTCCGGAAATTTTTGGAGCTTGGTCATTGTTTTTTTGCCGAGAATTTTAGTGGGAATCGTTCCTTACTATATTTATCGGGGCATGAAAAAAGTTAAGGATAATGATGTCCTGGCACTGGGTGTTGCAGGTGTTGGCGGATCCCTCACAAATACTTTATTGGTAATGAGTTTTATTTATTTGTTTTTTGGTCAAAGCTATGCCCAGGCAAAAAATGTTCCTCTCTCAACGCTTTATGGTGTGATCATCTCGGTTATTGCCGTCAATGGGATTCCAGAGGCCATTGTTGCCGGGATTCTGACCATTGCTATATGCAAGGTTTTGATAAAATACACAAACGCGTCGACATTGGAATAAGAAAAATAATTAATCTTAAAATAAGATCATACTGACGGTGAGACTGTTTCTGAATTTAAATTTGGAAACAGTTTTTTTATATCAAAATCGCAAACAATGCTTATTTTGCTTTGCATAAAATGAAAAAAAATATATAATGAAGCCGGAATTGAAATTTAAGGTGAATTGGAGAATAAATGGAAAAGATAAAACAGGTCCTGGTTTGGTTGCTGATGATCCTGATGATATTTGGCGTGATGGGATCATCGGTTTTCGGTGCTACCGTAAACGATGACAGCACCATAAATTTGAAAATTATTCACACCAATGATACCCATTCACGGTATACTTACAGCGTGAATCAAACCATTGGTTTTGCCAAGCTGAAAACCATCATCAATCGGGAAAATCCCGATCTTACGGTGGATGCCGGGGACATTTTTCACGGACAGTCTTTTGCTACCATAAAAGAGGGTGGGAGCATTGCCGAGCTGATGGCTGCAGTTGGCTATGATGCCATGGCCCCGGGCAATCATGATTTTAATTATGGCAGTTCACGATTGCTGGAACTGGGAACAGCCGCAAAGACAAAGATACTGGGCGCAAATGTTTCCTATACGGATTCAGGAAACCCGTTTTTCGAAGATCCCTACCTAATAAAAGAAATAAATATTGATGGAAAAATTATTAAAATTGGGGTATTTGGACTGATCAGTCCGGATATTTATTCAGCCACCGCCCCGGCCAATGTTGCCGGACTGACCTTTGGAAATCGGGAAACTACCGTTGCAACCGCCAAAGAGTTGGTTGCGACCCTTGAAGGACAGGGTTGTGATGTGATTGTGGCGCTGACTCATATCGGGGATTCAAACGGTGGAGAACTGATGCGCAGTGACGCCATTGCCCAGGCGGTATCGGGGATTGATGTGATTGTTGACGGACACACCCACGATGTTGAAAACCGGGAAGTCAACGGAGCATTGATTGTTCAGACTGGATGTTATTCCAGTGCCGTGGGCGAAGTCGAGATTACCATAAAAGAAAATGATGTTCAGTTTACAGAAGAAACAGCAGTGACCCAGAAAAATGAGCCCGTTGCGATCCAGGCCGTTGAATCGACGTACACTGTGGAAAGTAAGGTGGCGACTTTGACAAGCGTGGCCCAGGCAACTGATGATCTCATTCCCGCAGATGAAACAGTGGCTAATCTGATTGCGGCACTTGAAGCTGAAGAGGAGCCCATTAAAGATGAGGTGATTGGAAATACTCCGGTAAAACTCGGAGGCAATACAGGTAATATCTGGGAAGATGTTCGTTTGGGGGAATTGAATCTGGGACGGGTGCTTACGGACAGTTATCTTTTCACAACCGGAGCGGATATTGCCGTTGAAAATGCCGGGGGAATTCGCGCTGAAATCGCCGCCGGGGATATAACCATGGGCCAGGTGATTGATGTCTTACCATTCGGAAATTATCTTGTCACTAAAAAAGTGTCAGGGGCAGATATTCTGAGTATGTTGGAAACCAGCATTGAAATAGGTGTGAATGATCAAATTGCCAGGGATAAAAATGATAATTCCTGGCCATCCTATAGCGGCAGTTATCTCCAATGGGGTGGCATCAAGGCCCAATATGATCTTTCAAAACCAAAAGGAGACCGGGTGTATTCGGCAGAAATTGGCGGCATTGATTTGGATGCCGGTCAGATGTATACCGTGGCCTGCAATAATTATCTGGCGACCAGTTCTGATTATCCGGAGTTAAAAGCTGCTGATGAAATGAATGAATATGCAGCCTGCGATGAGGCCTTCACCGGATATTTGCAGGGCACCGGGAATGAACGATTGCTAAATGCCATTAATAATTCAAATATCACCGAAGCAAGAATGCCTGAACCCGTTCCAAAGCCTCAACCTGTGAAGCCAGAACAAAAACAAAGTTCAAATAATCCTAAAACCGGAGTTAGGGAGTCAGGTTTGTTAAAGGTGTTATTGGAAGTGTTATTTTCTGAAAATGCAGTTATCAATTTGAAAAAATAAAGGTAATTGTAAAGCTCACGGCACTTTTGCTTTTACCAATTTGGGGAAATAATTAAGGAGGTGCAAAATTTTTAAACCGGGAAACTTCCAGAAATACATGGACCTGGCCATTGAGATGGCCAGGTTGGGAGCTTTAATGGGCGAGGTTCCCATTGGAGCAGTTTTAGTATGTCAAGGTTTGGTTATTGCAAAGGCCCATAATCAAAAAGAATGCCTGGGTGACCCCACCGCCCATGCGGAAATGCTGGTTATTCGACAGGGGGCAAAAAAACTGGGGCGATGGCGGTTGGATGACTGCGGTCTCTTTGTTACCGCTGAACCTTGTGCTATGTGCATGGGAGCCATTATCCAGGCCAGAATTCCAAAGCTGGTATACGGTGCCACTGAGAAAAAATTTGGCGGGGTAGAGTCCACGGCACAATTGGGACAACACCCGATGCTTCCCAAACATATGGAAATATATGCCGGGATTTGTGAAAAGACCTGCGAGGAGCTTTTGAAAGAATTCTTCCAAAAGAAGCGATAAAGTTTTTAAAACCCGTCTTGTGTGTTAAACTAGAATCATTAAACATTAGGAGGACGAAAAAATGAATGAAAAATCAAAAGTATATTTTACTACCCTGAGAACCACCGGGTCCAATAATATTTTGCAAAAGTTGAAAAAGCTCGTATTGGCAGCGGGCTTGGGTGAGATTGACTTTGAAAATAAATTTGCCGCTATAAAAATTCATTTAGGTGAGCCGGGAAATCTTGCTTACTTGCGACCCAACTTTTCTAAGGTTATTGTGGATATTGTCAAAGATCAGGGTGGGAAACCCTTTCTAACGGATTGCAATACCTTGTATGTGGGTCGTCGGAAAGACGCACTTGAACACATGGATGCGGCTTATGAAAATGGGTATAATCCTTTTGTCACCGGCTGTCATGTGATCATTGCCGATGGGTTAAAGGGCACCGATGATCTGGAGGTTCCTGTAGAAGGCGGCGAATATATCACCGAAGCGAAAATTGGCCGGGCCATTATGGATGCCGATGTTTTAATTTCCATGACCCATTTTAAAGGCCATGAAAATACCGGGTTTGGCGGAACCCTGAAAAATATTGGCATGGGAGCCGGTTCGCGACGGGGTAAAATGGAAATGCATTCTTCAGGCAAACCTTTTGTGAAAGCGAAAAAATGTCGAAGCTGCAATGCCTGCGCGAAGATCTGTGCCTTTAATGCCATTTCCTTTAGCCCTGAAGATGGCAAATCGAGCATCAATCACGATATCTGTGTTGGCTGCGGCCGCTGTATGGGGATCTGTCCGTTTGATGCGATCTCAGCACCCTTTGACGAAAGCAATGATATTCTCAACAAAAAAATTGCCGAATACACTAAAGCCACCATTAATGGACGTCCTCAGTTTCATGTCAGCTTTGTGATTGATGTTTCCCCTAATTGTGACTGCCATGTGGAAAATGATATGCCCATTATCCAGGATGTGGGTATTTTTGCATCCCTTGATCCGGTAGCCCTGGATATGGCCTGTGCGGATGCCTGCAATAAGGCCCCGATTATTAAGGGTAGTTATCTGGAAAGTCAGATTGAACATCAACACGTTCATGACCCGGAAAATAAGGACCGATTTACCATTGCCCACCCGGATACCAACTGGGAAGTATGCATTGACCATGGGGTAAAAATAGGTTTGGGCAACAAAGACTACGAGATCGTCGAAGTATAAACTATTGTGAACTCGCATAAATTGGCTTGGCAACTTAATTGATTATCATTACCCGGAATAATCTCGGATATCCAGCTGAGTAGGTTTCAATCGGTTATCAGAACAAGCGGCCAAACCTTTAAAAAAATATGATAAGAAAAACAGTAACCGATATCATAATTTCTTTCGTGTTTTCTGATTGACAAAGCCAAAATAAATAGATATAATGACAAAAATAATAAAAGAACAGCGATGACCAAGAGAAAGATACCAATAACTGAATTTTAGAGAGTTGGAGAGTGGTGTGATTCCAATAATTCGGTGGTATGTAATACTCGCTTGCGAGCTGCTGACCTGAAAGTTTACAAAGCCAGTAGGGAAAGCCGTATCCTTTGAGGATTGTCAACGTTAAATGACTATGGTTAGGAGTGCTCTGTGCATTCAGACCAGATAAGGAAATAACCGTGAGGTTTATTTCATATTAGAGTGGTACCGTGGATAACTTATCCGCCTCTGTTTTCAGAGGTGGATTTTTTGACGTTTTAGTAATAACAAAAAGAAACGGCATATAATAATCACTATGAAGTGATTTTATATAATAAGAAGTTTGAAAACATTTCAAGGAGGAAATTAACAAATGGCTAAATTATTTTATGATGTGGATTGTAATCTGGGGTTATTAGACGGAAAAACCGTTGCTATTATTGGTTACGGAAGCCAGGGACATGCCCATGCCCTGAATTTAAAAGAATCCGGTGTTAATGTTGTGGTTGGTCTTTATGAAGGAAGTAAATCCTGGCCTAAAGCAGAAGCCGCAGGACTTAAAGTAATGACTGCAGCCGATGCAACCAAAGCAGCGGATATCATTATGATTCTTCTTCCTGATGAATTACAGGCAGGGATTTACAAAGAAAACATTTTACCAAATCTTTCACCAGGAAATTATCTTGCATTTGCCCATGGTTTTAACATCCATTACGGACAGATTAAACCACCGGCAGACGTCAATGTCTTCATGATTGCCCCAAAAGGCCCTGGACACACTGTCAGAAGTCAATATCAGGAAGGTCGAGGCGTTCCAGACCTTATTGCAGTTTATCAGGATCCAACCGGCAATACCCATGATATCGGACTTGCTTATGCATCTGGCATTGGCGGAGGCCGTGCAGGTATTCTTGAAACAACTTTCAAAGAAGAAACCGAAACAGATTTATTTGGCGAACAAGCGGTACTTTGCGGAGGCGTAACAGCTCTAATGAAAGCTGGCTTTGATACCTTGGTTGAAGCAGGTTATCAGCCAGAAAGCGCATACTTTGAATGTGTTCACGAAATGAAATTAATCATTGATTTAGTGGTACAGGGTGGTTTAGGCTACATGCGTTATTCCATCAGTGATACTGCTGAATACGGGGATTATATAACCGGAAGCAAAATCATTACCGACGAAACTAAAAAAGCCATGAAGGGTATTCTTTCAGATATTCAGGATGGTACTTTTGCCCGTAACTGGATCCTTGAAAACCAGGCGAATCGTCCATATTTCAATGCTGTTCGCAGAATAGAAACTGAAACACAGGTCGAAAAAGTTGGCGCTGAGCTTCGTACCATGATGTCATGGATTAAGAAATAATTCATCGTAGCATAACAACATAGAAACACTAAAAAAGGGCAGAAGACCTTCTGCCCTTTTTTGTAAAAAAAATACGAAAATTTGTTATAAATTATAAATAAATAGGAGGAGATGCAATGAGCAGAATTATTAAAATATTTGATACCACCCTTCGGGATGGGGAACAATCACCGGGCTGCAGTATGAACTTGAAAGAAAAATTAGAGATGGCGAAACAGCTGGAACGTCTTAAAATTGATGTCATCGAAGCGGGATTTGCCATTGCATCTCCTGGAGATTTTGAATCTGTTCGTCTGGTTGCCAATGAAATTAAAAATGCCACCGTGGCAAGTTTGGCAAGAAGCACAGAAAAAGATATCACCGCTGCCTATGAGGCCTTAAAAGGTGCGGTAAACCCCCGGATTCACTTCTTTTTGGCAACCTCCGATATCCATATGGAGTATAAACTGCGCATGACCCCAGAGGAAGTTTTGGAAAAAGCGGTAAAAATGGCTCGATTTGCCAGAAATCTTTGCGGTGAAGTCGAATTCTCGGCAGAGGATGCATCGCGGACCCGGCCAGAATTTCTATATCGGGTTTTGGAAGGTGTGATAAACGAAGGGGTTACCGTGGTTAATGTTCCCGATACCGTGGGATATACAACCCCGGGCGAGCATTTTAAATTCATTGAAGCAATCAGACATAATGTGCCAAACATCGATAAAGCGACTATTTCCGTTCATGTTCACGATGATCTCGGATTAGCAGTGGCCAACAGCCTGGCAGCCATTCAGGCAGGAGCGGGACAGGTTGAGTGTACCGTCAATGGGATCGGGGAACGGGCCGGAAACGCGGCACTGGAAGAAATTGTCATGGCATTAAAAACCCGTCACGATATCTATCAGGCGGATACCAATATCGATACCACTCAGATCTACCGTTCCAGCCGGTTGTTATCCAAGTTAATTGGCGTTAAGGTACAACCTAATAAAGCCATTGTTGGCGAAAATGCGTTTGCCCATGAATCAGGGATTCATCAGCATGGTATGATGGCCAACAAAGAAACCTATGAAATTATGACACCGGAATCCATTGGCTTAAAACAAAATAAAATGGTTCTTGGAAAACACTCCGGCAAGCACGCTTTTGTGGACAAGCTTTCATCGCTTGGCTACACATTCACTTCCGACGAAGTGGTGGAGCTCTTTAATCAATTTAAAGTGTTGGCAGACAAGAAAAAGGATATTTCGGATAAAGATATTCTGGCCCTGGTGGAACAAAAACAATTGGCCATTCCCGCGGTTTATTCCCTGGATCGTTTTATCATCAGCACCGGAAATACCATTTCGACCGCAGCGACCATTCGTTTAAGGAAAAACGGCGACCTCATCGAAGGGGTATCCCTGGCAGATGGTCCCATCAGTGCCGGATTTAAAGCCATTGGCGTTTTAGTTGACGAGGAGTTAACCTTAATTGACTACGGTGTTGAAGCCGTAACTGATGGCACCGATGCCCAGGGCGAAGCCCACGTAAAAATTTCCGACGGAACCCACTTTTACCATGGTCGGGGTTTAAGTACCGATATCATTGATGCCAGCTTAAAGGCATTTGTGGATGCCGTGAACCAAATGCTTTATATCCAGGAAACACAAAAGGAAAAAGCTTAGAAACTTATAGGCAATTGCGAAATTGGTAAACATGGAACAATGGTTGCTTTGATGGCAGTTTTCACAAACAATTTTGTAACGTTGAGGCGGACATCTCGAAGAGTGTCCGACGTAAAGTGGAAAAATTGTTTCGTGTAAGCTGGCAGCGAAGCTCACGGTAGTTTGGCAATTAGCTATTAGAAACTTAATATAGGAGGATCGCAATGTCTGAAAAAATATTGATTTTTGATTCGACCTTAAGGGATGGTGCCCAGGCAGAGGGAATTTCCTTTTCTGTGGAAGATAAAATGCGCGTTATGGAAACCCTGGACAAAATTGGCGTGGATTATATTGAAGCCGGGAACCCTGGTTCAAATCCCAAAGATATTGAATTCTTTAATCGCATTAAAGGCTTACAGCTTAAACACGCCAAGCTGGTGGCTTTTGGGAGCACCCGTCGGGGTGGAATTTCAGTTGAAGAGGATGCCAATCTGAAAGCTATTCTTGAGACGCAAACCCCGGCGGTGGCCATATTTGGAAAAAGCTGGACCTTTCATATAACCGATATTATTAAAACAACGCTGGAAGAAAATCTTCGCATGATTGAAGATACCATGGCTTATCTGAAAGCGATGGGAAAAGAAGTGACCTTTGATGCCGAGCATTTCTTTGATGGCTATAAGGCGGATCCGGTTTATGCCATTGAAGCATTACTGGCAGCCCAGGCCGGCGGAGCCGATTGTCTGGCACTTTGTGACACCAATGGCGGGGCGCTGCCCTTTGAAATAGCAGAAATAGTAAAAGACGTTCGAAAAAAGTTGGCTATTCCATTAGGTATTCATTGTCATAATGATAGTGGGATGGCTGTAGCAAACAGCATTATGGCGGTTCAGGCCGGCGTTCGTCAGGTCCAGGGAACCTTCCTTGGCTATGGTGAACGTTGCGGCAATGCCAATCTGGCCTCAATCATCCCTAATCTTCAACTGAAAATGGGATATCATTGCCTGGCGTCAGAAGAATTACTAAAACTTACCTCCTCCGCCATTCGGATTGCCGAAATCTCAAATTATGTGCTCAGCGGCCGGGAACCCTTTGTCGGGAAATCAGCCTTTGCCCATAAGGGTGGGATGCACATTGATGCGGTCATGAAAAACCCTCAGTCCTTTGAGCATATTCCACCGGAAGCGGTGGGGAATGAACGGCGAATTCTGATGTCAGAGGTTTCGGGCCGCAGCACCATTATTCAGCTGATCAACGAAGTGGATCCCAGTCTCACCAAGAAATCAGAGGAAACCACCCGGGTCATGGATCGGATTAAGGAACTTGAATACCAGGGCTACCAGTTTGAAGGTGCCGAAAGCAGCGTGAAACTTCTGATTCTTAAGGAGTTGGGAAAATACAAACCCTTTTTCACTCTGGAAGACTTTAAAACCATTGGCGAGCAGCCTCATCATAAAGAAGCCTTGAGTTCATCAGCGGTGGTAAAAATCAACGTTGACGGTCAGTCGGAAATCAATGCCGCCGAAGGCGATGGACCTGTTAACGCATTGGATAAGGCTCTGAGAAAAGCCTTGGAAGTTTTCTATCCCAACATTCGCGACGTCCGCCTGACGGACTTTAAAGTTCGGGTCATTGACTCAAAATCAGCCACCGCCTCCAAGGTCAGGGTGCTCATTGAAAGTTCGGATGGCCAGGATATCTGGTCAAATGTGGGAGTGTCCACGGATATTATCGAAGCCAGTTTAATTGCCCTCATCGATTCCATTGAGTATAAGCTTTTAAATGATATGGAGCGGCAGTCTGACAGCAGATAACGAACTGATTCCCACAGAATTCAGTAAGATATAAAAAGGAGATGAGTGACATTGGGAATGACAATGACTCAGAAAATATTAGCAGCCCATGCAGGGTTAAGTGAGGTAAAACCAGGGGATTTAATTATGGCTGATCTAGATCTCGTGCTAGGAAATGATATTACCGCACCAGTGGCCATAAACGTATTTAAAGGCATTAATGCTAAAACCGTTTTTGATAAAGATAAGGTGGCATTGGTCCCCGACCATTTTGCTCCAAATAAAGATATACAAGCCGCAGAACAATGTAAGATGATGCGTCAGTTTGCCGGAGAACAAGATATTACCAACTACTTTGAAGTCGGCGAAATGGGTGTTGAACATGCTCTTCTTCCCGAAAAGGGATTAGTGGTTGCCGGTGATTTAGTCATTGGTGCAGATTCTCACACCTGTACCTACGGGGCGTTAGGCGCATTCTCAACCGGGGTTGGGAGTACCGATATGGCTGCCGGTATGGCCACCGGAAAAGCCTGGTTTAAAATACCAGCAGCCATAAAATTTAATATTACCGGAAAAATGAACCAATATGTGTCCGGGAAAGACGTCATTCTTCACATCATCGGTATGATTGGTGTGGATGGGGCACTGTACCAATCCATGGAATTTGTCGGGGAAGGGATTGCCAATCTTACCATCGATGACCGTTTTACCATTGCGAACATGGCCATTGAAGCCGGTGCCAAAAACGGCATCTTCATTGTTGATGATCAAACCATTGATTACATCAAGGCCCATTCATCAAAAGAATTCACTGTCTATACAGCAGATGAAGATGCACAATACGAAAGAACCATTGAAATTAATTTATCAACCATCAAACCAACCGTTGCTTTCCCGCATTTACCGGAGAACACCAAAACAACCGACGAAATCACCGAACCGGTGATCATCGATCAGGTCGTTATCGGTTCCTGTACCAATGGCCGTTTATCAGATTTTGCCAAGGCCGCAAAAATATTTGAAGGCCGCAAAGTTGCCAAAGGCATCCGCACTCTGATTATTCCGGCCACCCAGAAAATTTACCTGCAGTGTATGGAACTGGGTTATTTTAAAACCTTTGTCGAAGCCGGCGCGACGGTAAGCGCGCCTACCTGTGGTCCCTGTTTAGGCGGCCATATGGGCATTCTTGCCAGCGGTGAGCGTTGTGTGGCAACCACCAACCGTAATTTTGTAGGCCGCATGGGTCATGTGGATTCAGAAGTTTATCTGGCAAACCCTGAAGTGGCGGCAGCTTCTGCTATTTTAGGCCGGATTGCCGATCCCAGCGAATTACCTAAATTATAGGATCAAGGAGATGCTATGAAAGTAAAAGGAAAAGTATTTAAATATGGCAACAACGTTGACACCGACGTTATCATACCGGCACGGTACCTGAATACCAGCAACCACCAGGAACTGGCTAAACATTGTATGGAAGATATCGACGCTGATTTTATTAAAAATGTCCAGGATGGGGATATTATGGTTGCCAGCAAAAACTTTGGCTGCGGTTCCTCAAGAGAACACGCTCCCATTGCCATTAAGACCGCAGGAATTTCCTGTGTCATCGCAACTGATTTTGCCCGCATCTTTTACCGAAATGCCATTAACATTGGCTTACCGATTTTAGAGTGTCCGGAAGCTGCGGCTAAGATAGAAGCCGGGGATGAAGTTGAAGTAGATTTTGACACCGGCCTCATTACCAATATTACCAAAAATGAAACCTACCAGGGCCAGGCTTTCCCGGAATTCATGCAAAAAATCATAGCAGCCGGCGGCTTGGTCAACAGCATTAACAAAAAACTATAGAAACCCAAATAATTTAAAATTAAGAAGGAGAGTTAGCCTATGAATTATAAAATAGCCGTAATACCCGGAGATGGTATTGGACCAGAAATCGTTGGGGTCAGCACCAAAGTCCTTGATAAAATTGCCGAAAAATTCGATCATACCTTTGATTATACCGAGGTTCTTGCCGGAGGTGTTGCCATTGATGCCTGTGACAACCCACTGCCCCAGGAAACCGTTGATATTTGTTTAGCCAGTGATGCCGTTCTTTTGGGAGCCCTTGGAGGTCCTAAATGGGATAATCTTCCTGGCGACAAACGTCCAGAAGCCGGACTGTTGGGACTTAGAAAAAGTTTGGGCCTTTATGCCAATCTGAGACCTGCGATTCTGTATCAAGAACTAAAAGATGCCTGTCCCTTAAAACCTGAAATTATCGGAGATGAACTGGATATGATGGTGGTGCGTGAACTCACCGGCGGTATTTATTTTGGTGAAAAAGGTCGGGATGGCGATTTTGCCGCCTGGGACATTATGAAATACAGCAGACCGGAAGTGCTTCGTATTGCCAGAACAGCATTTACCATTGCCATGAAGCGTAACAAAAAGGTCACCAATGTCGATAAAGCCAATGTATTGGAAGTTTCTCGTTTTTGGAGAAGTATCGTAATCGAAGTTTCCAAGGATTTTCCTGAAGTAGAACTCAACCATTTATATGTGGATAATGCTGCCATGCAACTGGTGATTAACCCCAAACAATTTGATGTCATCGTAACCGGAAACCTGTTTGGCGATATCTTATCCGATGAAGCCAGTATGATCACCGGATCTATCGGCATGCTTCCTTCAGCCAGTATGGCAGATGGAAAATTCGGAATGTTCGAACCCATCCATGGTTCAGCACCGGACATCGCCGGTCAGGATAAAGCCAACCCCATTGCGACGATTGTATCCGTAGCCATGATGCTGCGTTATTCCCTGGACTTAATCGAAGAAGCCGACGCCATCGAAGCGGCAGTTAAGAAAACACTTGCCCGAGGCTATCGAACCGGAGATATTTATACCGAAGGAACGACCTTGGTCGGAACCATCGAAATGGGTCAGCGGGTTATGGAAAACCTCTAAGCTTCACGCAGTAAAGAATGTCAGATAATTGCGAAACTGGCAGCGAAGCATACGGCAGTTTCGCAATTACCTATGAAAAGTATGGATAAGAAAGGATATCAAATGAAAAGTGATCGTGTAAAAAAAGGAGTTGAAACAACTCCGCAACGTTCTTTATTTAAAGCCATGGGTTATATTGATGAAGAACTGGAACGCCCATTAATTGGGATAGTTAATTCATTTAATGAGATTGTACCGGGACATATTCATTTAAATACCATTACCAAAGCAGTTAAGGAGGGGGTTCGAATCGCCGGAGGCACACCCATTGAATTTCCTGTGATAGCGGTTTGTGACGGTATTGCCATGGGACATGTGGGAATGAAATATTCTCTGGCTTCCCGGGAGCTCATTGCCGACTCCATTGAGATTATGGCCACAGCCCATGCCTTTGATGCCTTGGTTCTTGTTACAAACTGTGACAAGATTGTTCCGGGAATGCTTATGGCAGCGGCACGACTCAATATTCCGGCAGTGGTTATCAGCGGTGGTCCCATGTTAACCGGAAAGTCATTTGGGAAAAAAGACACTGATTTAAATACTGCCTTTGAAGCAGTTGGTGCCTATAATGCCGGGAAAATTGATGAATACGAGCTCAAATCATATGAAGATTCGGTATGCCCCGGTTGCGGTTCCTGCTCAGGGATGTTTACCGCCAACAGTATGAATTGTTTAACCGAGGTACTGGGTATGGGTCTTCCTGGAAACGGTACCATCCCCGCAGTTTTTGCGGAACGAGTCCGTCTGGCAAAAAAAGCTGGGATTCAAGTCATGGAAATGCTGGAACGAAACATCAGACCAAGAGATATTATGACGGAAGCTAACTTTAAGAATGCTCTGGCCTGTGATATGGCACTGGGATGTTCAACCAACAGTATCCTCCACTTACCGGCTATTGCCTATGAAGCAGGAGTCATTATTAATCTGGATGAGGTCAATGAAATTTCAGCTAAAACCCCTCATTTATGTAAATTGGCACCGGCAGGTCAACATCATCTTGAAGATTTATATTATGCCGGAGGTATTCAGGCATTAATGAAAACCTTAGCGGATGGAAATCTTATTGATGACAGTTTAATGACGGTGACTGGCAAAACCATTGCTGAGAATATTCAGGGTGTAACCAATAAAAACCCAGAGGTCATTCGGACCTTGGATAATCCATACAGTCCAACCGGCGGTTTAGCCATACTTTTTGGTAACTTAGCCCCAGATGGCGCGGTTGTTAAACAGGGGGCTGTGGCACCCGAGATGTTAAAACATCAGGGACCGGCAAGGGTCTTTAATTCCGAAGAAGACGCAACCAGCGCCATTAAAGCGGGAAAAATTGTCAAAGGTGATGTTGTCGTCATTCGTTATGAAGGTCCCAAAGGCGGTCCGGGTATGCGGGAAATGTTATTTCCCACCTCGGCCATTGCCGGCATGGGTTTGGATAAGGACGTCGCGCTGATTACCGATGGCCGATTCAGCGGCGCTACCCGTGGTGCGGCCATTGGCCATATTTCACCCGAAGCAGCTGCCGGGGGAGCGATTGGCCTTGTTGAAGAAGGTGATCTCATTGCCATTGATATTCCCAACCGTTCGATAAAGTTAATGGTGGATGATGCTGTTTTAGAAGAACGAAAAGCTGCCTGGATTCCTCAGGAGCCTAAGATTAAAACCGGTTATTTAGCGCGATATAGTAAATTGGTTACTTCTGCCTCTACCGGCGCAGTGTTTGAAAAATAAAACTCAAAAATAATATTAGGAAGGAAGTGAGAATTTGAAAAATAAAGATTTGTTAATGGGTTCCGAAATTACGGTTCGTTGTTTGGAAGAGCAGGGAATCAAGTATGTATTTTGTTTCCCTGGCGGTGTTGTTATTCCATTATTTGATGCTTTTTACCGATTGGATCATAACATTACACAAATTGGACCCTGTCATGAACAAAATGGTGTCCATGCAGCCGACGGGTATGCACGAACCAGCGGTACTGTCGGTGTGGCTATTACAACTTCAGGCCCCGGAGCAACCAATGCCATTACCGGTATTGCCAATGCCTATTTGGATTCAGTACCACTGGTTGTTATCACCGGCCAGGTTGCTTCACCACTGCTGGGAAAGGATTCCTTCCAGGAAATTGATATTACCAGCGTGACCATGGAAATCACCAAGCATAATTATTTGGTAACCAAGGTTGAAAAATTGGCGGATACAATTCGTGAGGCGTTTGTTATCGCTCAATCAGGAAGACCCGGGCCGGTTGTCATTGATATCCCAAAAGATATTTTTATGGCAAAAACAGACTATCAGTGGATGGACATTCCAAAACTTAAACAGAACCATCCAAAACTCAATGAGGATAAAATAGCAGAAGCGATTGCCGCTATCAAGGCAGCAAAAAATCCTGTGATATATGCGGGTGGAGGTGTTCTCAAATCCAAAGCAAGTGAAGAGCTTCTGGCATTTGCAGAAAAATCTGGAGTACCCGTGGCAAATTCATTGATGGGTTTAGGCGGCATCCCCAGAGATCACGAATTATCCCTGGGGATGGTTGGCATGCATGGTTTTCAGGAAACCAATTTAGCGGTGATCAATTCAGATTTACTCATTGCCATTGGGGCACGATTCAGTGATCGTGTCACCGGAAACTGCAATGCCTTTGTGCGAAACAAGAAAATTGTCCACATTGATGTGGATCCCACCGAATTTGCCAAGAATATTCCTGCCGAAATTCAAATACAGGGGAATATTAAAGATGTGTTGCCGCTGCTTACTCAGGGAATCGAGAAAAAAGTATATCCGGAATGGTATGAAAAGATTAAAAACTGGATAATTCCCTGCAAAATCCAAAACGCTTATAATCCTAAAAATATTCTCAACACAATTAACGCGGCATATCCTGAAGCCTATGTTGTCACTGAAGTTGGACAGCATCAAATGTGGGTAGGACAATACTGGAACGTGAAACGACCGGCACAGTTCGTCACTTCAGGAGGGTTGGGTACCATGGGCTATGGCCTGGGGGCTGCTATGGGTGTTAAACTGGCAAATCCCGACAGTGATGTACTTTTAATTGCCGGAGATGGCAGTTTCCGGATGAACTGTCAGGAACTGATCACTGTGAGTAAGTACAAGATTCCAATAAAAATCTTTCTTTTTGACAATGAAGCTCTGGGAATGGTCAGGCAGTGGCAGAAGCTGTTTAGCGAAAAGCGCTATGCCGAAACCGATATTGTCCAATGCACGGATTATCTGATGCTGGCAGCAGCCAGCGGCATTCCCGGTTATAAGGTAACCACCATGGCAGAAATGGCAGATGTTCTTGAAAAAATCAAAGATCAGGAAGGTCCTTTACTGGTGCATGTGAAAATCTCCAACGAAGAAGGGGTTTATCCCATTGTTCCGGCGGGATGCGCCATTGATGAAATTTATTATGAATAATTAATACGAATCCCAACTTGATAGGCATAGATATCAGGTTGGTTTTTTTATCAGTTAATTAGTTTTCTTGAAATAATGCCATTGCGCAAGATGAATTTTATTAACTATAAAGCACAAAGATTTCCACTTGTTTTAAATTGATTATTAGGTGGAAGCGGGATATAATTATAAAAAATGTTTCATAGAAAGAGGTGAATAAGTAATGTGGCTTAAAATAAAAAGATTATTCTTCATGAGTTTAGTTGTCGGAGTTTTGGGCGGCGTTATTGGTGGCGTCACCTGGATCTTGCTTTTTACAATGAATGTCGGCATAGATCTATTATGGTATCTTATTCCCACCCGACTTAATTTTGTATTCTATCCTCTGGTGGTCTGCGCCATCGGTGGCGTTCTCATTGGTTTCTGGGAAAAACGATTTGGCCGATATCCCCGGGAATTAAGTGACATAATGGCAGAGGTCAAAGCAGGTGAAAAAATACCTTATAATAACCTTCACATCATTGGGATTGCAGCGCTGATGCCACTTATTTTTGGCGGTTGCATCGGCCCGGAAGCAGGACTTGCAGGGATCATTGTCGGGCTGTGTTTTTGGTTTTCAGACAAGTTCAGGTTTGCCTTTTCAGAAATTGATGAAATTGCCAAGATTGGAATGGCAGCTACCGTCGGTATTGTTTTCGGATCGCCCTTATTTGGATTTTTCAATCAGATTGAAGATGAAAACCAACAACCTGTGATCCCCAAAAATAAAAAAATGCTCATGTATTTTATTGGTATAATTGCCGGATTTGGTGCCTTTAACCTGTTATCCTCGATTTTCGGAGGCACTCCCGGTTTGGGCCAATTTCCACCCATTGAAAACACCGGTGGCATCGAATGGGTTTCCGCGATACCGCTGGCATTAGTAGGCGGTTGTATCGGTATGTTATATTTCGTCTTCAAACGTCTGGTTAAGGTAGCTATTCGACCGATAAAAAATTATATTGTGCTTAATGCTGTTCTGGCTGGGGTAATTCTTGGCGGCGTGGGAATTATTCTACCCTACACCATGTTTTCCGGTGAACATCAAATGACCGAGCTCATGACGACCTGGCAGAACATGGGTTTCGTATTACTTTTTGTAACCGGAATTGTGAAATTACTGATAGGAAATATCTGTATCGAAATGGGATGGCGAGGCGGACATATTTTTCCTGTCATTTTTTCAGGGGCTGCCATCGGTTATGCCATTGCGATCTTCCTGCCCATCGATCCGATCTTTTGTGTAGCGGTGGTAACCGCAGCACTTACGAGTGCTATTTTAAGGAAACCATTGGCGGTTGTTTTACTGCTTCTTTTATGCTTTCCCATCAATGGTATTATTCCAATGACAATCGGTGCATTCATTGGTGGCGCTATTCCAGTACCAAAATTTTTGCGAGAAATCTAGCGCTAAAGAATTCTAAACCCGAAAATTTTAAGGCCATTATTTGGGTAGCTGTATAGTCAAAAGGTATACAGCCAAAAATAATGGCCTTTGTTTACAGCACACAAAGATAAACAAATGTCCGCAAAAATGTTTGCCGACAAATAGCGTTTATTTTACAATTGATTTTTATTTAAGGTTTTATTTTTTATAACCAGCAATCCGCAGACGGACATAATCAGTCCGCTAAAAACCAGCATCAGCCTAATTTCGATGAAATCCGCCAGAGGTCCAAAGATCATCATCCCCAGGGGCAAAGCTGTGGTTGCGACGAGCTGCAGGATACTGAAAATCCGTCCCTGTATATCCGTCTCTACCTGCTCCTGTAAAAGCACCGTGGTGGGTGCGGATAAAAAGGGAATCGCCAATCCAGACAGAAAAATAAAAAAGATATACAAGGTGAAATTCGGAGCCAAACCAATGAAAGTAACGGCGAGGCCAAAGGCAAAGCATCCTAGAGCAATGGTTTTGATGCGCCTTTTATAGCCGCCCCAGATAGCAATAATTGCCCCGCCCAGCATGGTGCCGCCACTGAAAAAAACTTCGTTAATGGTTAAACGCCAGACGTCGCTGCCGTAGGTTCGGGTAATCAGAAGTGGTGTTAAAAATGCAGCCGGGGTGATAAAAAACATGATGACCGCATAGTAAATGAAAAGAATTTTAATAAAGCTGTGCTGCCTGATATAATTGAGACCTTCCTTTAAATCCTCTAAAGCCGGGGTTTTATTTTTTTTCAAGGCTTTTTCATGGATGGGAATAGGGATAAAGTAAAGGATCGCCACAGCAATGATGGCGGTGGTAACATCGATGATAAACGTATACTCCAGGGAAAAAGCAGCCAGCAATCCGCCGCTGATAGCCGGGGCGGCAATAAAGGTTAAGGATTGGATGCTGCCATTGATACCATTAATTTTCATGAGTTTGTCTTCCGGTACCAGCTGGGGAATCAAAGCGTTCACCGCCGGAGTTTGAACACCGGCGCCTAATGAACGGATGCCGGAAACTAAAAATAAGAGCCAGAGTTCCTGGTAACCCATA
This sequence comes from Acetobacterium bakii, assembly GCF_001263355.1. GTDB lineage: Bacteria > Bacillota > Clostridia > Eubacteriales > Eubacteriaceae > Acetobacterium > Acetobacterium bakii. The sequence goes on from NZ_LGYO01000008.1 coordinate 232,156, forward strand.
AAAAATAAAACCGCCAGAATAAAGGTTGCAACAGCAATGAGAATATCCGCCAACATAATCAGAAGCTTTCGATTATAGCGGTCAGCCCAAACACCGGCAAAAAGTGAAACCAGTATTTGGGGAAGAAAGCTGCATAAAGTTGAAACAGTCATCATAAAACCCGATGCAGTGGTTAAGGTTACATACCAGATAATCGCATAGGCAACAATGGCTGAACCCAACAGCGAAATTGTTTGACCCATAAGAAAAAGGGTGATCTGAGGTCTCCAGTGGGGATTGTTTTCATGTGGTGTCGTAGTTATTGTGTTTGTTGTCATGCAAGCTCCTTCATTCAATAATTACCTATTAATAATTACAGTAATACCGTTGAATTGTACCATATTTAACAACAAGTTTATAGGAAAGAGATAAAAAAAATCCAATAAAAAAACACCTAAAAAGCTTCATTGTCATGGGACTCTTCAGGTGCAATAGTCATAAACTATTTTGAAACATTCACTTCAGTCCATGCTTTATTGTATAGTTCCAAAATGTTATTAGGCAGATCAACGAAAATTTCGCTGCGGGCCAGATCATCAACCTGTATATTAAAGGCGGTGTTATTTTTCCAGTTATCATCCATTAGAGAAATTGCCTGGGGATTTGGTGCCGAAAACCCGACATATTCCATGTTTCGAGCAGCAATCTCAGGGGTTAACATATAGTTGATGAAAGATTCTGCCAACTCAGGGTTTTTAGAATTATTGGGAATAACAAAATTATCATAATAGACATTTGAACCTTCTTTTGGCACAGCAAAGGCCAGCTTGTTATTTTCATCCATAACAATAGCAGCATCGCCTGAATAAACCAGGGCCATGGCAGCGCCATCGGTGGCCATGAGGTTTTTAACATTGTCGGTAACATAGGCCATTACCAGTGGTTTTTGCTTGATGAGGGCATCTCTGGCGGCATTGATGTTGGCCTCGGAGGTTTCGTTCATCGAAAAGCCTAAACGGGAAAGCGAGGCTCCCATACTGTCTCTGATACTATCATACATTAAAATCTTGGAAGCATATTTATCGTTCCAAAGAATGTCCCAGCTGTCCACCGGATCTGAAACCATTTCAGGATTATAAAGAATTCCTAATACACCATAGAAATAAGGCACCGAATAAGTGTTTTCAGGATCAAAGGGAAGGTTTAAAGCCTGGGGTTCGATGATGGATAGGTTAGGGACATTGTCTTTATTAATGGGACGCAGCATATCCTCATTAATCAAACGTTCGATCATATAATCAGAGGGAACAAGAACATCATAGGTATCAGTGGAGTTTTTAAGCTTAACATACAGATCTTCATTGGAAGTGAAGGTTTCGTAGTTCACCCGACAGTCAAATTCGTCCTCAAATTGTGCAATGAGATCAGGGTCAATATAATCACCCCAGTTGTAAACACTGAGAACCGGCCGGTCATCTCCGGCACATCCACCGAGAAACAGAGGAATACACAATAAAAAAACAACCAGAATTCTTTTCATTTTATCTCCTTTTAATGAATCAATAATAGATAATTGTGAATGATACAATATAATGTCTTTCTACCCTATTAGAGGTTAATATAAACAATTCCAATTGTGTATATTAATCGATCAAGGGGTCTGTTTGACGGATCTTCCGCTTCGAATGTTGATTATAATCAGTAAGATCATAATACAGGCAAACATAATAGTGGAAAGAGCATTGATTTTAGGATTGATTCCTGCCTTTGCCATGGAGTAGATGGTGATGGATAAATTGGTCACCGAATTTCCGGTGGTGAAAAAGCTGATGACAAAATCGTCAATGGACAGGGTAAAGGCAATTAAAGCCCCGGAGGTGATACCGGGAAGAATTTCCGGGAAGAGCACTTTCCAGAAGGCTTGTTTGGGAGTGGCACCCAGATCCAGTGCTGCTTCGAATATGTTTTCCGGAAGTCGATTAAATCGTGGTAATACCGCCAAAATCACATAGGGAATGCAAAAGGTGATATGGGCAATAATCAGAGTGGTAAGCCCCATTTTAATGGAAATAAAGATAAACAGGGACATCAGTGTGATCCCCATAACAATGTCAGGAACTAATACCGGAATATTGTTCATAAACAAATAGGGTTTCCTGCGTTTACTGTGCATATTGTAAATTCCAATTGCCGACAGGGTTCCCACAATGGTGGAAACAGTGGTGGCCACCAGCGCTACGACAATGGTGTAATATAATGCCTCGAGAATATAACGATCTTTGAAAAGCATGGCATACCATTTTAAAGTAAAGCCAGACCAGGAACCCATAATTTTGGAATCATTAAACGAATAGATAATCAGCACCAGAATGGGCGCATATAAAAACAGGAGTACCAGAGCAAAGACCGCATTTCGAAAAAATTTCTTCATAGGACTTGGCCTCCGGTATCAATTTCCTTTCCGGTGATCAATCGGGCAATTCCCAGCACCAGGAATATCAGAACCATGAGCACCATGGAAATAGCAGAACCAAAATTCCAATTATTCAGAGTGAGAAATTGTTGCTCAATAAGATTACCGATAAGCATATATTTGCCACCGCCCAGGAGGTTGGAAATTACAAAAGTACTCACAGCTGGCATAAAAACCATCATACTTCCGGAAACAATCCCGGGCATGCTCAAAGGAAATTTAACTTTGGTAAAGAGCTGAAACCGATTGGCGCCGAGATCGGATGCTGCCCGAAGAAGATCAGGATCTATTTTTTTCATAGCGGTATAAATAGGCAGGAGCATAAAAGGAAAAAAATTATATACCATGCCTAAGATAACCGCCCATTGGGTGTATAACAACGGAATGTTTGTAAAACCCAAAAAATCCAAAAAATTTGATATGATGCCATTGTTGCTCAGCAGAACCATCCAGGCATAGGTTCTTAACAGAAAATTTACCCACATCGGTAAAATCATTAACAAAATCATGGTATTTTGCCGATGCTCGGGTAAGGTAATGATAAGACTGGCCAGGGGATAACTAATCAAAAAGCAAATGAGTGTGGCAATTAGTGCATAAATAAAGGATCGGTACAAAAGCTCTAAATAAAGTGGATCCATGAAGTTTTGATAATTTTCAAGGGTAAAGACATACTCGCCCATTTTAAAATCAGGATTGGATAAAAAGCTGAACCAGACAACAACCAACAGGGGAACCGCAATAAAAACAAGCATCCAGATGCCGTAAGGGTAGGCAATATATTCTTTAAATGATTTCATGGCGGCGTTCCTTTTTCATAATGTGGATATTATCGGGGTCAACCCAAATACTGATTTTATCACCGGGTTCAAGCTTCCGGGTGGTCTGAATCAGCCATTGGTTTTCACCTGAGCTCATAATCGTTTCGTAATGCATTCCCAGAAAGGTCACCGATTCGACAGTGCCATCCAAAAGGCCCTCGCCTGGTTTAAGAATCTCAATGTCTTCGGGACGAATAACCGTTAAGACATCCTCTTTTTCGTGGAAACCCTTGTCCACACATTGAAAATCCACCCCCTGGATTTTCACCAGGCAATCTTTTACCATAATTGAGTCAATAATATTGCTTTCACCGATAAAATCTGCGGCAAAAGCATTTCTGGGTTCATTATAAATATCCACCGGGGAACCAATTTGTTGGATGCGTCCATGATTCATGATGATGATGGTGTCGGACATGGTCATGGCTTCTTCCTGATCATGGGTCACATAAATAAAGGTCACCCCTGTTTTTTTCTGAAGGCTTTTAAGCTCAAGCTGCATATTCTTTCGTAGTTTTAGATCTAATGCCCCTAAGGGTTCATCTAAAAGCAGCACTCTGGGATGATTGATTAAAGCTCTGGCAATGGCAACCCGTTGCTGTTCACCGCCACTAAGGGAATTAACATCCCGCTGCTCCTGGCCCTGAAGGTTTACCATGCGCAGCATTTCCGCTACCAGGGGTTCTATTTCATCCTTTGATTTTTTTTGAATTTTCAAACCAAAAGCGACATTGTCATAAACATTTAAATGCGGAAAAAGGGCATACTTTTGAAAGACCGTATTAATGGGACGTTTATTTGGAGGGGTTTTGATAATGGATTTGCCATCAAAAAGGATGTCACCCGAATCCGGGGTTTCAAACCCGCCGATCATCCGAAGAAGAGTAGTTTTTCCACAACCGCTGGGACCAAGGATGGTCAAAAATTCATTTGGATGAATATGAAAATTAATATTATCGATAATCGTTTTATCCCCGTAGGTTTTGATCAAATCGTTAATTACAATTATTTTTTTGCTTTCATTATCTTTCAAGTCATAAAACCTCCGAAATTTTATCTATTATAAATTGTTATGCTTCAGCTTCAATAGTTCTGATAAATGCTTTTGCCTTATTTAAGGCTTGCTCATGTTCCAATTCAGGATCAGAATCAAAAACAATTTTGCTTTCAACTTGAAAGGAGACCTTTTGATCTTTACAAATAATGGTTTCAATGGCAATATTCAAATCAATTCCGCCATTAAAACCAATATATCCAATCGAACTGGCGTATACACCGTGTTGGGTTGGTTCGAGTTCATCTATCAGCTTGTTTTCGATATGAATAAACCGTTCCGGAGAGTTGCTTAAAATTTGACCGTCACCAAAATCCATATAGGTTGAAAAGGGCACAGGATTTATTTTCCTGAGCTTTTCATAAAGATTAAAGGGATTTTCATTAAAGCTACAATCAAATCTCTGAATGATATGATCCTGACAAATAGTACCGGATTGAATGCCGTCTTTGATTTTTCGGACAGCCTTTAAATAGTCACCCTTTTTTAAGTTTGATTTTAAATTTAAAATCCTTCTATTTTTTGAAAAAGGCATGGTGAGTTTGTTTTTAGGTGTTGTTTTTATTTTTTGCTCTATTTCCAACACAGTGTTTTCTTCAGTATCTTTGATTCCTAAAGCTGAAATGTAAACTTTGTCATGCAGATGATCAATAATGATGATACCATCATATAGGCCAAAATAACAATCCGGGATGTCTGAATTGTCCAGAGGCCAGGGTGGCTGTTCGAGTTGATGCCACAGATTATAACCTAAATAACCAACCGCTCCGCCGATAAAAGGAATTTCAGTTTGATACTCTGAATGATAAAGCGATAATATTTCTTTTAATTTTTTTAGGGGATCCCCAATATGTTCTGAGTAAATGGCATTTTGTGTTATTTTAATATTGTTATGGCTGCTTTTAAATACAACGAAAGGATCCCATCCAATAAAGGAATATCTTCCGAGCTTTTGATGATTAGTGCCGCTATCCAGGAAAAAGACAAAAGGCTCCTTTTTAAACAATGCAAATAATTCAAAACTGTCTAGATTGGTATCTATTTTTTTAATTAACATGGTCTCACCTGCTTGTGGTATTTTTGCCTATACTAAGAAGTTTCAAGTCTCTCCATAGGGTGGAGGAAAGACTTGAATACAACTACCCGAGCGAGGCGATTTTTCTTATGAAATGATGTTTATTTTATCACGTTTTAATTTAATATGCAATTTAAACAGACTTGTAACGGGGAGATATTTGGAGAAAATATAGGGTTTTAAAGTGTGTTAAAGGAAATAAAATCATGAATGATTGAGTCTGAAGATTCAATTAATCCCTGGGGAATTCCGGAAAAACGACAGATCCCCTGGTCCAGAAAGGTAAGTTTATCGCAAAGCCTGAAAGCCTGGCTTAAATTGTGGGTAATGATAATAACCGTCAGACCCTGGGTTTCTTTTCGTTTAAGAAGGGCTGTTTCCATTAGTCGGATATTTTTCGGGTCAATGTTGGCAGTCGGTTCATCCAGAAAAATTACTTTAGGGGAAAAGGAAAGTGCCCGGGCAAGGGCTGTTTTCTGGGATTCGCCGCCGGAAAGTTTTTTTGCATTATGGTTTTGAATATCAGAAAGTTCAAATTCATTCAACAGTTCAGTTACGATAGTATGGATTTCAGCTTTGGGATATTTTCGAATCTTTAAAGGATAGGCAATGTTTTCATAAACCGATCGTGAAAAAAGGGTCGGTCGGTGGCTGGAATAGGTGATCGCCATTGGCGTATCATCGTTTCCCGGATGGCCATCATATAAAACCTCGCCCTGGGTTTGGGGAATGAGTCCGGCCATGATCTTCATCAGGGTTGTCTTTCCGGATCCGTTGGGTCCCAGAATGCCGTTAATTTTTCCGGACTCAAAAATAAGGCGGCTGTATCCCTGGGTTAAATTAAGAACAGTATTATCATTATAGGTTTTAATCAGGTTGTTAGTCTCGATATTCATTGGCATCCCCTATGATATATTTATATAAAATGGAATTGGTGATAAAGGAAATGGTCATCAGAATAATTCCCATCGCAATGGCCGTGCTGTATTCACCCATATTATTATTCATGGCTATGAAAGTGGTCATAACTCGGGTAAAACCCCTAATGTTGCCGCCCACAATCATCACCGCTCCCACTTCAGAAATAGCCCGGCCAAAACCAGTGACTAGAGCAATCATAATGGTACCTTTAAGCTCGGCAATTAATAAAAAAAGTGTATCGCGTTTGCCGGCGCCCAGAGTTTTTCCAGTCAAAACAACCTCATAACCACTGGTGGTGGCATTATTGAAAACAATGCCCATGATTACTGGGGTTACTAAAATGGTTTGTGCTACAATCATGGCAGTGGTAGTATACATCAGCTTGAATTGTCCAAAAGGGCCTGAGCGGGCAAGAAAAAGTGCTGTAAACAAACCAATGACAACAGGCGGAAAGGACATAAAAGTATAAAGTAAACGCGATACAATTTGCTTTCCTTTAAAGTCTGTGATGCCGAGAAGAATCCCCAAAGGGACGCCGATGATTGTCGCATACAGGGTCGATGAAAAGGAAACAAAAAGGGATAAAAGAACGATTTGTATTATTTCCGGGTCAAAGGAAAAAAGGAGTCGAAATGCTTCCACGAAACCATTAATGATATATTCCATTTTATTCTCCATGTATAAAATCCCGGGAGATAAAATCCCCCAGGATTAAAGTAATTTGTTCAGTTGCTATTTTTGTTCGGCACTTGGTATGAAGAGTTGTTCACCGCTTATTTCGTAGGAACCAATAAGTTCCTGGGTTTCCGGTGAGATAATCCAGTCAGCGAAAGCCTTTGCACCGTCAGCATTAATCTGATCATTAATGGTTGGTGAAACGGTTATGACACCATAAGGGTTAAGCAGAAGAGGATCACCTTCGCAAACAACTTCTAAACCCGAGAGGGTATCTTTCATATTGGCATAGGTAGCCCGGTCAGCCAGAGTGTAACCAAGCTTTTCGTTGGTTACGGTAAGGGTTTCGCCCATACCGGTTCCGGTTCTGACATACCAGTCGCCTGCCGGAGTAATGTTGGCTGCTTTCCAAATTTCCAGTTCCTTAGTATTGGTTCCGGATTTATCATCCCGGGATACAAAGGTAGAGGGGACTCCGGCAATAGCAGTAAAAGCCTTCACTGCATCAGCAGAAGCATTGGCTTTTACCTGGGCAGGATCAGCGGTAGGTCCTAGAACAACAAAGTCATTGTACATAACATCGAAACGTTCGACGCCAAAACCATCGGCCATAAACTTATCTTCCTGAGTTCGGGCATGAACCAGTAAAACATCGGCTTCACCCTTTGTGCCCATTTCAATGGCTTTTCCGGTTCCCACAGCCACAACTTTTACGGCAATGCCTGTTTTGGCTTCAAAGTCAGGCAGGATGACTTCTAAAAGTCCGCTGTCCTGGGTACTGGTGGTGGTGGCCAGAATGATTTCACCGTTGGAGCCTGGCTCCAATGCCTTTTCGGTAGTTGTACATCCGGCAAAGCTTAATGCTAATGCGCAAACAAAAATAACGGCCAAAAATAACGTTAGTTTCTTTTTCATTTTTTTTCCTCCTAAAAATATTATCAAAGGGATAACCCTGAGATGACAAAAAAAGGAAGGAGACTCAAAAAAAGTCGATGAATTTTATGAAGCCACCATCCTTTACACACTGGTAAGCATGGCCGTTTCCAACCATCCTCTATCGACTGAAAAACCATTAAAAAAACGAGGTTAGTCAGTTCGGATTGTCTTTCCATAATGAAAACGATATTCAATTATTTATAGTTATTTTATCAGACAAGCGAAAGGGCGTCAAGGATCTTCAATAAAGCAAGATTTACCTTATTCAGAAAAAAAACGATTTTTTATCTGAATTAATAAGAATAGATCCGGGAATGCTTTTCACCATGACATTTTTGTAGACCCGTTGACAGTAAAATAGTCAGGTGATACCATTAAACTATTAGACCATTTTGGAAGAGGAATTAATTATGAAAACAATAAGTGTGTGTATTGGCAGTGCCTGCCATGTTTATGGATCTTACGATGTAGTTCAGGCATTAAACCGAATCATTGATGAACGGGATTTAAAAGACCAAATTGAGTTGGTAGGTTCTTTTTGTATGGGAAACTGTACCCTGGGGGTTTCAGTAAAGTGCGATGATATTACCTATTCTGTTTCCAAAGATAATGTGGTAGAAATTTTCGAAAAAATCATGGGGGAAAAATAATGGGAATAATTAATTTTTCAAAAGATAAATGTCGCAATTGTTATAAATGCATTCGCAATTGCCCGATCAAGGCGATCAAGCTTAAAGATAAGCATGCTCAGATTATACCAAGCATGTGTATTGGCTGCGGAAATTGCATTAAAATTTGTCCGCACAATGCAAAAGAAATAAAAAGCGATGTTGAAACAATTAAAAAATGGTTGAAAACCGAAAAAGTCGTGTTGAGTTTGTCCGGGGTTTTTCCATCAGTTTATTATTTGGATCATCCCCGCCAGTATCTGGGAATATTGAGAAAATTAGGCTTTACCATTATTGAAGAAACTTCCATTGGAGCCGAGGCTGTTGCCAAGGCCTATGCCAGGGATTATTACAGCGATAAGAATTTTGTCATTGCATCCTCATGTGCCTCTATCAAAAATCTTATTGAAATTTATTATCCTGAGTATATTGGGGCTCTCAGCACGGAAGTGTCACCAATGATTGCCCATGGGAAAATCCTTCGGGAAAAGTATCCTGATGCTAAAATTGTATATGCAGGTTCCTGTCTTTCAAAAAAAATGGAAGTCCTGGAAGACGAGGTCAAGGGCATTATCGATGGGGTGTTAACCTTTGATGAAATTGATACCTGGATAAAAGAAGAAAACATCATTCCCAATACCATGGGAATTGAAGATTTTGATGCGGTGGGAAACAGTATCGGCCGTCTTTATCCAATCGTTGGCGGTCTGGCCAAAAGTAGTGTGGAAAATCTTGACGGCAGTCGTAAAATACTCCGGATTGACGGTGTCGAGGATTGTATGCAATTTTTAGATGAAATGTGTCATTTGGATAAAAAATACTGGATTGAAATGAATGCCTGTGAAGAAGGCTGTATCAATGGTCCCGGGAATATTCATAGTCAGTTGTCAAAATATGAAAAGGTTGAAATGCTCCAAACCTATATCGATCAGAATGTTGATAACGATTCTGAGGATAACGCTCCGAATAAAATCGATACCCGAAGGAGTTTTCGAGCACGTCCGGTTCATCACCTTGGGAATGTTCCTGAAGCAGAACTTGAGAAAATATTGGTGCAGATGTCCAAATTCAGCGAAGCGGATGAACTTAATTGTGGCACCTGCGGTTATGATACCTGCCGCGATAAAGCCCGGGCGGTGTACTGGAATATGGCTGAGATCGAGATGTGTCTGCCGTTGATATCAAGCAAAAACGAGGCGATTTCAAATCTTATTATTACGACCACACCCAATGCCATTGCTGTGCTCGATAAAAAATATCGGATCATTGAATTTAACGACGCCGCAGAACGTCTGTTTAATGTCAAACGTGAGGACGTCTTTCATTACAATTTCATGGATGTTCTGGATTATAACCCATTTAAAAAACTGGACTTTGAAAAAGAAAATATTTATAACGGAAAAGGTCTTTATCACCGAGAAAATCGGGTGTTTATGGAGATTTTGACATATATTCCTGAGCAGGAACTCTACATGGGAATTTTCATTGATATTACTGATCAGGAAAAACAGGAGCAGGTATTTATGAAGATGCAGGAAGAAACACTGAGCATGGCCCAACGGGTTATTGACAAACAAATGCGTGTGGCTCATGAAATAGCTGGATTATTGGGAGAAACAACTGCTGAAACTAAAGTGACCTTGACGAAGTTGCAAAAGGTTATCGGAAATCGAGGAGATGAAAGCTAATGCCTTTATTTATGGATATCGCCAGTGATAGTGTCAATAAGGTTCATGAAGAACTATGCGGAGATAACGTTGAGGTTCGTATAAACGATGAAAGTGTGATTGCAGTTTTAGCGGATGGTTTGGGAAGCGGGGTAAAGGCGAATATTCTGGCAACGCTGACGTCAACCATAACCGCCACCATGCTTGAAGAAAAAATGGGGATCAAAGACGTGTTGGAAACCCTGGAAGCCACCCTGCCTAAATGTAAGGTTCGAAATCTCGCCTATTCGACATTTACTATTGTTCAGGTTTTTCGGAATAAAACAGCTTATATTGTTGAATTTGACAATCCGCCACTAGTTTTTATAAGAGATGGGGAGATTATTCAACTTAATCGTACTGAAGTTGAATTTCAGGGGAAAGCAGTTTATGAAACATCAATGGAAATTGAAAAAGGCGATATTATGGCATTCTTCAGTGATGGAGTTATTCATGCCGGGGTTGGAAACTTTATGAATTTCGGCTGGGAATGGGAGCAGGCTGCAGATTATTTGCTGGCTCGCTCATATGAAGGTAAATCAGCAAAGGATATGTCAATGGCTCTTGTTGATGTCTGCAATAACTTGTATGGCGAAGAACCAGGCGATGATACAACAGCTGTTGTTATCAAAGCCCAGGAGCACAAGTATGTGACTTTGTTTTCAGGACCGCCTCTTGATAAAGAAAAGGATTCTGAAATAAAAAGAATTTTGGACAAAGCAAGAGGGATTAAAATTGTCTGCGGAGGAACCGCCGGGAATATTGTGGCCAGAGAGTATGGTGAAGAAATAAAAATTGATCTCTCGACAATGTCTAAAAAGGTCCCGCCCATTGGACGTATGGATAGTATCGATTTAGTAACCGAAGGGGTGCTGACCATTCGGGAAACTCTGAAACTAATCGAAGACTATGTTCATAACCGTAGTGGTCGTGAAATTTTCGAACAAAATAATGGGGCATCGATGCTGGCAAATTATTTAATCAATGAGTGTAATACCATTGATATCATCATGGGAAATTCCATTAATCCGGATCATCAGAACCCTGATTTTCCAGAAGAACTGACCATAAAATGGAAGGTCACTCAAAAACTCATCGACATGCTCCATTATTTTAACAAGGATGTCAATATTGTATATGTTTAAATAAAAAAGAAAACCTGCCCGGGTTGCAAGGGCAGGTCTTCTTTTTTTTATCTATTTTCCGAGGAGAAAATCGACTTGTCAATTAATTACCCAGGGATTTTCAGATTAAACATAAATTAAAATCTTTTTTATATTTTTTTTAAAACCCCAAAGCGGTAATAAATGTAACCGGCAAAAAAGGCCGTGAAACAGATGGCGATGTATAATAAAAAAAGCGGGCTTTGAAAGCCTCCTGAAAAAATAATCAGTGATCCGATGGAGGCGAAAATCGGACAGATCAGGCCACGAAAAATACTTTTGATTTCTTTGTTTCGCCATAAGACAAAGACCTTATAATAGAGTGCCAAATATAAAAGGTAACTGGTAACAATGGCTATTTCTGAAACATCTGAATTTGGTAACAAAAGATATTTTTGGGTAAAATAATGAAGAACCAACCAAAATGCTACAACACCCATGGCGAAAAATGCCGAGTTTATTGGAAAGTTTGATTTTTTTGAAATCCGGGCTAATCTTTCTGAGCCGGGAAGCATATGATCCAGGGCCAAGGCAAAAGGCATACGGGTCATACCCATGATCAGACCGTTTAAAGTGCCCAGAACTGAAATGAAGACAAAGAGCATGATGATTTTTGCACCACCGGGACCAAAAATCATGTTTGCGGCAAAATCAAGATGAGCATCACCCATCTCCATAATTTTTGCTGGTCCGATTAGGTTGGAGATCCCCACAAAGTAGATGATATACAGAATCAATATAAAAAGTGGACTGATGGTCAGGGCCAAAGGAAGGTTTCGCTTGCTGTTTTTAATTTCGTAGGCCAATGAAGTAGAAATAATCCAGCCATCAAAAGAAAAAGCAATTGGAGCAATGGCTCCAATCCAGGCAGTTGAGGTAATCTGCGAAATTGCTTCATTGGTGAAGTAAGTCTCACTTCCGCCATAAAGCAGTCCTGCCACGCCAATGATGACAAGAGGAATCAATTTAATAATCATGGCGCCATTTTGGAAATAGCCGCCCAGTCGGGCGGAGAGAATGTTGGTAATAAAAAGTACCAACAAGCATCCGATGCCAGTGAGAATCTGGATTTCCAGAGTTTGCTCGATATTAAATAAAATACAAAAATAAATACCGGACACCCAGGCTAAAATGGCGGTAATGCTGGGCAAATAAATAAAGGTTTGGAACCAACCATAGGCACAGCCCATGGTTGGACTGATGAATTCTTTGGCGTAGGTCAGAATTCCACCAGGATTGTCGGTTCGAGCGGCCAGTTCAGCAATGGTTAGGCAACCAAAAACAATACTGATGGCGGCAACAGTGAAGATCATTACCCCCAGAAATACGTTTCCGTTGGTAGCAATAAGGATGTTATCACTTCTGAAAAAAATACCGGATCCCACAACGATGCCGACAATTAAGGCAATGGCTGTGAACAGGCTGTATTTTGGTTGTTTCATGTCCGAACCTCCAATTCAAGAGTCAATATTATTTTGTTCCAAAGAGGCGGTCGCCGGCATCTCCTAATCCCGGGACAATGTAAGCATGCTCATTAAGGCGGTCATCAATGGCAGCACAAAAAATAGGAATTTCGGGATAGGCGGCGGTCACTGCTTTAAGGCCTTCAGGGCAGGCAAGAATGTGAACAACTTTAATGTTCTTACATCCGGCATCTTTCAGAATTTTGATGGTATAAATCACAGAAACACCGGTAGCCAGCATGGGGTCAACAATAATGGCTTCGCGTTCACTGATGTCGGTGGGAAGTTTTTTATAGTATTCTACAGCTTTTAGGGTTTCGGGATCGCGGTAAAGTCCAACATGGCCAATTTTTGCTTTTGGAATAATGTTGGTAAAGCCCTCAACCATACCTAAACCGGCTCTAAGAATCGGAACGATAACCACATCTTTTTCAGCTAGAACCTTTTGAGTGGTTTTACAAATCGGGGTTTCAATGTCGACATCTTTTAATGGAAAGTGTTTCGTAACTTCCCACGCCATAAGGCTCGATAGTTCTTTGACCAATTCTCTGAATTCCCGAGATGGGGTTTCCATTTTTCTTAAATGGGTTAATTTGTGGGCCACTAGTGGATGATCCACAACAGTTACATTTTGCATTATAGTCTCCTTTTAATTGTTCTTAGTTTAATAATACGATAAGAGGCGCTATTATTCTACAATTTTTTAAGAATAATTTGTTGACAGTTCAAAAATAAGGGTTAAAATGTAGTAATACCATTTTATTTAGTAATGATTAAGATAAGAAAGGTCAGATATGAAAAAAGAAATTAAATTATATACTTGGGCGCATTGTCCCTATTGTAAGAGTGCAGTAAGACTTCTTGATGATAGGGGTATAAAATATACAAATATTGATATTCACAATAATATTGAAATGCGGCGAAAGTTACAAGAGGAAACCAATCATTATACGGTACCATTCATCTTTATAGGTGATAAATTTATTGGCGGCTATTCCGAGCTGAGAGAACTTGATTTTAGCGGAGACTTAAAAAAAGAATTGGAATAGAAAAGGAGATAGATATGGCGGCAATTACGTTTAAAATTGTGGAAGAAGTTGGAGTTTTAAGTGAATTACCCAGCGGCTGGCAAAAAGAATTGAATTTAGTGAGCTGGAATGAACGCGATCCTAAATATGATTTGAGAGACTGGAATGCGGATCACGAAAAAATGCGAAAAGGAATCACCCTCACTGCGGATGAGCTTGCCCAATTGCGGGACATCCTCAATGGCATGGAACTTTAAAAGTTAAAAAAGCGTATTTCACTTTGAGTGGAATACGCTTTTTTTTATAATTTAATGGGTTCGGCACATTCCGCGGAACCTGAACTTAAGAGCATGTCAAGGCCATGATCCAGAGCCGGTAAAATAGCTTCCAGGTTTTCTTTAACAGCCTTGGGGCTTCCGGGCAGGTTAACAATCAGGGTTTGGCCGCGGATTCCCGCAGCGCTGCGACTGAGCATCGCTTTTGGGGTAATTTGCAGGCTGTGATAGCGCATGGCTTCAGGGATTCCCGGAGCAAGTCGATGGCAAACGGCGATGGTTGCTTCAGGGGTCCAGTCCCGATTGGAAAAGCCGGTACCGCCGGTGGTTAGGATGAGATCAAGTTTGTCCTCATCAGCCCAGGCAATGAGGGCAGCCTTGATGGTGTCAACATCATCAGGAAGAATGATTGTTTTCACAACCTCATAAACACCGATAGTCTCGAGCATGGTTTGGATCATCGGGCCGCTCTTATCTTCGCGAAGGCCCTTGGATCCCTTGTCACTTAAGGTAATAATTCCAGTTCGATACATTTTTTTCTCCTTATACATTAAATGTAAAAAAATCGTTGGACAGTAAATCAATATATAAAAGTTTGTTTCGGAGGATGTCTTCTTTTTTGGTGATAACCTTAAGACATTCCGATACTTGCAGAGAAGCTGCCAATGCCGGAGTAAAAGCCGGGTTTCCAAGTGACTTCGAATCATATTCCGTTTCACTGGAATACAACCGACTCAGGGTATCATCCTCTGGAAATACGGTGGTGACCTGGGCAAACCAGCCTCCGATGGCACCATGAATCAGAGGGATTTTTTTTTCCTTGCACAGACTCTGCAGAATTAACCGGGATGGAACGTTATCCAGGGCATCAATTACAATCTGAGAATCACCAATCAGGGCCAGACCGTTTTCTTCATGGATAAACATATGATGATAATCGGTTTTAACATTTTTATTGATTGCCTTGACCCGGGCCGCTGCGGTCTTTGCTTTGGAATCACCCAAATTTTTTTCGGTGGAAAAGAGTTGTCGATTAAGATTGGATTCTTCAAAGACATCTCCGTCAATGAGTGTTAGGGAACCGATGCCTACTCGCGCAAGCATTTCAATGATATAACCACCTAAACCGCCACAGCCAACTACACAAACCGACGTATTTTGGATGCGTTCAAAGTCTTTAGCAGAAAAAGCCGGAAAGTTGCGTTCATAACGTAACACAATAATCGCCTCCTTTTGTACAGTATAACAATTTTTAATGAATAATTAAAGAAAGTAATTCATATTGTTTTTTATTAAGAAAGTCGTTAGAATAGAAGTATAGGAAAAGTGAGGAAAAAATGAAGCAACGATTTATGGTAACAGGCAGTTTAATTTTATTGATAATTTTTACTTTGAGTGACAGTGTTGTGGGTGAAGATTTGATACCCATTGGCACCCTGTCACCGGACGACAGTTTCATTGTTAAACTAGGTACCTTTTTATTCATCACAGCAGTGCTGTTGTTTCTACTCCAATGGCGACGAAATAAAAAACAATAATGAGGTAATTGTAGAATTCAAAAAACAGACAGCGAAGCTCAGGTCACTATGGCAATTATCTAAAAAAACACAGAATCGGAGGAAGAAATTGGAACTTTTACAAGTTAAAACAATAGATGAGATGAAAAAAATCATCAGAGACACATTTGGAAATCTTAAATTAGCGACAGAAAAAATTTCCATCAATAACGGGCTTGGTCGGGTTCTGGGGACAGATATTGTCTCCGCAATGAATGTTCCCCATTTTAATCGTTCGGTGGTGGATGGATACGCAGTCAAACTGACGGATATTCAGGGGGCTTCCAGTGCCATTCCGGGCTTTCTGCGAATCACCGGTGAGGTTGATATGGGAAAGGAAACCCACCTTTTGTTAAACCAGGGTGAAACCATTTATGTTCCAACCGGCGGCATGGTTCCAGTAGGAACCGAGGCCATGGTGATGATTGAATACACTGAAAAACTGGGGGATCATGATCTGGCCATTTATCGCAATGCCGGTGCCAATGAAAATATGATGCTTGTTGGGGATGATATTAAAATTGGAGAAGTGGCTTTTGAAAAAAATCATTTGCTGAGACCCCAGGATATTGGCGTTCTTTCTGCACTGGGGTATCTTGAGGTTGATGTTCTGAAATTGCCCAGGGTTACCATTATTTCCACCGGAGACGAAATCATCCGTCCGGGCGAAGTCCCCAAGCCCGGTGAAGTTATCGACATTAATACTCCGGCCTTGGGAGCAGTCACCCAACGCCTTGGGGCTTTGATGATTTCCATGAGCTATGCCAGGGATGATGCTGGTGTGATTCAAAAGGCAGTTGAGGCGGCGCTGATAAATTCAGACATGGTGGTGCTGTCAGGCGGCAGTTCCATGGGGGAAAAGGATTATACGGTTAAGGTTATTGACGTTCTGGGGAAGGTGCTTTTCCATGGATTGTCAATAAAGCCTGGGAAGCCAACAATTTTAGGCGTGGTGGATGGAAAACCAGTGGTGGGGCTTCCCGGACAGCCGGCTTCAGCTATTATTGTTTACATGATTATGCTCAGAGAATTTATGACGGTTTTTTATGGTCAGGATCACTTTAAATATCAGACCGTCCAAGGAACATTAATGGAAAATGTTCATGCAGCTCCCGGGCGGAGAACTTTTCAAACCGTGGCTATAAAAGATTCAGACGGATCAATCGAGGTACGGCCGACCCATGGAAAATCAGGCATGATCACGCTATTGTCGTACTCAGACGGATACATTGAAATCACTGAAAATGAAGAAGGCAAAAACGCCGGGAATTTTGTTAAAGTCACCTTATTTTAATAAGTGATGCCGTTCAAAATAAATTAAAAAGCAGTAATTGCTGAGCGTCTATTTCGTACTGTCGGTTTATGTGAAATAATTTTTCCACTCTCCGTCGGACACGATGGGAGATGTTCGTGAAGACGTTACAAAATTGTTTATAAACCGACAGCTCGTATCGCGTTTTATTTGTGAATATTTCGAAGTTAATTTAAGGCTTAGAAGAAATGGAGCTAAAATGAATACAGAAAATACAGGAAAAAAAGATGAGCGTAATCTATATTTAAAAAACGAAGATCTGGATGTGGCCGTCAGTAAATATCTTGGGATTTTATCCTCAAAAACAACCCATCGAAAAAGCCGGATGCAATCGGTGACAGAAGCCCAAGGATGGGTTACCGCAGAGCCTGTGTTTGGGAAAATTTCCTCACCCTATTATAACGCCTCTGCCATGGATGGTATCTGTGTGGATGCCATGAATATGATCGGAGTTGACGAGCGCAATCCAAAAACCCTTATAAAAGGCCGAGACTTTAATTTTGTTGATACCGGAGATGTGATCAATGATCCCTATAATGCTGTGGTTATGATTGAAGACGTTATGATTCAGAACGATGAGCAGGTAAGCATCAACGGTCCGGTGGCACTGTGGCAGCATGTGCGGCCCATTGGGGAGGACATTGTGGCCGGTGAGCTCATTATTCCCGCCTATCATCGGGTACGACCCATCGATCTTGGCGCTTTACTGGCTGGCGGCATCACTTCAATTGAAGTCATGGAAAAACCAAGCGTCGGGATCATTCCCACCGGCACTGAGCTGGTAGAAGCTGGAGAGCACATGTCAATTGGAAAAATCATTGACTCCAATACACATATGTTTGCCGGTCTGGTTAAAGAATATGGTGGCTTGCCAAACCGCTATCCACCGGTACGCGATGATTACGAATTAATCAAAAAAGCGATTACCACTGCTGTAACCGAAAATGATGTGGTGCTGATTTCTGCCGGTTCCTCAGCAGGGACTGAGGATTATACCCGCCGGCTTATTGAAGAGTTGGGTGAAGTGGTCATCCATGGGGTTGCCATTAAACCGGGAAAACCCGTGGTGCTGGGAATTATTGAAGGAAAGCCGGTTATTGGTATTCCCGGTTACCCGGTTTCGGCTTATTTTGTTTTTGAAGGCTTTGTTAAACCTGTTATTCTTGAATACAATCATCAAGCCAATGCTGAGGGGATGACTATTAAAGCGATTCTCTCGAAAAGGCTTATGTCCACCCTTAAATACCTGGAGTTCGTGCGGATGAAGTGCGGCCGGGTAAACAATGTTTTTGTGGCAACACCACTGGACCGGGGAGCCGGTGTGACGATGTCGCTGGTTAATGCAGATGGCATTCTAAAGATCCCGAAAAACGTTGAAGGTTATGAAGCTGGGGCAGTGGTGGAGCTGACTCTGATGCGCTCGCCAGAAGAAATTGAGAATACTCTGGTATCAATCGGAAGCCATGATGTTCTGATGGATGTGTTAGCCAATATTATTCATAAAAACCGCGGAATGGTGAATCTCTCCTCGGCTCATGTGGGCAGCCTGGGCGGCATTATGGCCATTAAAAAGGGTGAGTGCCATTTTGCACCCATCCATTTGCTGGATGAAGAAACAGGGATTTACAACCTGCCATATTTAAAACGATACCTAAAAGAACAGGATGTGGTTTTGATAAAAGGCGTAAAACGAACCCAGGGATTTATAATTCCCAAAGGAAACCCAAAAAAAATCAAAGGGATAGGAGATCTCACCCGAAAGGACGTTAGCCTGGTAAATCGTCAACGGGGATCAGGGACACGGGTACTCCTTGATTATCTTTTAAAAAAGAATGGCATTGATGCAAAGGATATTTTGGGTTATACTCGAGAAATGAATACACATATGATGGTGGCTTCAGCAGTGAAATCGGGCTCCGGCGATGTTGGGGTCGGGGTATTGTCCGCCGCAAACATGATGGGTCTGGACTTTATCCCCATTGGCGATGAAGAATACGATTTTGCAATACTCCGAGATAATCTGAAAGATCCACGGGTGCAAATATTTATTAATGTTCTTAAATCACAGGAATTTAAGGATGATCTGATACAATTAGGTGGATATGGATTTGAAAATCCTGGAGAAATTATTAACCCCTAGAAGGTTAATAGGAGAAAGTAGGAAGTTGATGAAGGATCATTACGGACGAAAAATAAACTACATGCGTCTATCTATAACCGATCTGTGCAATTTACGCTGTGTATACTGTATGCCGGAAGAGGGGATTGAAAAACGCCCTCATAAGAAAAATCTTTCATTTGAAGAAATGGTTGATCTGGTAAAAGCCGGGGTCGCCCTTGGCATTGATAAGATCCGTCTTACCGGAGGTGAACCATTGGTACGTCATGGGATCATTGAACTGGTAAGAGAAATAGGTCAAATTCCTGGAATTAAAGATTTAACTATGACCACCAACGGAATATTACTTCCGAAATACGCAAAAGAATTAAAAGCAGCTGGTTTGACCCGAGTCAACATTAGTTTGGATACCTTTGATCCTGAGAAATATCATAAAATTACCCGATGGGGACATGTGGAAGATGTGTTAGCCGGCATTAAAGCAGCAAAGGAAGCCGGCCTTCATCCCATAAAAATTAATGTTGTACTGATTAAGGGTTTTAATGACAATGAAATAGAGACCTTTGTTCACTATACAATGGAAAATGAAGTGGATGTCCGATTTATTGAGCTGATGCCATTGGGTGAATCCAGTGACTATGCTGAACATCAGTATCTTTCCAACGATGAAGTTTTAAAGCGGGTGCCTGAGCTTCAGCCTTTAGCTGAACCGGACAAATCCGGACCGGCAGAATATTATCAATTACCTGGCGCCAAGGGCCGAGTGGGGCTTATTAATCCTATTAGTAAACATTTTTGCAAAGAATGCAATCGCATTCGGGTGACTACTGATGGAAAGATTAAACCCTGCCTGCATTCAAACCAGGAAATCGATATTCTTGCTCTTCGAAAAGAAGGAAAAACCTATGAGGAAATTATATTGCATGCAATTGCAGAAAAACCGGAAAAACATCATATTAATGACAATGAAAAACAATTATTGAGAAATATGAACGAGATTGGAGGCTGAATATGGAAAAAGAGAATAATGAATTTACCCATTTTAATGCTGAAGGCAGAGGCCGAATGGTGGATGTGTCTGAAAAAAATGCTACCGAACGGGTAGGTGTTGCCAAAGGATCGATTACCATGAAGCCTGAAACCCTGACAAAAATTGTTGAAGGCCAGATGAAAAAAGGGGATGTATTGGGCGTTGCCCAAATCGCCGGGATTATGGGGGTTAAGCGGACCGCTGATTTAATCCCCATGTGCCATAATATTTTCATTTCAGGAAGTGATATTGACTTTGAAATTGATGAGGTTAATTCAAAAATCAACATTGAGGCCACCGTCAAGAACATTGGGCAAACCGGGGTGGAAATGGAGGCGTTAACCGCAGTAACGGTTGCAGCCTTGACCATTTACGATATGTGCAAGGCTATTGATAGAGAAATGGTGATCAGTGAGATTTGTTTAATGAAAAAATCCGGCGGAAAGTCCGGGACCTTTATTAGAAACGAAAATCAGGAGGAATAAAATGAATGCAAAAGTGACGGCAGTAAATATCAGCGAAAAAAAAGGGGAAATGAAAAACCCCATTGAAATTGGAAAATTTATAAAAGATTTTGGCTTGGAAGGTGATGCCCACGCTGGAAAATGGCATCGGCAGGTCAGTCTTCTAGGTCAGGAAAGTATTGATAAAATGACACAAAAGGGCATTGAAGGTTTATGCGCCGGTAACTTTGCGGAAAATATCACTACAGTCGGGATTTGTCTGTATGAGCTGCCTATTGGCACCAAGGTGAAAATCGGAGAAACTCTTCAGGAAGTGACTCAAATCGGGAAAGAATGTCATTCCGGCTGTGAAATTGCCAAAAAAGTCGGAGACTGTATCATGCCTCGGGAAGGGATCTTTACCATTGTTTTAGAAGGTGGCACAATTAAAGCCGGAGACAGCATCGAAATAGTTAAATAAAAGAGGTGTTCTGAAAAAATGAAAATTTTAGTAAAGGGGCTTATCATGGTGCTGTGTTTTGTTATCAGTGCCGGATTCTTAACCGGTTGCAATAGCAACAGTCTGAAAGCTGATAAAAACCTTGGACGCGAACCTAAAGAAATGGCTGTAGTACTTGTTACCGACTTATCCAAGACCGGCTTCCAGAATGCCATGGACGATTTTGACTATACAAATGAAATGGAAAAGGTGTTGAATCCTGAGGTATACCAAGGAATCTGGACACAGATTCAAACTCAAAACGGCTCATTTATTAAAATAAATGGAACGAAGACCATCGAAAATGGGGAGTTCTTATCCGTCAGAGTACAATGTGTTTTCGAAAAATCCAATTTGGATCTGCAGGTAACCTTTGATAAAAACAACATTATTTCAGGTTTCCATATTTTGGAGTATTCCGGCGGCATAGCAAAAATGGCTGTGCCGGATAATATAAAAGAAGCAAGCATCACCTTTGGGGAGGATGCTTTTCTTTTGTCGGGAACATTTACCACGCCGGCACAAGGTGAAAACTTCCCCTGTGTGATACTGGTACACGGTTCAGGTCCACAGGATCGGGATGAAGCAAAGGGTCCCAATGCGCCGTTTAGGGATATTGCTTGGGGCCTCGCTCAACAGGGAATCGCCTCGATCCGTTACGACAAGCGCACGAAAACCTATGGCAAGTACATGGGTGCAGATACCACACCAAAAGAAGAAACCATTGATGATGTGGTCCATGCTGTGAATTATGCAGGGGAATTGGTGCAGATCAATGGCAACGGTATTTTTATTTTGGGTTACGATTTTGGCGGATACCTCATACCTAAAATAGCAGCGGTGACCCCTGGTGCCGCAGGTTATATGATTCTCGGAGGGTCAACATCCCCTCTGGAAGACATCATCCTTCGTCAATATGATTATTTGGCAAGTTTGGATAATACCATTACCAGGCAGGAAGCGGAGACCATGACCCAGGCAAAAACAGCCTGGGATAAGGTAAAGCAATTAAATAATGAATCAACAGAATCGTCCTCTCAGTTGCTGGGAATTTCAAGAGATTATTGGCTCTATCTTAAAAATTATGAACCAACTGAAGAAATGGAAGCTGTTGAAAAACCTGCTTTTATTCTTCAGGGAGAAGAAGACTATCAAGTAAATATGACGGAATACAGCCAATGGCAAAATGCGTTACTCCACAAGAATAACGTGATATTTAAAAGTTATTCCGGCTTAAATCATTTGTTTATGAAGGGCAATGGATTAAAATCTCCGGAAGAATATGAGATTCCCGGGGTAGTAAGTCAGGACGTGATTAATGATCTGGCTAAGTTCGCGCAGGAAAATACTATTGATGTATCGGTTTCTTCAGAATAGAAAATTTTACTTTAAAGAAAAATATTACGCTTAATACTTGCAAAGTTTTAATAAAGTGTTACAATAATAAATGTTATAGCCGTACAAGTGTCGCTTGTAGGAGGACAAAATGAATGAATTTATAAATAGCCTGGCCAGTGTGGCCTGGGGCATTATTCCAGTGCTGTTAATCCTTTTTTTAATGGCAGGAATAATGTTTGTATTTTATTTCCAGAAGAAAACCGAGGAATTTACGATTTATTTACGAAGCATTGCCGCATCCCTGGAGAGACTTTCAAATCGGCAAAACGACAATTAAGAAAGAGTTTGATGGAGGAATTATATGTTTTTTGAAGAAGTTAAGGTAGCAGATCCCGAGATTTATGAATTAATGGAAAAGGAACTGCATCGACAACAAAGTCATCTGGAGCTAATCGCATCTGAAAACTTTGTTTCCGAAGCGGTGCTCAGTGCCATGGGCAGCCATTTAACCAATAAATATGCAGAAGGGACTCCCGGACACCGCTTTTATGGTGGTTGTATCCACGTAGATACCATTGAGCAGGTGGCCATCGATCGGGCTAAAGCATTGTTTGGCGCAGAACACGCGAATGTCCAGCCTCACTCCGGTGCCCAGGCAAATACAGCAGTATACATGGGGATTTTAGAGCCTGGTGATACCGTTTTAGGGATGCGTTTGGATCAGGGAGGGCATTTAACCCATGGCAGCCCAGCCAATTTATCAGGAAAATATTATAATTTCAAATCTTATGGTGTGGATCAGGTAACTGAAACTATAAATTATGATGAAATAGAAAAGCTCATTGCCGAACATCATCCGAAATTGGTGGTTGTTGGGGCTAGCTCTTACCCCAGAGCCATTGATTTTGAGCGCATTTCAAAAATGACCGAGGCAGCCGGATGTTACCTGATGGTTGACATGGCTCATATTGCCGGCCTGGTCGCCGCAGGACAGCACCAAAGCCCGGTTCCCTATGCCGATTTTGTAACAACTACCACCCATAAAACCCTGAGAGGTCCACGAGGCGGTATTATCCTCTGCAAAGAAAAATATGCGAAATTAATTGATAAGGGTGTTTTCCCAGGTACTCAGGGGGGACCGTTAGAGCATATGATCGCGGCCAAGGCGGTAGCCTTTAGAGAAGCGGCAACGCCGGAGTTTAAAGCCTACCAGGAACAGGTTGTTAAAAATGCCAAAGTTTTGGCGGCAGCTCTTGAAAAACGGGGATTTCGAATTGTTTCCGGCGGAACCGATAATCATCTGATGCTGCTGGATGTCAGCAAGGTTGGATTAACCGGAAAAGAAGCCGATGAAACATTGGGCAAGGTTAATATCACCGCCAATAAAAATGCCATTCCCTACGATAAGGAAAGTCCTTTTGTGACCAGCGGTATCCGTGTGGGTACCCCTGCCATTACCACCCGGGGCATGGTGGAAGTTGATATGGAAATTGTTGCCGATGCTATTGAAGCGGCGCTAATTAAAAAAGATCTGGCACTGGCACTGGCAAAAGTAGCTTATTTAACAGAAAAATATCCGTTGTATCCAGGCCTAATGGGATAGAAAAAGCGAGTATACAAAAAAGCGTCTAACAGAGTTAACTCTGTTAGACGCTTTTTTGTATTACAACAATCCTCAGTTATGCCGAAGGTTTAAAATTGATTAAAGTTATGAGTAAAAATAAAACTTCCAATAGCTTTAATTGAAGTGGGCTTGAGAAACCGCATGCCAACTGGGAACTTCAAGCTGCTGGAATCAGCACTCATTAAGTGCAGGTTTTGCTTGAGCTTCTTGTTCTTCCAAATCTTTGGTTCGCTTGATCAAAAACATGGAAGAAACGACCCCAAGAATTCCACAAACAATTAATAAGATGAAAATCTGATTGAACCCTGCTGCGATATCTCCCGCTGCCTTTGCATCATCCAACCACTTTCCGCAAATCGGACCGTAAAATACATCTGGAAGAAAAGCGATAAATGAAATAATACCTGTAGCCATTCCCGTCATGCCGATGGGAATCCCCGCTTGATCCATAATCGACCAGTAAGTGGATTTCATAATGTTCGCCAAAAATGCGATTACTAAGGTCAGGACGATGCTGATAGCGATAACTTTTGCAGAAAAAAGTAAAGCAATCAATGCCGCGATGACTGCGACGAATATGATAATAAATCCTTTTCCTTTGTAAGTGAACTTATCCATGAAAAATCCACCGATTACTCCTGCCAACAATACGATGATGTAGCTTCGGACAATGCCGATGGCACTGGCTGTTGTTGTTGAGATGTTTAATACCTGTACCGTATAGGTAGTCATGTATGCATTACCCAGAGCCCAGGTGATATAGGCGAACATAATCACAAGGATTGTGACCCAGACGCCTTTGTTTTTTAAGACATCAACAACGCTATATTTGGTTGCACTAATTGCTGCATGTTCTTCGTTTTTGATATCCGTTTTTGGAAGAAAGAACAAGGCTAGAACAAAAAATAGTGCACACACACCGGATCCAAATAAGAAAAGTATCTTCATACCGGCAGCTTCGGTAGCTGCAAGACCCACGATCGCAAGAAAAGCAAAACCCATAAGAGTTTGAATGACACCTCGCAATGCTTCACTGTTACCAAACATTTTACCTTGGTTATCTTTGTTGGCCAAATTGCGGATTCCTTTCAGGTAAGCAGACCATAAGGTAGCAATACCGAAGAATCCGTAAAGGACGTGAATAATAAGCAGGGCAGTAAAGTTAGTAGTCATTGCAAAAGCGAAAGTCAACACTGCATAAGCTGCTAAAGTAGTGGAAATTAGGGAACGCATGGAGAATCGGTCTGCCATCCATCCACCAATGGGGTAGCAAAGGGTATAGGTCAAATTCAAGGCTGAAGCCAGAATACCTATTTGTGTATTTGTAAGTTGATAGGCTGCCGCAAATTGATCGTAAAAGGTAAATCGTAAAAACGGCAACTGGTACGCGAGAGCAACCGTGGCACTTAAAATCAAAAATACCATCGCATTTCTAAAACCAAATTTTTTCATAATATCCTCCAAGACATAATTGCGAAATACATGTCTATTGCAAAGAAGTATAGCACGATAACTGTAAACGGTCAACAATTATTTTCATGACTGTAAACGATGGGTATTGATCTTAAAAAATAGTAAATAATAAATATTCTACGAAGAATTAAGTTAGCACATTAAATGTAGACGATTAATTAAGCTGGATTTTTATTAAAAAAGGATTGACAGTGAATTAAAGATCATGTTATATTTGTGTTGCGAAATACATGTATTTATTAAAAACTTGGAGGTTTTATCAATGTATATTAATAGACGTTTTTATGAGAACTACGTATCGACCCGTGATGTAGAACTGCTTCATGAGTATTCATTAAAAATATTAAAAGAAATTGGCGTCTCTTTCGCCAGTGAAGAGGTACTTGATGTTTTTAGAAAACATGGTGCCACAGTTGAAGGAAATATTGTAAAAATCAGCGAAGAACTTTTGAACAAAGCTTTGGAAACAGCACCAAAGTCATTTACTATAACAACCAATGCGGGAGAAACACCAATTGGCGAACGCTTTAAACCAAAAACTGTGGGTTGTTACGGACCATCAAAATTTTTATTTGAAGATGATACTTTCCGACCAGCATTACTCCCGGATGTTGTTAAATTTTTAAAACTTATGCACACCAGCGAGGTTACAGATTTTGTCAACAATTCCGCTTATGATACTCCGGATCTCGATAAAAATCAGGATAATTTTTATATTCCCCAGGTTGCCTTATGCTTAAAATATTCCGACAAACCAAGCTACGGGAATGTTGCAAATAGTTTAAATGTTAAGAAAAAAAGCTTAAAGGATGCGGCCAAAGAAATTGCCACGATGTACAAAGAATTTTATGATATCTGGGATCGTCCGGTACTATTAACCAATGCCTGTGCCTTATCGCCATTGGGTTATTCCTATGAGGTTCTTGATAATATCATGGGTCTTATTGAAGAAGGACAACCGGTTACCATTATTACCTGTTCGATGACAAATCTAACAGCTCCAGCAGCATTAATGGGTTCGGTCATTCAGAACAATGCAACCGTTCTGGCGGGGATAGTATTAACACAATTGATAAAACCAGGGGTTGGTGTTATTTACGGTACTGTTTCATCGCCAACAGATATGCGAAAAACTGCCATTATGATCGGAGCCCCGGAAGCCCAGCTTATTCAAATGTCTTCACTGGCCCTGGGTCGTTATTACGGTCTTCCGGTGAGAACTGGAGTTGGCGGAACGGATTCACTCAAACCGGATTATCAGGCAGGTGTTGAAACAATGACTACCTTACTCACCACTTACCTTGGAAAATCTGATTTTGCATTAAATAATGCCGGGATTCTTCAGTCATATGCAGTGGGAAGTTATGAAAAATTCGTCCTTGACGAAGAAGTTAACCGCATTTTACTAAGGTTAAACAAAGGTATCGATATTTCTAATGAAAAGGCAAGCAAAGTATTTGAAGAAATCAAAAAAGCTGGCCCATTAGGTAATTATCTTGCCGGCAGAACACCCAAAGAATATCGGGATGAGCATCATTTATCAAAAATATTCAATAAAACGGCGGGCGATCCTTCGGTTCTATTTGATGAAATTGGAGATATCAGACAGCGGGCTGCGAAACAGATTGAAGAACGGGTGGAAAGTTATAAAGCCCCGGATTTGACAAAAAAACAACAGGATATTCTAAATCGTTATCTGCCGGAAAGTGAAAAGTTCTAAAAGATAACGGAATTTATTAACCGAAAATAGTTCACTTAACGCTTCAGTTGATCACGAGTGTTAAGTGAATACCAGATAGAACCCGACATTTTGACTTTAAATCAGACTAAGTTTATAAATGACTTTGGAACTTAAAATAATTTTGGTCAATAATGTTAATGAAAAAAATAAAAAGGGAATGGTAAAAATATGTTGGATCTAAAAGTATTAACACAGGCAGTTGGAGATTTAGAGGAAGAAGATGTAATGGATCTGCTTACCGAATTTGTGGAAACCAATCCGACCGAAGCAGAAGCCCAGGAAGCTGTTGCAGCTTGTCAGGGCGGTATGGCATTTGTTGGAGATCTTTTTGAAAAAGGCGAATATTTTGTCGGCGATCTAATCTTTGCCGGTGAATTATTAACCGAGGCAATTAAAGTTTTAAAACCCGTCTTGGGAAGCGGCGAAACGGCTGTTGCAGGAACTATTATTGTCGGTACCGTTCATGGTGATTTACATGATATTGGAAAAAACATCTTTAAAAGCATGTCAGAAGCAGCTGGTTTTGAAGTAGTGGATTTAGGTATTGACGTTGCACCGGAACTTTTTGTTAAAACCGCAAAAGAAAACAAAGGCTGTATTATTGGGATGAGCGGTGTTTTAACTTTGGCCATCGATTCCATGAAAGAAACTGTGGCCGCTCTTAAAGCTGATGGCATCGATGCTAAAATTATAATAGGCGGAAATCCTGTGACAAAAGAATCCTGCGAATTTGTTGGTGCAGATCGATTTACTACTAACGCAGCTGAAGGTGTTAAAATTTGTCAGGCCTGGGCTTAAGTGTTATATTTGTAAAAAATATACCTAGTTGAAGATATAAAAGATAAAGTTTTTAAATTAGGCAGAAATAGTGAAAAAAGGTTTTAAAAAAGAATAACAAAGTTAAAAAATTAAAATGCATAGAAGGTAAGTTTTAAAAACTTACCTTCTATGCATATTACAAGGAGACGAAGATGATTATTATTGGAGAAAAAATTAACGGAACCATTCCTGCTGTTAAAGAAGCCATTGAAAAAAGAGATGCTGCTTTTATTTCAGATCGTGCGGTTAAGCAGACAGAAGCCGGCGCGCATTTCATAGATGTTTGTGCAAGTACCGCACCCGAGTTTGAAATTGAAACCTTAAAATGGTTAATGGAAGTAGTTCAGGATGCAACGGATACACCGCTATGTATCGACAGTCCCAATCCCCGGGTAATTGAAGCCGTATTCAAGTATGCGAATAAACCCGGGATGCTCAATTCAATTTCTGAAGAAGGGGACAAATGTGAAGTGCTGCTGCCCCTTATGGAAGGCAATACCTGGGAAGTGGTAGGCCTGACCTGCGATAACAATGGCATTCCCTGTGATGTTGGAACAAAAGTGAGCATCACCAAAATAATGGTTGAAAAAGCTGCTAAATATGGAGTCACCCCAGACCGCATTCATATTGACCCCTGTGTAATGGCGCTGTCAACAGAAAATCAGGCGCTTTTAAACTTTGCCCAGGAAATTAGCGAAATCAAAGCACTATTTCCGACCATTCATGTAACCGGCGCCATCAGTAATATTTCCTTTGGCATGCCCGCACGAGCATTAATGAATAAAACCTTTATGGCCCTTGCGATCCAGGCAGGTATGGACTGCGCAGTTATGGACCCGCTTAACCGGGACATGATGGGTACTATTTTTGCGACCTATGCACTTCTTGGTAAAGATAAGCATTGTCGAAAATACAGTAAAGCATTTCGACAGGGACAAATCGGAGCTGTTAAAAAATAATAAACTAAGCGAAAATTAAGGGAAGGAAAACGATATGGTATTTTATATTTCAATTATTCTCTTATTGGTATTTTTGAGTTTCGGCTTTTTATTTCCTGAGGCTTTATTAATGGTAACGGACACACTGTTTGGACTGATTACAACTAATTTGGGCTGGGTTTATCTGGTTGCGGTTTTAGGCGTCCTGATTTTCACTTTAGTGCTGGCCTTTAGCAAATACGGCAAAATTCGTTTAGGGGATGATGATGATCGTCCGGAGTATTCAAATTTTTCCTGGTTTGCCATGCTGTTCAGTGCCGGCATGGGCATCGGCCTGGTATTTTGGGGCGTTGCCGAACCGGTTTTTCATTATGCCCAGCCGCCGCTGGGGATTGAGGCAGCGTCCAGTCAGTCCGCCTTGATGGCCTTTCGGTATGCATTTTTGCACTGGGGACTTCACCCCTGGGGAATCTATGCCATCGTCGGCCTGGCTCTGGCCTATGCCACATACAGAAAGAAACGGCCTTGCTTAATCAGCTCCACCTTATACCCGCTTCTGGGTGAGAAAACCAAGGGGCCGATTGGCAAAGCCGTTGATATTCTGGCGTTGGTGTTAACCGTTATCGGTGTTTCCACCTCCCTCGGCATGGGCGCTTTACAGGTTAATGGGGGACTGGCAACGCTCTTTAATGTGCCCAATAATATTAATGTGCAGATCATCATTATTGTTGTCATTACCATTCTGTTTTTAATTTCCGCCACCACCGGTTTAGACAAAGGGATAAAAATACTCAGCAATACAAACATCATTATTGCTGTGGCACTTTTAATCTTTGTGTTTTTCTTTGGGCCAACCGTCTTTATTATTAACACTTTTCTGGTGAGTCTCAGCGGTTACATTCAAAATATTCTGCCCATGAGCCTGGCCTTAACCCCCTTTGAAAATGATCCCTGGCTGGGAAACTGGACCATCTTTTATTGGGCCTGGTGGATTTCCTGGGGTCCTTTTGTGGGAACCTTCATTGCGCGCATTTCCAAAGGCCGCACCATCAAAGAGTTTGTCCTGGGCGTGATCATCATGCCGGCCATCTTCTGCTGTATCTGGTTCACTGTTTTTGGCGGGACCGCCTTATATTTTGAAATATTTGAAGGCGTTAACATTGTCGCCGCGGTCACCAATGACGTGACGGTCGGTTTATTTGTGACCCTGTCATACCTGCCGTTAGGGCAAGTGATTTCATTCATTGCGATCCTCTTGATTACGACTTTCTTTGTAACCTCGGCGGATTCCGCAACCTTTGTAATTGCCATGTTCTCAAGAAACGGTGACTTGAATCCCGACAATAAAATTAAAATCATATGGGGAATCGTATTATCTCTAATGGCCATTGTACTGCTTCTAAGCGGTGGATTGGTCGCGATTCGAAATACGGCAATCATTATGGCACTGCCTTTTGTTTTAATTATCATTCTGATGTGTTTTGCTATTTTTAGAGCATTGAAAAATGAAAAAAAAACAGAAAAATGAGTTTGAATGATGAAAGTATGAAAGAACAGGTATAAATAATTAAGGATAGCCCTGCAATCTTATAAAAATGCTGAAATGAGGATAAAAGCTTGAATAAAAATGGCCGCAATGTTAAATGGCGATCAATTAAAGTAAGACTATTGATTATTCCATTGGTGTGTGTGTTAATCGGTGTTTTAGTAATCGGTGGACTATCGTCTTATTTAACAAGAGAAAGTTTGCTGAATGAAATGAGAGAAAGTGGGTTTTCGGCATCCCAGCAATTCGTAGAAAGACTCGCAGATAATTCTGAGGCTCTTAGTACAGTGAACGATATGCTTGAAACGCAAATTAGGAGCATGAGCAATATCGTAATCGGCAATCGAGGGAGTATCAGTGATCCCTATCTTACCGCACTTTCGCAACAATCGGGAATTGATAAAATTTACTGGTATAATCCTTCCGGTGAAATAATCAATGCTGTCAATGGCGAATACGTGGGATGGAAAGCTACCCCAGGGGATCCCATTGATAAGTTTATGACCAGTGGCGACACTGAATTTATGGAGGAAATCAGGCAAAATACGGATAGTGATAAAAGTTTTAAATATGGCTATATAAAAACGGTTACAGGGGAGTTTGTTCAGGCCGGAGTATCGGCAGATCGAGCACTCGAACTCATGGAAAAATTCGGCTATCAAGATTTAATCGATGGATTTTCTTCAGATGACA
Source organism: Acetobacterium bakii (assembly GCF_001263355.1). Lineage (GTDB taxonomy): Bacteria > Bacillota > Clostridia > Eubacteriales > Eubacteriaceae > Acetobacterium > Acetobacterium bakii. The sequence continues at coordinate 263,524 of NZ_LGYO01000008.1, forward strand.
GCATTGTTTACGCCGCTTTTATCGACAAAGATTTAAAAGCTGTGGCACATAGTAATCCGGATCTCATCGGTGCGAGCTTTGCAGATTTCCAGAGTGTTCAGGATGTTGTGATTGAAGGCAAGTCAAGCGCATATGAGTATTTTTATGAGGTTGAGAACCAGGATGTTTATGAAGTTTTGTACCCTATTGAGATCGATGGGGAAATAGTTGGTGCCATGGATATTGGCTATTCCATGACCTCGGTAAAGGCGGCTATTTCAACAAATATCATGCTGATTGCCCTTGCCGGATTGATTGTATTTCTGATCCTTGGATTTATCCTACAAAGAACTTCATCATCAATGACTCAATCCATTTTACGAATTAAGCATATGATTACAGAAATGAGCATGGGACATTTGGGATTGCGCTTAAATATGGAAAACAAAGACGAAATTGGTGAAATGGCAGGTTCCATGGATCGTTTTGCAGGGGAGCTTCAAGATGTGGTGATTGGGACGATGAAGCAGATATCCGATGGGGATCTTTCAGCTGATATAAAGCCAAAGGATGCTCAGGATGAAATTAGACCGGCATTGATCCAGACCATTGAATCTCTCAGAAGTTTGATTGCCGAAGCTACCATGCTTTCTGAGGCTGCTGTGGAAGGACAACTCGATATTCGCGTTGATGTTAATGCCTTTAACGGTGGTTATCGGGAAATCATGGAGGGACTCAATGATACCCTGGAGGCAGTGGTTAAACCTCTTCATATGGCGGGTAATTATGTTGAACGCATTGGTAATGGCGATATCCCGGCCAAAATTATTGAAACATATAAAGGCGATTACAACGGGCTTAAGGAGAGTATTAATTCCTGTATCGATGGATTAGAAGCCTTAAAAGAAGGTAATCAGGTTCTTAGTCTGATGCGAAAAAATGATTTATCCCAAAAGGTCGAAGGAAACTATTTAGGGATTTATGGAGAGATCGGAAAATCAATTAACAGCGTTCATAGCCAACTTCTGGCAATTGTGAATGTTGCCAATAATATTGCCAAAGGTGAACTGCGAGACTTGGAAGAACTAAAAGAAGTGGGTAAACGCAGCGAAAATGATGTATTGGTACCAAGTCTTATCGGGATGATTGAAAACATCGCCATGCTCGTCAATGAAACAGATGAAATGGCACAGGTCGCAGTTGAAGGGAACCTCGATCATCGAGGGGATGCAAGGAAATTCCCGGGAGAATTTGCCAGAGTCATCATGGGCTTTAACGAAACCCTTGACGCAGTCACTGCCCCAATTCAGGAAGCTTCAATTATTCTAAATGAATTGTCGGCAGGTAATCTTAATACCATGATGACAGGAAATTATCGCGGGGGTCACGACCAAATAAAAAGAGATCTAAATCAAACCATTGTTTTTCTTAAACGCTATGTGGACGAAATCACTGGTAAACTCCGAGCAATCGGGCAGAAGAATCTGGATCAGGAAATCACAACCGCATATCTTGGGGATTTTCAGGCGATAAAGACAGACCTAAACAACATTACCACCAGTCTCAGTGACACTATGACTGAGATTAATGTTGCAGCCGGACAGGTTGAAACAGGTGCCAGACAAATTTCTGATGGCGGACAAGCTTTAGCACAGGGAACAACCGAACAAGCCAGCGCTATTGAAGAATTGACCGCCTCCATTGAAGAGGTCGCTGGAGAAACCAAACGAAATGCTATAAACGCCAATGAAGCCAATGAACGGGCCATTGAAGTTCGCACAAGTGCTGAAGTGGGGAATGAGCAAATGGAAAAAATGATTTTAGCCATGGCCGAAATTAATGATTCCTCTAATAATATCTCTAAAATCATTAAGGTAATTGATGATATTGCTTTCCAAACCAATATCTTAGCACTCAATGCAGCAGTGGAAGCGGCTCGGGCAGGACAACATGGAAAAGGCTTTGCAGTAGTCGCAGAAGAGGTTCGAAGTCTGGCAGCGCGTAGTGCCGAAGCAGCAGAGGAAACAATCGGTCTTATTGAGGGCTCCATTGGCAAAGTCAAAATTGGAACGAAGATTGCAAGTGAAACCGCGATGGGTTTAAAAGAAATATTAAACGAAATTGAAAAAGTGGCTGGGCTTGTTGGAAATATTGCCCAGGCAACCAACGATCAGGCATCGGAAATTGTACAAATCACAAAAGGCATTGAACAAGTTTCACAAGTTGTACAGACCAATGCTGCAACTGCTGAAGAAAGTGCCGCAGCCAGTGAAGAACTTTCTATTCAAGCCGAAATGTTTAAAAAAATGGTGAGTGCATTTAAACTTAAGGGTAGTAAGTAAATTCTTTTCAAGATATTTATGACCTATTCAATCGATAATCAGAGAAATCACATTTTTTTAAATGTGGTTTCTTTTAGTTTAAAATATACTGTTATGAATTTTAATGTTAAAATGAAATGATCTGCTTTGAATTATAACCAATCACGCTTTTTTATGGTATAATTCAGTATTATTTCGACGAATCAAGGAGGTGAATTGTGTTGTGAAATTAACTCTGAGTATTTCCAAAAAAGAATCTGAGCTTGTCCATGAACAGTCACTAAAAATATTAGCAACCATGGGATTAACTGTCCTTTCCAATGCCGCCGTGGATGTTTTCAAAAAAGCGGGAGCAAAAATCGATGGGCATCAGGTCTATATTGATGCGAGGATGGTTGAAGAAAGTCTGAAAACGCTCCCTAATCATTTTTCAATCTATGGAAATCAGCATCGGGTGGTAATCGGTAAAGGTGATATTTGTACGATGCCGCCCTATGGTGGAACCTATGTTTCCAGAAATGACCAGATTAGATTGGGAACAAGGGACGATTATATTAACTTCACAAAATTAAATCATGCCAATGAGCATATAAATATGTCTTGCCCGTATTCATTGGAACCCTTTGATGTTCCTTTGGAGCATCGGGATCTATTTCGGATGGCGATGGTGCTGAAGTATTCGGACAAACCAAGTCTATCCCTGGTTGGAAGCCGAGAAAATGCCGAAAGATCGATAGAAATGATCAAAAGATATCGGGATATCAGTGATGATTATGTTGCTTTGGGAAATGTTAATATCTCAGCACCACTGATCATGGGGGATTCAACCTCAGAGGCCATTATGGTTCACTGCGAAGAAAATCAGCCACTGATGATTGCCTGCGGCAGTGGTTTGAGTGGTTTAACGGCGCCGCCAACCCATGGCGGCAACTTGTTGTTGGCCAATGCCGCGATTCTCAGTGGCATTGTATTTTCACAAATACTAAAACCGGGATTGCCCGTTGTCTATGGTCTGCCTCTTTTCGGTGTGGATCCTTATAAAGCGGAAACCCTTGTCGGCAATTCAGCGGCAGCATTATTTACCCTGGCAGCCAAAGGCATGTCAGATTATTATAATATGCCATTTAGAGCCGGTGGAACCTTTACGGATGCAAAGCATTTAGATTATCAAAGTGGGTATGAAAGTTGTCTGAATCTCTTATCTTGTTTGCTGGCGGAGGTCGATTGCCTCATGCATAGCTTTGGTATGGAGGATTCACTAAAAACCATTAATTACAATAAATATATTTTAGATGAGTGGATGTACCATGGCCTTAAAGATTATAAAAAAGGTTTTGAAATAAATGATGTAACCCTGATGATGGATGAAATACTGCGAACCGGATCCACCGGAAATTTCATTTCTTCAACAAATCTAAAGCTCATCCGCAAAGAATATTCACACCATGGGTTTGGCGAAGGGAAGACAATGGAAGAAACGTTGAAAAAAACCGATGCGGAGATTGAAAAACGCTTAGAGAATTATAAATTGCCACACCAGTCAAAGAATCAAAAAGAAATAATAAGAGGTTATTTACCAGATGAATACATCGATTAATACCATGAAAAACCCCGCAACTCTTGATGGCATTGTGGAAGCAGTAAAGAAGATTGAAGAAAAAAAAGTCATGAAACTGGTGAATTATGCCATTCGAGAAGGTGCCAGTCAGGCTCAGATTATTGAAGCGATTCAATTAGGTTTAGACCAAATTGGTTATTTATTTGAAGAAGGAGAATATGGTGTCACTGATTTAATGATGGCAGGTATTATCTTTGAAGAAGTTTTAAAATTGCCCAGTCTTAAACTAATAAATAATGGGGCAGAGGAAACAATTGGCACTATTTTGCTTTGCACCATCGAGCGTGATCTACACGATATTGGCAAATCAATTTTTAAAAGTGCCGCCCTGATGTCTGGTTTTCGAGTGGAAGATATGGGGATTAATATTACCGCACAAGAGATAGTGAGCGAGACCATACGGTTAAAACCCGATATTATTGCAATCAGTTCCATTCTCGCCGAAGGGGTTAAATATATAAAAGGTGTGAATGATGATTTAGTGATTGCGGGACTGCGAGATCAGGTTAAGATTATCGTTGGTGGATTGTCAACCCATCGCCAAGCTATTGAATATACCGGGGTAGACGCCTATGCGCATGATGTCTATGAAGGAGTCAAACAGTGCAAAAGTTGGTTGAACAAGGGAGGGGAATCTAATTAGCAACAAATATGATGAAATTTCCGAAATAATTAAAACAAAAATTCAAAAAGAAATTTATCCGGTTAATATGCAGATTCCTCCGGAGAATACATTGGCAGATGAGTTTGGGGTGAGTCGCATCACCATCCGAAATGCACTTTCAAGCCTGATTGATGATGGTTATATTTATTCAATCCCAGGAAAAGGCAACTATGTTCTTGATAACAAAAACGATAAATTTCTACTATCTTTGAAAACCGTGAATCTTTTAAAAAAACCATTTCAACGGGTAGAAATGCTTGGCTCCGAAATTATTAAACCTACCATAGATTTAGTCTATCGCCTGCGAGTGGCACCGGATGCCAGGGTTGTTTATATTCGTTGGGTGCTTTTTTACGAAGAGACACCGATTGCCTACGATATTCATTATATTCCATACTTTCCGGGGATCACGGTTTGGAATGATGATTTTGAGTACACCAGTTTAAGTGAAATACTTTCTCAAAAAAATACCATCTTTCAATTACAAGAGAAAATGAGTATCACCGCGGTGACCAGCAGTGAAGAAGTGGCAAAAGTATTGGGAATACAAGTGAATACGCCGGTGCTTCAAATAACCCAGGAAATATCGGATGATGAAGAACCAATGGGGATGCGACGTCTTTATATTAAAAAAGAATGGTGTCGTATTCACGGGGATTCCCTTAATGGATAGGAGTATAAATGAAAGCGAAAATTTGCGATCAAATTGTTAATGATATTCTTGGCAAAATTAATAAGGGAATCCTAAAGCCGCAGGAAAAGTTGCCAACCAATCAGGAATTGGCTAAAACCTATAAAACCAGTACTGTAACGGTTCGCAAAAGCATTGCGATCCTTGTGAACAAAGGTTATCTTAGCTCAATTGAGCGGATTGGAACATTTGTTAAGGAACAGGAAAAAGACCTTTTTCTAATTAATTTTAGTTTGGAAGGCAACATCAACGAAGAAATAACGAATGCCGTCACTGAGGATATCCATCTGACATTTTCAAAGGTTAAGGGGTACCATCACGAAATAAAAACCTTGGAAATAAAAACCTTGTATTATACAGATGCCATGCCGGTATGTTATACCATCGATGCATTGTTCCTGGGAGGACACTATAGTTTAGATCGCATTCAAGAAAAAACTGAAAAAAATCTCAGCCAGATGATGAAAATTATTAATGGCTTTGAGGTTGTGAAAACACTTGAAATTACAATGGATTTTCCCAATAAATATATTTGTCAGCGTCTTTCAATTAACGAGAGTATTCCGATGTTATGTTTCATTACCCATTACAGCACCCTGGGGAATCAGCCGATTGGAAGAAGGGTTCTATACGTAGCAGGAGAAAACGTTGATGTAAAAGGGAAGTCTTATTATAAATAGCAAAGGAACTGAAAGTATGATTTATTTATTAATATATTTGGTTGTTGTCAACCTGATCACTTTTTTATTATTTTGGAATGACAAGAAAAGGTCTAAAAAACCGGGTCAGCGCTTTTCTGAAAAAACCTTATTAGGCTTCAGTGCCGTTGGCGGAAGTTTGGGCGGCATTTTTGGGATGCGAAATTTTCATCATAAAACTAAACATCCCAAGTTTTATATCGGGTTGCCGTGTATACTTGTACTCCAAATTGGAATTGGTGCCTTCCTTTACTGGAAGTTTTTTTAAAAATCACAAAAAAAGTGAGGAACACCTTGACAATTTATGAAAAAAACTGTAATCTATAGTGGTACTCAGAAATGAGTGGTATGCGAGAGTGTTGGAACTGGCAGACAAGCACGTTTCAGAGGCGTGTGCCCAAAAGGCGTACGGGTTCGACCCCCGTTTCTCGCACCACTATGAAATTTAAAAACGGCATTAAATGGCCGTTTTTTTAATGCAAAAAATCCTATTTCTGTCATTTGACATATAAATTGTCATATTTTTCAAATTTCTCCGCTCCTGACCGCCTCATTCCATCGGTTACGAATGCATACTGATCCAAGGTAAAGGCTGCTGAGTGATGGTCTAAACTCTCCTGTACTGTCTTTATATCAATACCAGCCTGGATGGATAAAACCGCATAGGTATGTCGTAAGAAATCCAAACCTAAATAAAATCCAAACCTTTTTCAAATATGCCTGATACATAAGGGCTTTAATGAAAAAAGGTTTGGATTTTATTTCTTTTATTATATGCTCTTCTTATCAAATGAACAGGAGGTCATACTAATGAATGTACAGAATCTACGGGATAATTATCCCAAACTTATTTCCTGCATGGAAAGCAATGGCTACTCAAAAGCCTATGTTGACAGGTTCAAAAGAGAGCTTAAAAAAATTCTGGTCCTTGCTGATTCAAAGGATTGGTCCTGCTATACAGACGTGTATCTGGAGTATACAAAAACATCGGATTCTCCTGATTATCTCCGTAATAAACGGACGATTATCGGAGCTATTGAGCAGTTCGATGTACATAAAAGATACCCGAATGGAAGACGCAGACATGAGCTTTTCAAAAGGGGTGCCTATTCGTTACTAGCCCCGGAATTCAAAGCCGTCATTGACTATTATTATGAAGCGGAAAAGAAACACGGCAAAAAAGTTACCACCATTTATACAGAATCTCATAATGCATCCACATTTTTCTTATACCTCCAGAAAAAAGGAATCGATAGCCTCGTTGAAATTTCAGAAGAAGCCGTGCTTTCCATATTCATATCACCTGATGAAAAACTGCTGCGGAGCTATTCTTACAAGAAAAACATTGCTGCAGTATTGAAAGTGTGTCCCCCTGATCATCAGGAAATATGCCATCGGATTCTGACTTTTCTTCCAGCCTTAAGGGAAACCAGAAAAAACATACAGTATCTTACATTGGAAGAAATCCGGAAAATTAAGGAAGTGCTGGCTGGTGAAAATACGCTGACGCTCTGTGATAAAGCGATCGGGATGCTTGCACTTTACACCGGATTACGTGGCTGTGATATTGCTGGAATGACACTTGACTCCATTGACTGGGACAGGGATTTAATCTTTATCAGACAGCAGAAACAGCGTTTGCTCTTGAGCTTCCTTTAACAGCAGTTATTGGTAATGCCATCTATGATTATCTGATAACAGAGCGTCATCACACCGAAAGCAGGTATCTTTTTCTTTCACAACATAAACCAATTGGAATTGTCAATAACAGTTCAGTCTAAACCAGCAAGGAATAATTTAGACATCCTTCGATGATGAATACCGCCATGGGCTGAAAACAATCATAAGTACCTTAATCTACTATGCAGCTTGTTGTTGATTTACATAAAAGAGCTCGCGGTAAGTCAGCGGTGGATACCCGCCATTCGTACTGTAAATTCGCCGTCGATTGTAATAATGAAGATAGCGATAGACAATCGTTTTTACCTCAGTCATCAACATGTTTTTTGTAACAATTTTATAGAGTTTCTCCTTTTTCAGTGTTGCGAAAAAGCTCTCCATCCGGGCATTATCATAGCAGCGGCCGGTACTGCTCATGCTTTGAACGGCATTTGCTTTTTTCAACGCATTCCGAAATGATTTGCTGGTAAATTGCGTGCCGCGATCTGAATGAAGATCCAGTTTTTGAGGATGGAGGTTGAGAAATGAATAGTTTTTGTGATGGCGTTTATTCCTTCTTCATTCCCGGAAAGTTGCCCAGTACTGAATGAATTGATCAATGAGAACAGGAAAAACAAGCAAGTTGGAGCGAAATTTAAAAAGGAAACTGATTACTACATTTTCATTTGCATAAAAAGTATGCTGAAAAACCTAAAAATCGAAAAATCCGTTTATATAAGATATACGTGGGTTGAAGAAAACAAGAAACGCGACAAAGATAATATTGCCAGTGCAAAAAAATATGTTCAAGATGCGCTAGTTCAGGCTGGTGTTTTAAAAAACGATGGATGGAATAATATTGTTGGGTTTGAGGATCGCTTTGAGATCGATAAGGAAAAACCAGGGGTATTAGTTGAGATTGTAGAGGTGGAATGAAACTTAAATGTTATGGTTGCTGGAATTACGGCGGGAATATTTATCTTTGTATTTTTGTTTGCGGGAAGGGAAAACAATGAATATGTGACTCAAAGAAAACCAGAATCTATGTGTTACATGCGCAAGACATAATTATGAATGTAACGCATGGGGGCCAATTATTAAAGCTGTGATTGTTTGTATTAATTACGAGAACAAAGACGATGGAAAACAAATAAGCTTTGTTCCTCAAAGGAAATGATTATCTTATGCGAAAAGTAAAATTCAAACACGAATCCGGAATGGAGCCCTATTTCATCCATAACGGTAAGCGATACCAAGTGCATCAAATAAAATTAGATGATGGATGGAGATATCAGTTGGAATCAACTGAGCAGTGGGTTAAGCGGAAAAAATCAATAAGCCCTAATTCACTGGTTAGGAGATTTTTAAAAGGTAGGCGATATCGAGTTGGACCGATCGGATATTTAAACAATGTTTATTTCAGCGATGGTTTATTGTTTGGCGCAAATGATCGCGATGGGGAAATAGTGATCCGGCCAATGTCGATTGTGTTGTCAAAATCGTTTAAACAACAACAGGAGTGCATTAAATTTGCAGAAAAATATATTGAAGAAAATTATATGGATCAGCAAGTAAGTTTGCTGGGTTAATTTAGTGGAGGGGATATGAAAATTAAAAAGCAAGACCACTGCAAGAAGTCGGACTGTCAGTATTATCATAAATTCTTTAAGAAAAATTGCTCAGCATCGGCCACGGCGCATAGATTGAAAGAGTGCAAGCTGTTCCAGGGGAAGAAGGTGCAGGATGCCGTTTGATATCATGGCTATATTATTGGCGGTGGCAATCGGTGTGGTATGGGGATGGTATGCAAAAGCTTATAGAGAGAATAATGAAAAATAGACATAAAAAAAGGAGCTTTCGCCCCAAGTTGCTCATTAAATAATTTTAACATGGGGGAAGCGAATGTCAAAAGGGAAAACAATTTGCAGGCCGAAAGATAAAGTAAAAGATGAAATACTAAGAGGGTATGAATACCAGCTTGAAATTGCTGATAGCCTGGAAAGAGAACTTGAGAGGCGAATGGCTAAAGCTACAAAAACAGCGAGTGTTATTTCTGATATGCCACGTGGTGGGGAAAGTTTGGATGCAGGGGATCATATTGCGGACTGAGAACCCCTGCAGAAACAAATCCGTGCAGAGATTGAGGAATGTGTCAGGGAACGGATCAGAATTAAAGCGTTTCTCGATACGGTAAAAATGCCAAAATTGCGGACGGTATTGCAGCTGACCTACATCGAATGCCTGGATGTGGATGAGATTGCTATTAGGTTGGATTACTGCTCACGGCAGATCCAGCGGTTGCAGGATCAGGCGCTGGATCTTTTGGAAACATAATTCTATGAAATGTCAGGGAAATAAATTTTGCAATTTTAAATATTGACATTCCCGAATTTGTCGCAACATTTCTTGCAATTTAACTTATTTGGCTTTATAATTAAAAGAAAATGTGTGAGGGTAGAATGAATTCAATAAAAAAACAACAAGAGAAAGTTCTAAAAGATTTTGGTGATTACACTTCTAAGAAAAAGGGATATTTGGATGAATATAGAAAGACAGAGTTAAGTGAACTTGAAAAGAATAAAATTTCTAATATTGTTGAAATGAAACTTGTTCAAAGTAATTCTGGCGAAGTTTTTTTTGGAAAAATTCTAACTATCATTGCAATATTTTTAGCAATAGCTAGCATTTTACCCGATGATGAATTTTTAAGAAGTCTAAAAACTTCTCTTATATTATTGGCTTTCTTAGTTTTGATTATTTCGATGATTAATAGAAAAGAAGATAGACAAAATTTGATTAAGTTATTAGAAGTGGAGTTGAAAATTGAGTGTATTGATATTGTTCTAAAGGAAAGAGATCAAGAGCCCAAAGAGATTAATGATAAAAATGAATGTAATGAAGATCAAATTTTGAACGAATTGCACGGAGGAATAGGAATTTCAGAAAAAAATGTTGAGAAATGTGATTCTGATGAAAAAAATATATATTTAAAAGAGAAAGAAATTAGAGAAAATAAAAGATTAGTAAAAGCTAAGGAAAACGGATTAGCTGATGTAAACAATACAAGGTCAATAATTGCTTCAGCGGTTCTTGGAGTTGTATTGTCACTTATTATAACAAGTGACATCAGTAGTATAGTAGGTTTAACAAGTTATATAGGTGTGCATTATAATAAACTTATGTTTGATTTGGGTTTGTCTGTAGTGATTATACTAATGACGGTATGGGGTAAATTAGTTTTTGATAAAATTCTTAGTTCTGTAGATAAAAAATCAGTAAAAGAATTAATCGAGGAGAACGAGAAACTCCATAAAGAAATAATGGAAATAAAAGAATAATCAAGAGTGCTTAAAAACTTATGGCACCTAGATGGTGCCTTTTTAATGTAATAAAATCGATGAATGAAAGGTAGTGTAATGGTTGTATAAATTTTTTATTGCTCACTGTAGATCCAGAGGTTACAGGATCAGGCGCTGGAGCATGTAAAAATATGATGTCGTGGAATGTCGGAAAAATAAAGATTATAATTTAAAATGTGGAAAGTTCCGAATTGAGCCACATTTTATTGTATTTTAACTCATGCAGGTTTATAATTATGCTAAAAAACCATGTGAGGGGTATCTTGTGTTAAATGAAGTGATAGGAAATATAGATCCAGATAGTATTGAATCAATTAAAAATTTATTGCCAACGGCAGTGAAAATTGGTTCCCAAATTGGAAAAAACCTTGAACCAAATATAAAAAATATTATTAAAGATAAGAAAGAAAAAGATGAAACTCTAAATTCAATTATTATGTATTTTGAAAAAAGCTATGAAGCAAATTCGTATATGAATACAATTGTTTTCAAGGGCACCCCCAAATTTTTAAAAGAATTATATGTACCGTTGACAATTATTAAAACGGATGATCATAAAAAAAATTTCTATCTTGAAGAAAAATTTGATCTAGAACAAATTTTCAAAAATTTTCCAAAACTAATGATAGTTGATAAAGCGGGGATGGGAAAATCCACAATAGTTAAATTTTTGATGTTAACAGCTTTAGAAAAAGGTGCGCCAATACCAATCTCGATTGAATTAAGGAAGTTGACGCAAGATATTGAGCTCTTAGATTTAATTACTTCAGAGATTAATTTTTTTAATGGAAATGCCACAAAAGAACAAATAAAAAAGCTGGTTTTAGACGATCAGTTTTTAATTTTCTTGGACGGATATGATGAAATAAGAGAAAAAGGAAAAGTGAGGATTACGGAAATATTACAGAAATTTATAAAGCAAGTCCCTAACACATATTTTCTTTTAACTTCAAGAGATGAGAATGTATTAGATTCTTTTGAAGGCTTTTATAGATTTAATATAAAACCATTAAATCGTATAGAAGCTTTTTCTCTACTTAAAAGGTATGATAACAGCGGTGAACGATCAGAGAGATTAATAAATAGAATTTCAAATGATGAGCGATTTGAAAGTTTGAAAGAGTTTTTATCTAATCCTCTAATGGTGTCACTTCTTTACAAAACATTTGAGTATCGCGAAGAAATACCTTGCAAAAAAGTGGTTTTTTATGATACGGTTTTTGAAGCTCTTTTCAATGATCATGATCTTACAAAAGGCGGTGCATATATTCATGAAAAAAAATCTAATCTAGATATCTGTGATTTTAAAAAATTTGTGCGAGCATTAAGTTGGAGAACACTTTGCATGGGTGAATTCGAATTTACATATGATGAGTTATCTAATGTGATTGAAGTTGTAATTATGCAACCGCTATTCCATAATTTAAAGGCTACTGATTTAATTGAAGATTTGACCAAAAATGTGCCTATATTTCATAGAGAAGGAAGAATTTTTAAATGGGTTCATAAGTCATTCATGGAGTATTTTGCCGCTTCATACATATGCTATGATACAGATACAAAAAGTAAAATTGAAATTTTGAAAAAAATGACGTTTGACAATAATGCTATTAAAAAGTATGCAAATCTTTTGGATTTTTATATTGATTTAGATGTGGAAACATTTAGCAAACATATAATAGTGCCATTTCTCAGCAAATTTTTAAATATATATGAAACCAAATATCTAGATCCTCGATTTAAGAAACTAGATGAAAATATGTTGAAGATTTTGAAAAGTCTTGAAAGTTTGGTTAGCGTAGATTTTCAACTGGAATATAGAAACAAAACTCAAACAGAATTTGATACAAGTGAATACTTTAAAGAAAAAAGGGAGAGAAAGAAATATAGCGATTCAAATTTTTCACACTACATGAGATTATTTGACAGAAAAACTATAGATGTTTTCATTTTGGAGACATTCAATGATGGGCTGTTATTAAAACTAATTAAAGATAAAAGTCTTGATATATATACTACTTACAAGCCTAAACAATTCACTTTTAGAGAATTGAGCGATAAAATGTTTTTTGATTTTGAAAAAATTTTTGAAGTTAATGATGATATAACTAATGAAATATACCTCTACGGCGAAATTCCTCATGTTTTCGATTCGATATTCATGATAATTACATTATTTGATAATTTCTTTGAAAAGTATTTTTTAGATTTTGACAAATGCAAAAAATTTATTGATGATCTCGAAGAAAAAGAAGAATCCGAAAAAGCAGGAATAGCAGCTTTTTTAAACAATTAATCATAAAAGACACCTGGAGGTGTCTTTTTTAATACCACGAAACGAAACGACAAATGAGGTGAGGTGAATTGAGTGAAGACTTAAGAGATAAGGCATTTAAAGATTATAATAACGGGATGAAGTATAAGGATATTGCTGAAAAATACGATGTCAGTTTTGTTGATTGTCAAGTAAAATT
>NZ_LGYO01000079.1 GCF_001263355.1 Acetobacterium bakii
TGAAGCTATTGAGAAATGAATGAATCGTTCCAATAAAAACATTCTTCGCATCTACATCTCTGGACAGCTCATCGGCAGCTCGGTTTGTATATGTTATACATAAAATATTATCTCTCGGATTCTCGAGGATACACTTCTTTACCATTGCTTTTATTTGTGTCGTTTTCCCACTCCCAGCAGGGGCATTAACAAGAAAACAGTTTTTCAAGCTGTCAGCCACAATAATGCCTCCTTTATATACGCAGGCAGCATAGAATCTACCAGATTATTGAGAATGACTGAATACATAAAATCTGTCTTTCTATTTGATGTGTGTAAAACGATCGTACGAATACTACATTCATCTCCCTCTCGAGGAATAACAAACTTCAATTTGTCTTTATTTCGTTTCTCTATCCATTCTTTTTTGAGTTTGACATCTAAAGCTGTAACACCATAATGTCGCGCAAGCATTGCTTCTTCAAGTGTTCGAGAATAGTAGTCTCTTTTTCCTTGAAAGGCAAGACAAATACACCCCACTACAATAAGAGGAGACTTTTCCTTCCAGTCATACAACACTTGTACCGTTGGCGCTGGATTATCTAGAATGATCTCTGAAAACTTATTAATTGTTGTATTCGTAGTTCCAGAAATCAAAACGTCTGCGATATTAGACGAATCTTTATCATAATCCAAATCAGTTATTAGGACCGATTTAATACCCAAAAATTCAATAATAGGCTTGTAATTATATGCATATGCTCCTCCGACTTGAACAAAAGAAACATATTGACTTCTCAACAGTTCGAATTCTTTTGAGCGCAATATGTACTTTATTAACATCCTCTCAGTATCCCCTTCATACATAATAATTTTATCCGCAAAGATAATGTCGGGAAAATTGATGGTATAAAACCAATCATAAAAATCCAACAATTCCTTATTTGACGCAATTGAGTTTTGGAACTCACGCAAATCATATGTGTTGCATTTGAAAGGGCTAACTTGTCGTAACACTCGGAGTTGAGAAATTGAAGCAGTTCGAACAACCTCATGCGAGTGCGTAGTTAATACGCCCTGAATACCTTTTTCACGATTATAATAGTTAATTAGATATTGTGAAAAGACATTCTGCATCTGAGGATGCATATGTGCTTCTGGTTCTTCAATTACAAAGAAGTTCACAATTAGCGGATCAATTGTTTTCCTGAATTTCTCTAATTGAAGATGAATATAGATAAGATTACTATATCCTAGACCTTGTGAAGATTCGCTTAAATAATGATCATCCGCTTGATACTTAGCACATGTAATGCTTTTTAGTAAAGAGTGGACTGCTTCCTCAGTCACATTCATATCAATGACTATGTTTCCCGCATGACCACCATTAGTTATAGAAATTGCCTCCATTGTTTCACTCAGAGTATCAAGTGAAGCGATCCGTACTTTTTCCTGAATCTTTGCGTCTTGAATAGGTTGAATAATCTGATCTGGAAGGTTTTTAATCAAATCCTTCCAGTCATCTTCCTGACTGGCAATATCAATCATGTTTTTGCTCAAAATTTTTGTTCTATCAGAACTTTCGTCATCTAAATTTCGCCCAGCCATAATATTATGATAATTAAATAGGCTTTTGAACGACGACATGTCCATAGCCACTATGTTCTTATATGCCTTATCGGAAAAATTTGCTGTTTCCTCACATGAGTTGGCATATAGCAGAACGAGCATTTCTTTAATAATGCGAATAGCATCAATCTCCTTATTTTCATCGCGCGTTAGTTTAATAAACCGTGTTAAAAACTTCTCGTATTCATTATCTAAGGTTTTTCTGAAGAGTTCAACATTCAATGCATAACGATAGATAAAATAAAAACTCGTATTGTTTGGCTCAAATTCCATGATATAATCAGCAAAATGCCGAATATCATCTTCATTTCCATTATAATCCACCTGAATTTTCACTTCGATTGGGGGCATCAACGCTACCTCTTCTGATTTCGTAACAGACAAGACTTCTTTGCAGATATCTGTTATTACATCTTCTTTTGGTTTCCCCGTTGTAAAAGCAGAATAGACAATAGGATATATGCTATTACTCCATTTTTGACATTCAATAATTGAAAAATCATCACAACATAATTTACTTCTAGTGTTATTGAATATAGAATTAAAAAGTTCGACAAGTGAAGTTTTCCCACTGTTATTCGCACCAGCGATAACAGTGATATTATCTTCCATATTTAATTTAACATTATCAAATTTTCGATAATTGGATATATGAATGGTTTTAATTTTCAATTACTATCCCTCCTTGAACAAAATCGAGAATAAATTAACTTTTGTTAATTAAATTGTACTTGATTTTTAACAAACTGTCGATAAGAATATCAAGATGCAATACTTTTATCTGTTTTGAAGTTTGGTTAATGCATTATATAATCTCACTATTACTCAATTTCTATTTTGTAAGTTCCATCTATACGTATTTTATATTTCACTCCACCTTTTATAAATATATCCAAGTATCTTCAATTTTTACAAATGTTTTTTCATAGCCATCAACAGGATTTCCTAATCCCATCTTAAAATTCCCACAACCAACCCAACCATCTTCCACTTTATAATCAAAATGACTTTCATTTAAACCCATCCCGGATAATCATCAATCATATTTAATATTGACGCGGACCTATTTCCAACTTATTGATTTTGAGTATATACTGGTAATTTCTTTTCCATTCGGTATTCTCCTCTGTTGATGGTCAAGTAAATCGACCACTTCTGTATTTTTACTTGCAACTTCCTGCAAAAAAACGTTAAGAGTAGGCAAATACACCCTAATCGATAATGATACTAGCAGTACTTGATATATTGCCATTTGTTCATAAAATGATATCGGTATTTCCTAAAATAAGCTGATTCTCTAAAAATTTGATTAACTGATCGATGTTTCCGTTTTTAAAATTTTCATTTCTTTCCGTTTTATTCTCCGAAAGATTCTTAATAATATCAATTTCTTTTATTACTTCATATATCGGTTTTTCAAAAACTATTGTAGGTAATATATCTCCTTTTTTGTGAATAAAATATTTTATTGGATGTTCATTAGCTAATCTAGCTAATCCTTTATCTTTAGTAACTAAATAGTGCATACATATTGCACCGTCATCAATATCATTTGCCATTCCAATTTCAGTACAAAACCTCAAGTGAAATAAATCCCATGACATACCTTGTATTGTTTCAACAATATTATTCGCATTAGTTTGTATTTTTTTAAAAAACTCTTTAATTCGGTCATCATTTCTGTTTTTTAAAAACCAATAGCAAAAAACTATTTCTCGCTCTAAAAAAATCCCCAAGTCCTTGTTTACGAATTCTAAAAGTTCTGTTATCTTTTTTTTAATTCCATTCTTGTTATGAAATGAAATTATTGTAGTTTTTAATATTAAAGCATAAATTGATTTCTGTAACAAAAGAATTCTATCAAATTCATTTTCTCCATTGGAAATTCCTTTCATAAAATCAATCGACTTCTTGGTATCTTGAAAGTCCTGCTCTTCATGTTGATAATCTACTGAAAATGAATGCAAATCGGAATGCTTGAATTTATTATATATGAGCAGTGTTCGAATTGCACATTCTTCTACATAACTATCGCTTATTTTTCCCGCATTTTCTAACATATATGGAAAGCAAGTTACATCATTACAAAATAAATTCAAATCTGTCATAATAGGGTTTGATTTTGAATTTTTTCTATTATCGTGGATTTCAATTAACATATTCATCATATTCACATCTAAATCAAAGCAATTTTTGTATTCAAAATCCGCACATGAATTACGCATCATTTCTTTACAAACCACATTATTTATTAAACAAAAACTACTTTTGAAAATGGATACTACTTTCACTACTTCCAACTTCATTGTTTGCGCTAACGGCGGTTCCTTATTAATTGATTGTGTCATCGGGTCATCAAATATAAGTATCGTATAATCCCATAATTGTTCAATATTATCATGATAAATTAACATAATCTCTGCAAAATTATTTGCAGAGATTATGTTATTTATTAAGTCATTTTCAGTAAATTGATTCATCACTTTTCTCCCTTTGATTATATTCCCGGCAATAATCATTAACTGTCAAAAGATTGTTAGTTTCATCACCGTCCCGTACCGGTCTGAGAAGACAATTGGCGTTATAATGCACACGCTTGTCAAGACACGAAATTAGAATTTTTTTAGATAAAATTCCATTCGCATTTTGAATAATCAGCTAATGCCATATTGTCATAAAATATAGCTGCCGGTGTTTTATAATCGAATCGTTGGTGACCTCATTCATGGTTATATTTAGTAGATTTATTCCTTTGTCATGGCTCTCACTTCAGTGACGGTTTCCGGGTACAATAAATACAGACGTCCCACATATAAGATCGGAAAAACAGTTCAATGCTAATATTGTCAGTTGTACTGCCTTTGACGTGTCAAAAATGTCCGTTTTCCTTTATTTTGAACGCCACTTTCTATTAACATAGTAACAAACCCCGTTCAACAGGTCAAAAACACTTTTAATCATTAAATCCGATGCAACATAAAGAAGTCAAGTCCTACCGAAGTATTAGGGTCCCGATCCATATCCTTTTTTTCGCAAAAATCCAATATCTCCGTTTTATTGAAAAAATCCAATATCTTCTTCGCTTTGTCAGCATCATAATATCCTTCACACTCTTCTGATTCACTTGATTGCTCAGGCTTGGAAGGCTTGGAAGGCTTGGAAGGCTTGGAAGGCTTAGGCTTAGAAATAATTTTTTCTATTAAATCAGGATTTCCAAATATCTGATCCATAAGAAATTTGCGAAATGATAAATCTATCCCCCAAAAATATTGTTCATTTCCGAAGGAAAAATAACACCCTTCCCACTTCCTATCCAATATATTTATAGTTTCTATTTTTCCGTTATTATATTCATAGAAAAAGTCATAATAGTAATCATATAGACACTGCATTAGCCCAAAATATTTTTTTTCGTTAATTTCATTTCCATCAACAGGAGGATCAATAATTCTCCCATGAAAGTTATCTTTAAAATTAAAAATACACGCGCTTCGTGTGGAAAAATTAGATCTAACCTTTGAATTTGTAATGTCGACAATATTAGAAACTTGGTTAATAGCCTTTTGAATTATCTTATCAGTCGTAGTATTACGTGAAGAACCTTTCGATTCTAAGAGATGTATGGCGCCATTTTTATCATATCCTACTAAATCAGGCTCACTGCCACTATTTTCGTTAGAATCAATAATTTTCTTTTTTTTACCTCCAACATTAAATGTACACCCCATAGTTTTCATCGTTTTAAAATGCGTAACCCAAGGAATTTTTAAATACTCTTCTGCCACTGCTTTTGTTAATCCTTGACCTAATTGATAGGATACACATACCTTTTCAGACTGATCCAGATCAAAATAATCATCTTTTAATACTAGTTTTCCGTTTTCTTCTTTAACATTTGCACATACCATAAAAAATAATTGTAAGTGCTTATACCACGATGCTCCAATAAAATTACGCCGATTATTATACCCTACTTGCATAATATGTCGACACAATTCTAATCTATTAATATCCATCGTTTTGATTCCATTTAAAGTATTATATTTACCATTGAAATCTTCAAATTTCAAGTCCATTATGTTTCTCTCCTATGTAATATTATTTTAGTCATTTGCGAAATGCCAAAACCCATTGCTATCAGTTTGTTTTTACGCGAATCTATATAAATTTCCTCTCCTCCTGTAATTGGTGTAATATAAGTGGAGTGATATCATAAAAGTGCAGTCCCAAATTGCAATGAAATGAGGTAAAAGAAAAAAGGTCTGATTATTTATAAAAAAACATATAGCGCAAAAGAACGCTTGTTAGCATTAAAACTAGCGGATGAAATCAAAAACCGAGCTGCATCAGAACGGTTAGGTATTAAGTTGGACACATTGTATTCCTGGATTAGCAAAGCCAAAAATGGTAAGACCTGATTTGCTGCAGTACGTAGGAATGTTCCAATGGCAACTCGAAAAAGAATTACTGGTAGCCTACGAGGAAATTGAGATTTTCCAGGATGCACTTTTTTTTTGTAAAGCGACGAAAGAAATAGCAAAACACTTGCGAATGACCTACCTCCCAAACCACCGGAACTGGAATGTCATCATAAACGTACAGTTTAAAAAGTGTCAAAAACGTGCAGCGTTCTAATAACCCTTTGATTATGACACTTGTTACAACACTTCTATATATCCAGAAATTGCATTAGTAACATTCAAAACCAAAGAGAATCAAAACGGCCGTTTTTGACTCTTTTTATTCTAATACTTCAGATTAACACAAAAGGGGCTTCACATCATCTTTTACGGAAGCGTCCATAAACATTTCACTGTGAAATTTATCATCAAGGATTATCGGACATATGAACGAGTACATCTCTAAAGAATATTGTAATTATTTTCCGATTTTTCATCAAAAACTAAAGCACCTTTCAAATATTTTATAATTCACTTTATTATAACAATAACATGTCCATACATGATCTCAATATGCTTATCCAATTCATTAAAGTTTAATATTGAACTATATTTCGACCTTCGAAAAGAATTTTTGGAATTATTACCTTTTCACAATCAGGATGATTCGTTAACAATAATCTAATCGCTCTTACAGCTGAGTAAACACTCTGCATTAATTCTTTTTGATCTTCCCATATTGTTTCATCGTACAGATTATCATATAGCTGATGTGCTGGTTTTTGCCTGATTTTCCTAAGCATTTTCAATGGTCTAATAATGGTCTCTTCTATTTTTTCAGCCGATACATTTTTAGAAAACCATTCACTCATCAACACTAGTGTTCCCTTATTAAAACCTTCCTCAGTTTTTCTTTCAACTGATACTATAAGATTTGCATCTCTAGTAAATGCTTCTGGTTCTAAATTATTAATAACTAATTTCTCTAAAGTGTTTATAAAATTATAATAATTATCTCGCGTTGGCAATAGAATAATATGATAATTAATTGGCCTATCTTCTTTATCCATAGTATTATACTCAAATTCTTCTTTATAGATTTTTGGAATATTAATACACTCACACATTTTGTTAATATAATGAATTTCCATTAGCAGAGCATCGAAGATTGAAATATCTTCTACCCATTCACCATATATAAGATTTTTTATAAAACCATTGTTTGGATAATAATCCTCGGAATTTTCAAGTAAATGTGAATACCAATGTCCTTGTGCTTTTTTTGATAATTTTGCCAAATCAGATGCAAATGCTACGATAGATCTTTTCTCTGGATTATCCTTCTCATAAGCATGGCCAAAATTTTTTATATATTCGCTGTCTTCAGGTTTATTATTAAACTCATCCTTTACTGATATACTACCTCGATAATCAGAATAAGATATATAATATTTTGGATTACTAAAATAGCGTTCTAGAACGCAAACATTAAAATAAACCGTTTTTAAATAATCTCCATTCGCAATTGATTTAAATATATTATCCATAACTCAATATCTCCAAATTGAATATTTCTGACTGAATAAATAGCCTGTCCAAACATACCGTAAATATTGCAGTATATTATTTTTAAGTTATGCTTCACATCAGTATTGTATTCATTGTAAGATTAATGCGCGTTTCTGTCAACTTATGAATTTAATCATGAAACTAATGCTCTTTGCCCTCAACAAACCATCTCGGTTTTTCATAGTAAACATAAACATCTTTATTCTTAATTCGACAGAGATACCGGGTCCCCTGTCCGCCAATCTTCAAAGACGATCTAGGCCGGATATCAAATATAAAGTCAACGTCAAACTCCCGGCCATATCCCCATAAAATTTTCATTGGAATGATCTTTCCATCTTTTTCAAATTTTGCAATCACCGGTACAAACTTCTTCACGGCCATAAACATATCTCCTTCTAAAAATATGAAATAGGATAGATGACATGATCTTTTTTAGCATCCAAGCAGCCCATCGGATCATCAATCGTTATAGCACTGCGGAGGGACAAATTGCCAAATCGTTTCCTCAGTCCGTCAATGGTATCATCCAGTCTTGCCTGTCGCACCCGTAATTCTTCATTACCAAACAAATCCAGCTGTATGGGTGTTGAATCCGGTACCAGATCCGTAACCCTCACGCCCATGGAGCGGATGTTCGAACTGAAATCATAGCTTTTCACAAACAGATCAATGGCAGCTCTGGCAATTTCATTGGTGAGATCCGATGGTTTCTGGAGCTTCATTTGCCTGGTGAAGCTGTGCAGCTCTTTATTTCGAACGTGAATGGCCACTGTCTGGCAATAGCATCCGGTTTCTCTTAACCGCATGGCCACGCTTTCGGTGAGCATATAAATGAAGATATTTACGTCATTAGCGAACGTACTGATTATCCAAAAGGTCTTAAAAAAGTAGGATAAAAGTGAGACAAAAATAGGGGCAAAATAGCCAGAAATAGCCAGAATTTTTCGATTTTTCACAGTCGGTCATACTTTTAAGTGGAAAGATAAAACAAAAATAAAAAAAGAATCGCTAATTAAAGCCATTCTTTTAACAAAATATTATATCCTTACTGGAGCTAGCGGGGGGAATCGAACCGCCGACCTACTGATTACGAATCAGCAGTAAAATGGCATATTAAAGCCATTTATTTGCCTTTTGCTACATTTTTAAGACACATCTTATCTCTTTTTTTCAATTGCTAACACATAGGGGTCGTCATCCTTTATGTCAGACACTTGTTGCCAAAGGAAATATGCAAATTAATTTAAAATCACTATATCTTCATTGTCACTTTATTTGATGGAGGCGGTCCGTACCGGTTTAAGATGACAATTTGTATTAAATATTATCGACATTATTAATCTGAATTAATCATTCATCTATATGGCGTTCCTTGCGGGATCCGAACTCCCGACTTTCCGGTTCGTGAGTGGATTGGGAAGTCTCTGTCGTCAGTCGTATCCTCTTAATTCATTTGACTATAAAACGCATTAACCACTTATCTTGATGATCTGGCCTATTTTCATCACACAATCA
>NZ_LGYO01000080.1 GCF_001263355.1 Acetobacterium bakii
AGTGGAGAAATTGTTTCGTGTGAAGCTGGCAGCGAAGCTCATGGCAGTTTCGTAATTACCTATATTTTTTTTAAATTTAGATTTCTTAAAATATTCTCTTTCCGCGGTTTTCGTGATATAATTAAAATAGAATCCTCCTTTGGGAATGACTTTGCAACCATCAAGCAAAACCCATATAAGGCCGGATTTTATTTTTTTTGAAAATTACTGAGTTTTGAACTTAGGTTTAACGATGAGAGAGAAAGGGACGCGTTATGGAAACTGAAACAATAAGTATTGTCATCCCTTGTTATTGCGAAGAGGAAGTTATTCCCATTTTTTATAATACCCTTATTCAAGAGGCGGTTTCTCAATTATCAGAGGTGAATTTTGAAATTTTATTTATCGATGACGGTTCCAAAGATGATACCTTAAAGATAATAAAAAATCTCGGGATAACCGATAGCCGGGTAAAATATGTATCTTTTTCCCGAAATTTCGGAAAAGAAGCGGCCATCTATGCTGGATTAAAACACGCCACCGGAGATTATGTTGCCATTATGGATGTTGATTTACAGGATCCCCCGGAATTACTCATTCCAATGTACGAAGCCATTATGACCGAAGGCTATGACTGTGTGGCCACCCGGCGGGAAACCAGAATCGGAGAGCCTTCCATTCGGTCTTTTTTTGCCAGACGATTTTATAAGCTGATCAATAAAATATCGCAGATGGAAATCATGGAGGGTGCCCGGGATTTCCGGCTGATGAAACGATCCGTGGTAGCGGCTGTTTTGGAGGTCGGCGAATACAATCGTTTTTCAAAAGGTATTTTTGAATGGGTTGGTTTTAATACAAAATGGATTCCCTATACGAATGCAGAACGGGTTGCGGGAGAAACCAAATGGTCTTTTTGGGAGTTATTTCTTTACTCAATGGAAGGAATCATTGCTTTTTCCACCGCGCCTTTGGCCATTGCATCGGTCACCGGCCTGATCTTCTGTATCCTGTCTTTTCTGGCCATTGTGGTGATTATTATTCGGGAGATCCTCTGGCATGGCTCTGCCTTTGGCTGGCCATCACTGGTGTGTATTATCTTTTTTATCGGTGGGATTCAGTTGTTTTGCACTGGTATTTTAGGCCAGTATCTGGCCCGGACCTATTTGGAAACAAAAAAACGACCGATTTACATTGTAAAGGAACACAATTAAATGAATGCAAAAAAAAAGATACTATTGTTTTATGGCATACTTTCAGGAGTTGCGTTGCTTTTTTTACTGTTTTTTTCCTATGGAACCAGTCCCTTATTCACCAATAATTATGGTATTTCAGATTCCTCAGTCTTTTTAATCATTGGAAAAGAAATCGCTAATGGCGCGGTTCCATATATTGATATATTTGATCACAAGGGTCCAATATTGTTTTTTTTGGAAGCTTTAGGATGGTTAATCAAGCCAAATGGTATTGGGATTTTTTTTATTCAATGGATTTTCATGACCCTAAATTTGATTATTATTTTAAAAATTGGAGCATTGTTCTTTAATAAAAAATTGGCCTGGATCCTTATTATTTTCTTTTTGTTAATTTTAGCATCGACCTTTGAGGGCGGAAATCTAACCGAGGAATATTGTTTGCCATTTCTTTTGTTGCCGCTTTATTTATCACTGAAGTATTTTAAAAAACTACCCCAGGGGATCCCGATGCACCCCCCTCTGTACGCCTTGGTTTATGGTATGTGCTTCACACTGATCGTATTCATTCGCTTAAATAATGCCGTGCTCATCTGTGCTATTGTATTGGTTGTGATGATTCAGCTTTTGAGTAATAAAGCCTATCGCAATTTTTTTGATAATGCACTGACCTTTTTGAGTGGTTCATTTGGCGTCTTTTCGGTAATCGCCATTTATTTTCTGATAAACCATGCCTTTGGCGAAATGATTTACGGAACATTTTTGTTTAATATGAAGTATGCCGAAGGCTTAACCGGGATTACAACACCTGATGAGCTGGTTAAATTTGCTTATTCGGTTTCTCCGGTCATTTTTTCAGGGGCCATGGGTATTATTTATTTATTTAAAAAAGAAAATCTGTATATTGGGTTAATATTAATCATTGGTTCGGCCGCAACATTTTTTTCACTGCTATTGGGAGGCGTTTTCTATCATTATTTTATATTAACAACGCCATGTTTTATTTTGGGTATTATCCTAATGATCGATCTTTATGTTAAAAACCGAAAAAGAATATGGGTAGAAGGATACCGCCCTGTTGCTATCGTCATAGGTATGCTGTTTATCGGAACAGCTGGCATATATTTGAACTTTTTAGATGAAACAATCAATGATATTGCTATAAACCAACCCCAAAGAGACTACTATGAGAATGCCTTAAGTATTAAAAGTTCGATTCCTCAGGGGGATCTGGACAGCGTGTTTGGTTACTCTGTTCCGGCCGGCTGGTTTTTAATGGCGGATATCACCCCCTGCTATAAATATTTTACCTTGCAGGAATGGTGGGGATTATATGATCCGGAGGTAATCCTTGAAACCAATGAGATGCTTGAGAATAATCCACCCAAATGGATTGTAATGAATAATGACAAACAGACGAATCAAATCATTTATGATATTCTTGCCACGAAGTACCAATTGGTCACCCAGGATAAGGTCGTTGCCCTGTATCATCTTAGTATTTAACAAGAAAAACCCTCAGTTTATCAAAATGATAAACTGAGGGTTTTTCTATAATTTGTTTATAAAGTATAATTTATTGCATAAAAATCATTGAAGCGCAGCATCCACCTGCTGTTAAGTTTTCAAAACGTGCTCTGCCACCATGAATTTTAAGGATGCGACGGACAATGATCAGGCCAAGGCCATGGTTTCCCAGTAATTGTGGTTCATCCAATGCCTCGGAATTTTCAAGAAATTCAGGGGGATATCCTTTGCCATTATCACTTATTTTAATGACCCAACCGTCAAAACTGTTTTTGGCAGAAAGATTAATGGCACAGCCTTGCTCATTGTGTCGGATGCAATTGTCGATTAAGTTTGTTAAGGCCCGGCGGATGAGTTGTTCATCGCAAAGCAGGGATGGGCAGTTTGAATCCTCGGTGGCATTGATGGAAAGAGAATAGGGTGCAGCGAGTCCATTATTAATAAAATCAACTGCCACACTCCGGATTAATTCCCCCGGAGAAACCATCGTGAGGCAGGTGGGCTGCATATCATATTCAAGCTTGGAGGCAAGGTTTAAATCACTGATAAGGGCTTTAATCCGCTGACTTTGCTGCCGGATAATCCGGGCCTGATCCTGTTCGGAAGCCGGTAGATTGGGATTATTTTCCAGTTCACTGGCATACCCCATGACCATCGACAGGGGGGTGCGAATGTCGTGAGAAACCCCGGCAATCCATTCGGTGCGGGTCTGATCCCGGTGGGCCAGTTGTGTTTCCTGCTGGTTGAGAATCACCGATGTTTCATTGAGAATCCGGGACACTTCCCCAGTAACACCACCCGTGGGAAGTGTCAGGGGTTCTTTTTTTGGTAGGGCGGTAATGCCGTTATAAATGGGTTTCAGCTTGCGGTAGAGCCATAGTCCCAAAAATAAGGCCAACGATAGGGCCACCACCACGTTCAAGATTAAAAACCCCACCAGTAAACCGGGTACATGGGAAATGGTATCTTCGGTGGAGGTAATATTGTATTTCCAGATGCTGTTTTTAGGGTCGCCTAAAACCAATAGTCCGTCGGGATGCTCCCAAACCGATACCGGATAGTCATTGAGATACCAACGACTAAAGGATGCCACATCGGTGAGGGTGTAGTTCAGTGAAATATCCCCGGGCAGGTTTTTGTTCCAGATCACATGGCCATCCCGGTCAATCAACATGGCCCAGGCGTACTGTTCATCCATAAGACTCACAGCAGCTGCCTCAAGCTCAAAAACACCGTTGTTGTTGATGAGTCCATCGGAAATATCGGAAATGGAATATTTAGGAGGCTGACTCCCGGAATATTTCAGCATCCAGTTAGTGATAAACGCCATATTAATGATGACTAGTAAAAGCGCTATCGCGGCGGTCAGCAGAATTGATCGGAAGATGATTTTCCGCAGGCTTTTCATCGATTTCTTTCCTTTGCCAGTTTATAACCCATACCCCGGATAGTCAGCAGGTATTGGGGTTTAGAAGGATCCGCTTCAATTTTTTCGCGGAGCCGTCGGATATGAACCATCAGGGTGTTTTCATAACCGTAGAGATCATCATCCCAGGCGCTGCGGCAGAGGCTGTCGGCGGTGACGATATTGCCCTGATTTTCCCAGAGTTTTTTCAGCAGGGCATGCTCCTTGGCGGTCAGGGTTTTTTCGCCAGCACCGGTTTTAACGATACCGCTATTAAAATTGATGGTCACAGCCCCCAGTATCAGACATTCTTCCCGGTTTGGTTGCAACAGCATCGGTTGATATACCCGGCGTAGGATCCCACTTAAGCGCAGCACCAGTTCCCGGGGCAGAAAGGGCTTAGTAATATAATCATCGGCACCCAGTCCCAGGCCAAGCAGCCGGTTTTCGTCCTCATCTCGGGCCGACAAAAACAGCATTGGTACATTTGCTTTTCTCCGAAGCTCCTGCATCAGCGAAAAACCGTCGCCGTCAGGCAGCATGACGTCTAAAATAACGCACTGGGGTTTTTCAGAATCGAAAAAATCCCGGGCCTGTTGGCAATTTTCGGCGGTCACAACCTGAAAGTACCCAGCCTGATTCAATATTTTTTTTACCATAATTAAAATTTCCGGTTCATCATCCACAACCAGAAGTTTTGATTCAAAAATTGTTTTCATTATTAATCACCTGAATATATTATACATGAAAGAACCGGAGGTAATTAATGGTTTAACCAAAATTAAGGTAAAAGTAAGGCAGGCGACAAAACCAGGTAAGGTCGATGGGCTATCATAAACAGGTAGCAGACAGGCAATTGCGAAAGTGCTGTGAGAATTGTTTTTATTTACTTTCGCAAGGGCATAAATAAAAAGGAGTGGGTATTTATGAGCAATGTGATTGAGACCAAAGGCCTCAGCAAGGAATATGGGCATGTTTATCGGGTAAAGGATGTGGATCTCTTAGTTCCCGAGGGCGCCATCTATGGTTTTCTGGGACCGAATGGTGCTGGAAAATCAACAACCTTAAAAATGATATTAGGGTTGGCCAAACCCACCACCGGGGAAATTTCGGTTTTCGGAAGAAAGGTGAACAGTAAAAATCGATTGGCGAATTTAAGGGACGTGGGATCACTCATCGAGTCACCCAGTTATTACGGGCATTTAACCGGAGAAGAAAATTTGCGAATTTTTCAAACCCTGCGAGGAGTTCCTAAAAAAAACATCGCGGAGGTACTAAAAATAGTCCGACTGGATCAACAAAAAAACAAAAAAGTCAGCCAGTACTCGCTGGGAATGAAACAGCGGTTGGGGCTGGCCAGCGCCCTTTTGGGTTATCCCAAACTGCTGATTCTGGATGAACCCACCAATGGGCTGGACCCCGCCGGGATTCAGGAAATGCGGGAACTGATCCAGTCCCTGCCCCAAAAATTCGGGATGACGGTGGTGGTCTCCAGCCACCTCTTAAGTGAAATTGATCAATTGGCAACCCGGGTAGGGATTATCAGAGAAGGGGAGTTGGTTTATCAGGATAGCTTGTCCAGGCTCCATGAGTACAGCCAGCATCATCTGGCGGTGCGAACCATGAATAATGAGGTGACAAAATCATTCCTGAGCAAAAATGGAGTTGACTGGGAAGCCCAGGATGATTATCTGATTATTCCCCGGATGAAGGATACGATGATGGCCGAAATCAGCACGGTCCTGGGCCAGAACAATATTGGGGTGGTTCGCATTGAAGAGCGCAAAAAGAGTTTGGAAGATATATTCCTAGAGCTGACGGGAACGGCGGTAAGTTTATGAAAGCGGCAATCCGAATGGAAGCCCTAAAAACCCAGGGGCGAAAGATCTGGCTGGTGGTGGCGGTGATGATGGGGGTTCAGATGTTATGGGCGGCCTGGGCCATCTCAAATAAGGATGCCAATGACCTGGTTCAGGGATGGCTGTTTTTTCTATACCAGTTTCCCATGCTTAACTGCATTATCATGCCGGTGATCGCTGCGGTGGTGGCTTCCCGCTTAAGTGATGTGGAACATAAGGGACAAACCTTTAAACTCCTGGAAACCATCATCCCGGCCAATCGAATCTTTGACGCCAAGTTTATCTGGGGCAGTGTTTATATGTTTGGTGCAGCTTTGGGACAGCTGGCCATCATGATTGTCATGGGTCTGATGATGCATTTTGGGGGACCGATTCCCTGGGGTGCTCTGGGGGGTTATTTGTTTTTCACTCTAGTGGTGAGCCTGACTATATACGCGTTTCAACAGGTGGTGTCGATGCTGTTTATCAATCAGATGGTGCCCATGACACTGGGACTGATGGGCGGTTTTATTGGTTTATTCAGCATGTTTTTCCCCCAGAGCATGCAAAAGTTTGTACTCTGGAGCTATTATGGGGTACTGATGCAGGTTGGCATGAATTGGGATCAAAGCACCCGGGTGGTGGATTTATACTGGACGGCCATCGATTGGTCAGGTCTTGTTCTGATTCTGGTTTTCTTTGGCCTGATTTATACAATCGGTCGAATTTTATTTATAAGAAGAGAGGTCTGAGGGATGCTTATACGTGCTTTAAAAGCAGAAATGATTAAGATGCGGCATAGCCCGGTTTGGTTGGCGTTTTTACTGATTCCCATTATTCCGGCCTTTATGGGAACCTTCAATTATCTCAACAATCTGGGAATGTTAGAGAATGAATGGTATAGTCTCTGGACCCAGCATACCATATTTTCCTGTTATTTTTTCTTACCGGTACTGATTGGTATTTATGCATCTTACCTTTGCCGGCTGGAACACACCAATCATAATTGGAACGCCGTTATGACGGCGCCGGTTCCCATAACCCAGATGTTTCTGGCCAAACTCATTATGGCTTGCACAATGGTAATTCTGACTCAGATCTGGATGGGCATTTTATTTATCATATCCGGATTATTGGCGGGTGTGACCGGAACAATCCCGTTGGAATTACCGATTTGGCTTTTCTTTGGCGCTTTAGGCGGTATGGTGGTGTGCGCCCTGCAGCTTTTTATATCCCTGGTGATTCGCAGCTTTGCAGTACCGGTGGGGATTGCTTTGATGGGCGGTGTTGCCGGTTTGGCAGTATTGTCAAAAGGTTATGGCATCTGGTTTCCCTACGCCTTGATAACCCTCGGTATGCGGGCCAATGATCCGACGGCACCGATGTCGGTGGGAGAAGTTCAATTTCTTTTAACTTGTCTTGTTTTTCTGGCAGGTTTCAGTCTCTTAGCCATCACCTGGTTAAAAACACGGGATGTGGTGACGGGGTAAATTAATTGAGACAAAGGAAGATAGGATAAATAAAAAGCATTGCAAATAAAAATCAAGGTCAGTATTTATCTTTGATAAATACTGACCTTGATTTTTATTTGCTGTTTGTGTTATCAGCTGGGTGGCTTGCAAATTCCACAGGGAGTGAAACCCTGTTCCAGGACTTCCGCTGAAATATTCTACCATAGCTCTGATGAATTTTGTTTATAAAATAGTGAGGGGAACAGAACCCGCTAAGATTTAATAATTTAATAAAGGATAAAAAAGATTGAAAGTATTTTTCGCAGGGGTCGTTAAAACCGCAAGAACTGTTTACCTTTGGGAAAAAATACGTTACAATAGGACGTGAGTAAAAAATGAGAATGTACACAGGTTCCCTTATTAAAGAAAAATAGTGCTAGTTTTAAGAGATCTATAGGATAATAATTTTGAAAATGGAGGAAAATTTATGGATAGTTCGAAAAAGTTTATAATTGTCTCGATCAGTGCCGCGGTGCTGTTAATAATTTTAGTCAGTTGTACCCTTGCTTACTCGGGAAGGGATAATACATTGATGTCCGATAAAAGTCTTAACCTTGAAATCAATGGATTTAATGTTGAATTGCCACTGGCAGAGGACGGTGCTGTTTACGATGCTGTGAGTTTAAGTTCAGTTACCGCCAATAGCATCAAGCTGAAAAATGATGTCGGTGCGGTGGTTAAGATTAACGAAAAAAGTATTGGCACAGGAAAAACCATGGAATTAAAACTGGAGCAATTAGCCGCCGGGGAACTGATTAAAATCGAGGTTGGGAATGAAAAAGATAAGCGGGTTATTTATTTGCGAACCTTGTCATCTCAATTGCCAGAAATGGTTGTCACCGGAGAGAGTCCCTACGAGGGAAATTATTATGCCACGCTCAGTTCTGGTGGGGCGGTATTATACGAACTCAATGCCACCGGAGATGTTGTTTTTTATATTGCAAAATCTGAGGAAGATGCCAACGGTGAAAGCTACTGGGATTTTAAAAAACATGTACTTGAAGATGGAAAAATAAGATATAGCTACCAGCGATCATATCCAAGCCCGAGTGCGGCTGCTTTTTCGGACTACACCCTGGGAGAACGGGTGATTCTTGATGAAAATTATCACGAAATAGAAACCATTACCTTAGCTGAAAGTGAAAATGCCAGCGCCGGGGATCTTGTGGATGGCCATGATTTCATTTTAATAAATGATGATCATTACATCGTTTCGGCCTACCAACTGAAAATGGTTGAAAATATTCCCGCCAACCTTTCGCCCGACCCCATGGGTTCCAAGGTTGTAAGCACTTTAATACAGGAAGTAAAAGCCGGAGAAGTGGTTTTTGAATTTGCAACTAATGATTACCCGGAACTTTATACGTTGAGTACTGAAAATAATTATGCAAATTCAAGCAATAAAACCCCGAATTACGCAAATTTAAATTCAATGACCATTGATCCAGTGGATAACAACCTGATTTGCTCATTTGGAAATTTGAACACGATTATGAAAATTAATCGGGAAACCGGGGCTATTCTGTGGAATCTATCAGGAGCCGGGGATCAGTTTGGACTTACAGAAGATCAGAAAACCTCAAAGCAGAGTGATGTGGAACTAACCGAAGATGGGTACTTGACAATTTTTGATAATGCCACTAATTCCGGGCAAACCCGAGTGTTAAAATTAAAACTGGATGAAGTTAATAAGAAGATTCTGGAATATAAAGAATATAAGGTGCCCGGCCATACAACAGTGGCTGGCGGCAGCGTCCAAAAAGTTGGCGACGGTCTGGAAGTCTATACCATCAGTTGGGGAACCAATACCGATGGATTAGCAGCACTTACAGAGGTTGATTTTTCCAGCGGTAAGAAAATTTTTGAAATGACCTTACCCCAAGGCGTTTTCAACTATCAGGTTCAAAAATTTAAATAAACCATGGGAAAGCAGGTATAATCCACGAAGTGGATGGTATTTTTCCCTATAAATAAATTGTATGGACATGAAATTTGAACTATAATGAGCTAAGGATATGAATTAGAATACAAAGGAGAAAAATTAAATGGCACGTAAAACCATTGAAAAATTTAAAAAACAACCAGAAACCGACGGCGTTGAAATTCTGGAAATGGAGTTGATCTCCTATAATTACCCCAAGGGTGGTGTTGGTATTTGTCCCGAATGTGGCGGAAAAATGAATGGTATAGCTCTTGACTGGGAATGTGAAGCTTGTCAATTAAAACTCATCGGACCCTTGTTTTAAAGAAAACCAGTAAAACACATTTATCCATGCAGGAATGTTTGGGAATGTGTTTTTTTATTCTTAAAAAAATCTGCTTATTTTGACATGTTAAAATAATATGTTAAGATATTTAGTAACGTTTAAGCATACAATGACAGTAGCTTGTCATCAATAAAGCAACTCTGGGAAATACCCATAAAATAATAAAAATCAATCAAAAATGTTTTTGGAGGAAAGAAAATGACTATCACCTATGAATTAGGGAAGTCCCTATATGTTAATATAACCAACCGGTGCAGTAATGCCTGTACCTTCTGTATAAGGAAGGATGAACCCACTATAAATGGTGTTGATGAACTTTGGCTTGAGCGAGAGCCCACCGAAGCGGAAATATTAGATGATATTTTAAAAAGAGATTTGAATCAATATGATGAATTGGTGTTTTGTGGTTATGGTGAACCCTCTTATCGTCTGGATGAAGTTTGCCGGATCGCCAGGAATGTGAAGGCGGTCTACCCCATCAAAATCCGGCTTAATACCAACGGCCATGGCAACCTGATTTTCAAAAAAGACATGACACCTGAGTTGGCAGGGGCTATCGATACGGTTTCCATTAGCCTTAATGCAAAAAACAAAATAGAATACGATGACCTATGCCGTCCTGTTTTTGATGATGCATTTCAGGGATTGCTGGACTTTGCCCGTCGTGCAAAGGCTTATTCCAAGGTTATATTAACCATTGTGGACATACTGCCGGAAGAAGATCAGGAAGCCTGTCGAAAAATCTGCGAATCAATTGGTGTTGATTTAAGAGTACGTTCTTATATTGACTGAAGTTTGAAGATTCATTATTTACCCGGGCAATGGCAATGGTAATGGCATCCAATAATATCAATCCGAAGTGTGTGAGTTTGAGGGCTAAAAAAATTGTGGTGGTGGATGATCACCAATACGTGCTGCTAGCCTGGGCAGAGCTTTTTAAAAAGACCCAAAAAGCCCATACGCTGGTGAGCATCGACTATCATCCCGATACCAATCCGTCATTTTGGCTTTATGCCTTTCAGAAGGCAATGGCCATCGACCCCGATCGGGAAGCGAGCTTAGTTCCAATTTTTCAACAAAAGCTGATGGCATCCATTGACCCATTAGATATTAAAAGCGTTGAGCGGGTAATGGAAAAAATGCGAAACGATGAGCATATCAATACAGCCATGAACCTGGGATACTTAAAGAATTATCATATGATTAATTGCATGGAGAAACATCAATACGAAACAGGTCACCACTATTTGGTGGCAAATGAGAATTTTGGAAGTCTGGATGACAAGATGTTTAAAGATGCCGGCTTTTCCGTAAAAAGCATAGAAAAGGAAGCCTATATCCTAGACATTGATCTGGACTATTTTTCATCCCGGGAGAGTTTTCAATATCAGTCGGAAAAAAGCATCGTTTTTAAAAAACTTGTGCTGGGGGCCAGCCTCATTACCATCGCAAGGTCGGTAACTTATTTTGACTACTTAAAAAAAGACGATTTTTCCATTGCGGAGTGTGAGGATAACCTCATCACACTGATAGGAAAAATTATTTCATAGAAATGGAAAAGGGAACTCACGTCACTAATCGGTAAATGAAGGAGATAAGTATATGGCTGTGTATATTCAAGAGCATAGAATAATAAATACACCCAAATCCATTTGTGAAGAACGGCTGATAACAATAGCAATAAAAGGTTATGCGTTAAGAAACAACCGAGTGATAGATAAAGAAACAGTTATTACCCTTGAAACAAAAAATGCTTTTTCCTCTAACGGCCAGCGAATTACCATTGCTTTAAAGGAAGAGGACGAGCAAACCACCGGCGTAACCATCCGTTCCGAACTGACATCCAATATCCAATTAAAGGACAGAGGCATTAATCAAAAGAATATTGATATCTTTTATAAGTATCTTGAAATACCAAAACAGGCAGAGGATGGATCGGCTACCGATAGAGAGCCAAAGATTGCTCATAAAGATAAAAAGAGGTCAAAAAAGAAGTTTAACTGGTTTAATAATACCCGCACCTGTCAAATGCGGATTATGGCAACCTACCTGGGGGGGCATAACGATTTAAAGAAATCCCTTAAAGGTAGTCTGGAAATTCATACCCATGGATTTGAATTTTGTGTTCTTGGACCAAAAATTAATATCCCGGCAAGTTTTATTCACGATGTCAAGGTGTGTGGCAACGCTGAAATAAGAGCGAATCCAGAATGGCTGGCAGCTTGTTTAAAAAACACTCTGACTAAAAGCGATAGCAAAAATCCCACGGGGAAAGAAAAGAAAACTAAGATTGTGGTTTCATATCTTAATGAAGGGGCCTCAGATTATTGTATTTTTAACGCAGACAGTCAACTGTCAGGTGAGGCCGACGCAGCGAAAGCGGAAGTGCTGATCAGAAAACTAATGATTATTTAAAAAAAATAATAAAGCGCTTGACAACGTACTGAAAAGAAAGTATACTGTTCAAGTAAATTAAATATGTTAATTAGTCTCGCGACGATGGCGGAAGGGCTACACCTGTTCCCATACCGAACACAGAAGTAAAGTCTTCCAGCGCCGAAAGTACTTGGTGGGTAACTGCCTGGGAGGATAGGACGTTGCGGGATTTTTTTTACCCTTACTGTGAGTTTTCACAAGGGGTGAACAAAGCCCAAACAAAAAATAAACTTTTAAAAACAGCTTGACAACGTGGGCAAATGACGATACAATA
>NZ_LGYO01000081.1 GCF_001263355.1 Acetobacterium bakii
TATGAAAGAAGCTCAGGGAATGGGTGATTCAACTTTAACGGTGATTCAGCTGATTTTCGAAAATACCCGTCTCCCGGAAAGAGCTTTTGATCCGTCGAAGTCGGTACTGAAACTGGCTAAAAAATATACCGCGGCACGGCTTGAAAATGCCTGCGAGATGGCCCTCAAAACGCATCGTTCGCCGAGATACAAACATCTCAATCCGATATTGGCCGCTGGCGAAGATATCCTTTATGCCAAAGACCGGGATGCCGCTCATCAAGCTGAAACAGCCAGTACCACCGGTTTTATCCGCGGGGCATCTTACTACGGCGGTTACGACAATGATTAATGATGAAACCCGCCGCAAACTCCGCGAAATTCAACTGGAGGAAATGATTCAGGCGATTGACAGACAGGCGAAAGATACGATTTATGCCACTCTGTCTTTTGACGAGCGCATGAAAATGATTGTTGATTATGTTTATCAGGAAAAGCACAACAAGCGCGTTATCAGCCTGATAAAACGGGCCCGATTTAGAATTCCAAATGCCGCCATTCAGGATGTTTTCTTTGCCGAGCGACATCTTGACAAAGATCTGATTCTGGAAATTGCTGCCTGTTCTTTTATCAGCAATAATCAGAATATCGTCGTTTGCGGGTTCACTGGCTCGGGGAAGTCGTATCTGGCTTGTTCCATTGGAAAAGAAGCCTGTAAACAGGGCATTCGCACACGGTATATTCGTTTGCCGGACCTTCTGATGGAATACAGCGAAGCAAAGATCCAGCCGAATGGGCAAAGCAGGGAACTCAAAAAATATACGAACTACCCCTTATTGATCCTTGATGAATGGTTAATTACAGATCTTTCTGATGATGAACTCCATTTTCTGTTTGAGCTGGTCGAACGCCGTTATGACAACGGTGCTACCATTTTCTGCACGCAGTATAAGATCGAGGAGTGGCATGCTCGTCTCGGTGGTGGTGTTCTGGCTGATTCTATTATGGATCGCATTATACATGGTGCTCACATTATCAGCTCTGGCAGTATAAATATGCGTGACTTTGTATTGAATCTTTAATGAA
>NZ_LGYO01000082.1 GCF_001263355.1 Acetobacterium bakii
ATTTACTCAAATTTTATGAATTCAGCAAAAAAACAGTCCTTTTTCACAGGTCCCGAAACGTCCCCTCGTCATCTTATTTCCTTTCAATCAGTCAAAATAGATGCTGCCGCCGATGAATTCACGCAAGATTGAATTAAACGGGACTTTCTCCGTATTCATGGGCTCACAGAAGGATAGAATATTCAACAGGCGGTCCCTTGTCTGCGCATAAGGGCTGTTATCCTCTATTTTATTTAAGGAGGCTTCGGCAAAGGTTCGCATGGCATTTAATTCGTAAAGCAAGCTGGAATTAAACATCACGTCCGATTCCTCCTGGAATTTAAACACGTTTTGATACTCCCCGCGGCGGACATTTTCCCACTGATCCAGGGTATCCTCGGGGTGGGTGCCGCGGAATTGGTCGCCTCTGACGATTCGTCTGATCAGCCTTACTTCGGAACTCGGCACTCTGTTTTCCAAATTGAAATTCAATTGAAAAAGCGAGCTGAGGTAGACTTTAAACAAAATGTTCCGGTTGATCCCCAAAAACAAGACCGGATTCAGGGCATGGATCCCCTCGACCACAAGGATTTCATCGTGTCCGACTTGCAGTCGTCTGGTTTGGGTGGAACGATGGCCGGTTTTAAAATCGAAGATCGGCGTTTCAATCGCTTTTCCATTTATCAGTTCGATGAGCTGCTGCTGCAAATACGGAAGATCCAACGCTTCCATGCAGTCGAAATCCGGCTTGCCGTCCTCGGTAAGCGGTGTCACTTCCCGGTTCACAAAATAATCATCCAACGACAGCGTAACCGGCTTTAATCCGTTCACACTCAGCTGGGTCGATAATCGTTGCGCAAAGGTCGTCTTCCCCGAAGACGACGGTCCCGAAATCAGCAGTACCCGCAGAGCCCGCTGCTGCTGAAGAATCATCACGGCAATATCTGAGATCTCTTTTTCATGGAGCGCTTCGGCCATCCCCTGCAGCTTCAGGCTGGCGCTGCCGGCAATATAGTCATTCACATCATTAAGCAGTTCGATATTAATATTTTTCAGCCAGTTCTGGGTCTTATCATACATAGCCGCGAGTTTATCCGGCGGAATCAACGGGGTAATGAGCTCCCGGCCAATGTCGCCAAAGTCGACAATAAAACCGTCGGCATAAGGAATAACAGAGAAAGGATCCATATTTTTAACGTTGGTTTCGCAGGGATAAATCATTTTAACAACATAGCCATCGGCCTGATAAAAGTAGTAGCCGCCCTGATGCTTCAAATAGTCAATATCGGGATTGCTCAAAATCCATTCTTTCAGTTTCTTTTCAATCTGATAGACTTCTCTGATTGAAATGGCGGAATCGGCAAATCGGCAAAACACGCCCTCCATAATGGAATAAGCCGTTTTAAGGGATTCTTGGGGAAAAAGCTGCCTAATGACAATGATCAATCCGAGCTTACAAGTCTGGCGGCTTTGAATCAAATGTGTTCCTAACATAGCCACACCTTCTTTCTATTTGATTTATTGTTGTGTAGCCTTAGTGTCAGGCATCGGTTTCATTATTTTTTCTTGTGGTAGAGGATGTTTTTTCGCAAGGTCTCGGCCTCTTCTTCGCCGACTAAAACCGTCACGATTTCAAGGGCAAAATCCACCGCTGTTCCCGGTCCCCGGGAGGTGATAATGTTTCCATCCCTGACGACCGCCTCCGCTTGATAGCTTGAATGGGGAAATTCCTTTTCAAAGCTGGGGAAAGAGGTCATTTTTTTCCCAGCGACGATCGCTGCTTTTTCTAAAACGATGGGCCCGGCACAGATCGCTGCCACTAGCTGCCCGGCATCATTCATTTCTCTGATGATTTTTATGACCCGTGGATCGTCTCTTAGGTTCGCTGCCCCGGGCATTCCGCCGGGAATAATGACAGCCTCGTAGGCATCAAGTTTGGCCAGATCATCGATGTGTCTGTCGGCTTTTACTGTGATGTGATGGCTGCCGGTCACCATCAGGCCGTCACCGATGGCAATCATATCAACCGTAATCGGTTTGACTCTTCTTAAATAATCGACCACGGTTAAGGCTTCTACTTCCTCAAATCCGTCTGCTAAAAAAACAATTACATTCATAATTTTCCTCCCTTTACGTTTTTATGCATATATCACATTGACCATATACTATTATCACCCATATTATATGGGTATTCCTATTCAGTTGCAATGAACGCGGGCATTTTTTTTACTTTTTAACTCATGTTTTTTGAATATGGGTAATTCGTCTCTATATTTAGGATGATCGTCACGCTAAAAACCTTGTTGCACTCAACGAAATCATGAAAGAACGGTTCTCTCGTGCTCTAATAATAGCTCTCTGCACAAAAGAACCATCCCCTTGATCGGTTATACCCAGTTTATTTAAGGATATTCATTATGAACAAATCCACTTCACATCCAATACAAAAGGGCACTCTAACAAGAGTACCCTTAATAACAATCATTAATATATTTCGCGATCTTTTTTCTTTACCGGAATCCAGATTTCACTTCTATATTTCGGATTCCCAGTATCCGGACTCTCATTCCACAGAATCTCAGGTCCTTCAACTGCCTCATAGCCTGAAGATGGAAACCACTCTGAGTATATCCTGCCCCACACATTTTGAAGTGTTTCCGGAAATGGCCCAATTGATTCGAAGACTGCCCAGGTACTAGCATCAATTTTCAATACATCAAATCCTGCTGTTTCATCACTTGAAGTTGCTACCCCGATGTAATGGTCCAACTCACCCTTTTCTTTCATTCTTCCTTCCGAAAAATTAGCAGATGCACTAATAATCCCTGTTGGTTCTACATTTGAAATTGCTTTTAATTGTTTAATAACCTCAGGGGTTAAAATTTCAGTCATTTTGGCAATCTCTGGATTGACACCTTCAAAAATAATTGGAACTCTCTTCTTAAAACCTACTAACTTAAATGGTTCTTTCTTAATAATGTGATAATTCATTGCACATCCTCCTTTTATTGATAATTGAAAGGTCATTCTAGGATAGGCTTTTATTTGTGCATTCTCACTTCTGGCTTCTGAAGGAAGAATTCCATGCATAGAATGAAAAGCACGAGAGAAAGAATCAGCTGAGTCATAACAGTATTTAACAGCAATATCGATTATTCTCCAATCTCCCTCTTTCAAATCGAGGGCAGCCAGTGTCAGTCTTCTTCTTCGAATATATTCTGATAAACCTAGGCCTGATAAAAAAGAAAACATCCGCTTAAAATGATACTCTGAACAGTAAGCAATTTTAGATACTTCAATATAATCAATATCCTCCGTTAGATGCTCTTCAATATATGCCAATGCTTTATTCATCCTACTTAACGAATCCATCAAATAACCTCCTTTCACGAACAATATTATCAAAGGATGCGCTTAATCATCCGACAATCTGTGCACAGTTTAGTCGATAATATCTAGAACATAAAAATCGATTCTAAACAGGAATTTATCGACCCCTTTCCTTCCAAGCTGAAATCTAGGGAGGTGGCCTGGGGGGAGCTTGCATGAACAGTGGTATAATCGTTCGAAAGACATCCCTTCTTTATCAATCGTTATATTGCAAATGATTGAGATAATAAGGCATAATGACAGACAAAAGAAACGTCCGGGAGCAGTGAAAAAGTCAAAAAATCAGTTTGACTACCTCATAAAAGACAAAGGACTCGAAATTCAAAATTATAAAATCTATGCCCCCAGAAATTAAAAAATAGATCTTTTTTTGATTCAAAATGAGTAAAAAAATAACCCTGTATGGTATAATTAAGTGCCAATAAAACCAACCAAACAGGGGGAAAATCATATCCTGAAACAAGTCAGAAATGTTGTGGATTTTAGTTTCATCAATGACCTGCTAGAAGATACCTATTGTAAAAAAAATTGGCCAACCAGCCAAAGAACCCGAACTGATGTGTAAACTCCTGAACAAAAATTCTTATCAATGGTTCTGTAGCCAGGGAAATCAGACAGTCAGTCGGAGATACTATAAGCGGAACTCAAACAATCCCATGGGCTGGGCCGGGCAAAAGGCTATGGCCTTGTTTCGATGTCTAAACAATCGAAACGACCATAGCAGTAAATTTAAAAAGAATAGCGGCCATCATGACCGCTAAATCTTCTTATTTTGTGAACTATTTGTCGTATTTCGAATTAATTTTGTTTTCTAAAAACAATTCTCTTAAATTTTGAGAATACATCAAAAAAAACATGCCTTTTTCGCTGGTCCGGATTAATCCTGTTGGGTCATTTTACTTCATATTAGACGATTGCTAAAACTCTCACCGGGCAACCCGTCCCACCTGTTACTTTTAAAACAGTCGCAATTAAATCACATCTTTTTTGTCCAACCTTGTCTAAATTTGTCAGGTTCTCAATGATTAAGATTCCTTTTGGCAATAATGTTAAATGTGCTTCATCCTTTGCATTGATACCATCAATGGCCATTGGCTCCATTCCGATTAAGCGAATTTTCTTTTCAGCCAGATATTCGGCCGCATCTTCTGTGATATAAGGCCAGCCATTTTTCCAAAATTCTTCACCTTCAACACCAAGTCCCCATTTTTTATCATGACCGGTCGTAATAAGCACCGCATCACCTTCTTTTATATATTCATCATTGTCAATTTCCCATTGCTTGATTTCTGCTCCGGAAATTGGCACATCCCCTTCCTTATCTTTAAAATCCAAAATAATCGCTGGTCCAATAATGGAATCTGCTGGAATTTCATCAATTTTTTTTCCTTCTTCAAAAAAATGCCATGGCGCATCAACATGTGTGCTAGTATGAGGACAAATTGTCAATACTTCTGCGTTGAACACTGATCCATCTTCTCTTTTAAATAACCACTCAACCTTCGGATCTGGGAAACCCGGCATAACTGGAATCCCCGTTTCCACATTGTGGCTTAAATCAATTACCTTTTCACCTTGAATATTAATCATTTTTTTCTCCTTTATTTTTAAATTTAACAA
This sequence comes from Acetobacterium bakii, assembly GCF_001263355.1. GTDB lineage: Bacteria > Bacillota > Clostridia > Eubacteriales > Eubacteriaceae > Acetobacterium > Acetobacterium bakii. The sequence continues at coordinate 4,990 of NZ_LGYO01000082.1, forward strand.
AGATTGATAACGTTTTGAAAAAAATTGAATCCATCCGTCAGATATGTTTCATTTTGAAATACATAACCGTCTTGATCACTTCGCAAGCTAATAATATCATCGTTAAGAATCGTTTACAATCCTATTTTGACCATTTTATGTTTCGTTTTGAAGCTAGTTTATTTTTCTCCAGAGAGTACTTCTGCTAATGCCAAGTCTCTTGGCCGTTTTAGACTGATTTAGATGCTCTTCATTCAATACAATTTCAATAATTTCTTTGGTGATGTCATCCAAATAACGGTCAACATTTATGTTATAGTAGGAATCCTGTTTTTTTACCTCAGATAATGCTGATTCCTGTTTTAACACTGTAGAAATTTGAAATGCACTCAGATAAGAGCTTTTAGAATTAAGTACCAATGATTCCAAAACATGCCGCAACTGCTTAACATTGTAGTTCCATCGATAATGCTTCAATAGCAAGATGCCATCCTCATCAATTCCAATTACCTCTTTTCCGTACTTTACATTGATTTCACCAATAAAGAGACTACACAGATTATTGATATCCTCTGACCGTTCCCGTAAAGATGGCAAGTAAATAGATTCTCTTCCGAGTTTTTCATAAAGCTCTATTGAAAAGCGATTTTTCTCAATTAATACCGGTATGGATTCAGTTGTTGCTGAAATAAACATACTTCCCGGAATTTTTTCAAACTGATTCAGCAAAATAAGCAGATCTTGATGGAACTCTAAAGGGAGCTCGTTAATTTTCTCGAAAAATAAAGTAAAATCCTTTTGGTCAATAATAATTTTTGTCAGATTTTCATAAATCTGGTCCCTATTATTTTTATTTAATCGCGAACAATCAAATTTTATAAATACCTTGTCATTTTTTGGACGTTCCCGATGAATGGCCAATGCAATTTCATCCTTGCCGGTGCCTTTTTCCCCAGAAATTAAAAGTGCTCTCCGATTTTTACTACTCTTTTCCGCTTGCTGAATCGCTTTTTTCATGGTATCATTACTACTTTCAAAACTTGAAAGTCGAATTTGCTGCCGCTGTTTTTTATTATCCAAAGTAATGACTTCTTCTTCAATCGATTTTATGTCCAGCCTTTTTCTTCCATAAAATAAATATCCCTCTTTATCCTGTGTTAACGACACTTGTTCCCCCATAATGTTCCAGATTTCACCATCGATGCTTTTATGAAAATTTATTTTCTGATTATAATCAACCTTCTCAAAATAATTATAAAGATTCCCCGATTTCAGAACTTGATGAAATAAGTCAAGTTTCTGGTTTGAATAGATTCGCTCACCATCAGCACCATAAACTTCCAGATAAATGACCTCATGCTCTAAAACTCGTTTATAAATCTCTTTTTCCTTAACACTTTTCGATAACTGCCTGCATAACTTTATGGCCTCCTTCAAAGCCTTTTCAATGCTTTCCTTTCCAGAGGTCAATAGTGCGTAATTTAATCCCATTGTTTCTGCCGCTTTGGTCGTAATAACATCACCGACAACAAAATTGTATCCCTTTTCTTTAAGTTCTTCCAATATCGGATAAACATCATTTTGAGTCTTCAATTCAAATTTATCAATATCATAACGCAAAAGGTCGCAAAGGGTCGTTACACTTTCAAGAATTTTAGAAAACCCGACAACTGCAAGTTTCCCAGTATAATTTTGAATTAATTTAAATATTCTCAACATATCATAGCCTGAAATTTCTAAATAGATAACCGGAATTTCAGTTTCTTTTTCGATAAGTTCTGCTGTCCCACCTCGTGAAATAATCACATCATAGTCTTTATCAGACACATTTTTTAGGATGTTCACACCTTCCTGCATGTCACCTACAAAAATATCAACATTCAGGTTATCATGTTCTTCAACAGCTTGTATGAGTAATTCCTTTAATCCAGGATACGGCAAAATTGCCAAAACATTGATGGTTTCCATTTACTCTCCTTGTGCAAATTATTTTTAAACCCTTACAAAATTCATTGATATAAACCTAAATTGCTTTTGCTTTTAAATAATTCGTAATCACCTTAATAATGTCAGGATCTCCAAGGCCACCGGCCTTTGTAATAATATTAATCGCATGGTTTTCACTGACCAATTTCGAAAGCACGACCCCAGAAGCGATTTCTTCCATTGGCACAAAACTTTGAGCATCCAAAGCTTTTACAACTCCGAGTAATGTATCTCCACCAAAAACAACCAGGTTTACAATAGATAATTTTTCGCTTATTTTCTTTATTAAAACGCCCATATTCTGAGCGATTCTGCTTCTGATTTTCTCAAGGCTTAAGCCTTTTTCCATTCCTTTTTCGATCGTTTTTTTTAATTCTTCATTATCTGTTATACTGCAAATTAAAACGACCCCTTTTTCCCGCCAGGCTTTTTCAACCGCTTGGTCGATCTGATTTAACAAATCTGAATCATTTAAATTTTCACTGAGTTTTAATTCATCTGATAATTTTATCAACGTGTTGCCATTTTTTTCTGCTTCATTTAATTGCATCAGTGCTTTTTCATTCACGCTTCCAGACAGAAAAACAAACCGTTCATCCTTTATTTCAGTTTTTTGACAGCTTTTTCTGAGTAATAGCAGATCTGGCAAAATTTCTGCAAACCCCGCACAACCGGCCATAACTTTTAATCCATCCAATCTTTTGATACATTCTCCTACAGTATCTAAATCTGCCATTGTTTCGCCATCAAAAATATAGATATCACCCTCGTTAATTGCAGAAGCGGCGACATCTGCATCAACAATATTCACCATTTTCAACTTGCTCTGTTCTTTTAATATCTCTGCAACGTTGCTTGTTTTTACCGGATTAAAAGGATCTTTTCCAAAAGCGGTCTGATGAAGAAGTTCACCGTCAACATAGTGAAGTCCATTCCTGGTCACCCGATTATTCTTTGGAAAGGCCGGAATAAACATCAGTGCCTTTGTTTTTGTTGTCTCTTTTAAAGCTGTTAATTCACTCCCCAGATTTCCCCTTAATGTTGAATCCGTTTTTTTATAAAAATAACGCACTCCCGCTTTCATTGCGTTTTGAGTGATCCATTGGATTCGACTATAAGCTTCTTCAGAATTCAAATGGCGACTTTCCGTATTAATGACAAGTATTTCAAATTTTTGATTCAATTTTTGATAATCTACCGCTAAATCCATGGTAACATAAGTCGGTATATTTTTCCGGTTAAATTGAATAGCTGTGTCTAAAGCGCCTGTAAAATCATCTGCAATAACCAATAATCGAATCATAATATCTTTTGATTTTCCGCCATTTTAGCGGCCATGAGCAGCGCTTCAATCATGCTTTCTTCATTTGCTTCACCAGTTCCTGCTTTATCGAAGGCTGTCCCATGATCAACCGATGTTCGAATAATAGGCAATCCTACAGTGGAATTAACACCACTTAGTGACGTAAACGCTTTTGTCAAAGGATCCATCTTAAAACCTTCCAGCTTCAGCGGGATATGTCCCTGGTCATGATACATTGCTACAACAATGTCATAATCCCCACCAAGCGCTTTCACAAAAACAGTATCGGGTGAAATCGGTCCCACAACATTTATTCCTACTGCCTGGGCTTTCTTGATTGCTGGAGTTATTTCTTTTTCCTCTTCCTCTCCAAATAATCCATTTTCTGAGCTATGAGGATTAAAGCCAGCAACCCCGATAACCGGATTACTTTTTCCCAATAATTTTGCGGTTTGGTCGGCCAGAACAATCGTATCAAAGACACGATCACAGGTGATCAAATCACATACTTTCCGCATTGAGGAATGGGTTGTCACGTGAATGACTTTTAATTTCTTCCCAGTTAACAGCATTCTGAACTTTTCTGCCTTAGTTTGATGGGCAAAAATTTCTGTGTGTCCCGAAAAGTGATATCCCGCTAAATTAAAGGCTTCTTTATTAATCGGCGCGGTTACAACCCCATCAATTTTTTTTGACATCGCCAAATCAATGGCCTTCGTAATATAACTAAACGCGGCGGCTCCACAAATTTTATCAACCTTACCATATTCCCATAGTTGCTCTCCAATAGAGTTTATATTCAAATAATAAAAACAGCTGCCTCTGATCGAATCAATGTCCTCTATACAATCAATTTCTATCAATTCCCAGCTGGAGCCAATTATGGACTTCGCTTTCTCCAATACCCGTTTATCACCAATGGCAATTGGAACTGTCGCTTTCAAGACCTCGGAATTCATCATTGCTTTCAATGTTATTTCTGGACCAACTCCTGCCGGATCGCCAATCGTTATTCCTAAACAAGTTTTCATTTTCTAAACCTCCACTAATTTTTACGCTTCTCAAGACCGGAATCAGCAATTCATAGTTAATGCAATATTTTTGACCATGTTTGTCATAAATCGAAACGCCATAAGAAAAATTGTTTCATATTGATTCAATTTTATGTTTATTATCTTTGTTGATTATCATTCTACTACTTATAGCTCTTTTTTGCAACAGATTATTTCGCCTATTCATACATTATGATACGAGGAACACAAAAGGACGTTTCGGGACCTGTGAAAAAGTCAAAAAATTCAGTGGAAATAGCACCGTACGAAAAAGTCCAGTGGCCGCATGGAAATGTGATGAGATTAGGCACATAAAAGAGCAAATAGGTATAAAAATGAGTAAAAAAAATAACCCTGTCTGGTATACTAAGTGCAAACAAAACCAACCAGTCAGGGGGAAAAATCATGCTTCGACCGCAATCAAAACAATCATCATTCCATTGCTTATTATACAATAAAATTCCGGATAATCATATCCTAAAACAGATTAAAAAAGCGGTTGATTTTAGCTTTATCAATGAACTGTTGAAAGATACCTACTGTCAGAATTTTGGACGTCCCGCCAAAGAACCCGAACTGATGTGTAAGCTTTTGTTTCTGGAGCATATCTACAATCTTTCTGACGAAAAAGTGATCGTTGAAGCCAGTTTTAACCTGACCTATCTCTATTTTCTGGACATCAACCCCGAAGATACCTGGCCCGAAAGATCATAAAAACCTATCAGGCAGAAACGCAAGAAGAACTGGAAAATCTACCGGAAGTGCCAGACTACAAAGAAATCAGCGATCATAAAGAGGCCAAACAGGTCATGCAAGACTATCTGGAAACGGTGATCGAAACACGATGACTGTGCCAAAAAAGCAGTGCGAAAAATACTCTATACCGGGATCAATACAATAGAATTCTATGAAATCTCCCAAAGTCAGAAAACCAATAAATTTAAAGAGAAGTATAAAAAAAGAGCCAGCATTGAAGGGAAAAATGCGGAGCTCAAACGATTCCATGAACTAGGCCGGGCAAAAAGTTACGGTCTGGTTGCGATGTCCAAGCAGGCAAAGCTGGCAGCCATTGCCGTAAATTTAAAAAGAATAGCGGCCATCATGACCGCTAAATCTTCTTGTTTTTTTGACATATTCGTCAGTTTTAGAATCAATTT
>NZ_LGYO01000083.1 GCF_001263355.1 Acetobacterium bakii
TCTCCCTTTTCTTTCTTCTTCTTTCTTTCCTTCTCCTCCTTCCTTCCCTCCCTCTCTTTTTTCTTCTCCTTTTTCCTCTCTTCCCTCTCTTTCTTCTTTTCCCTTTTCCTTTTCTTCCTCTCTTTTTTCTTCTCCCCTCCTTCTTCCCCCCTCCCCTCCTCTTCCTCCTCCTCCCCCTCCCTCTCCCCCTCCTTCCTCTCCTTCCCTTCCTCCTCCCTCTCCTCCCTCTTCTCCTTTCCTTTCTCCTCTTCCTCCTTTCCCCCCCTTCCCCCCCCCTCCCTCCCCTTCTCCTCCCCTTCCTCCTTTCCCTCCTTCCCCTTCCCTTCCCTCCTTCCTTTCCCCTCTTTCTCCCTCTCCCCCTCCCCCCCCCTCTTTCCTTCCTCCTCCTTTTTCTTCCCCTTCTCTCCTTTCCTTTCCTCTTTCCTCCCCTCCTCCCCCCTTCCTCCCTTCTTTTTCTCTTTCTCCCTCCCCTCCCCTTTCCTTCCCCCTTCTTCTTCTTTTTTCCCTCCTCCCCCCCCTTTCTCCCTTTCTCCCCCCTCCCTCTCCTCCTCCCTCCCTCCCTCCCTCTCCCCCCCCCTCCCTCCCCTCCCTTCCTTTTCTTTCTCCCCCTCCTCTCTTTCCTCCCCTTCTTCCTCTCCCCCCCTCCTCTTCCTTTCTTCTCTTTCCCTTTCTCCCCCCCCCTTCCCCCCCCCTCCCCCTTCTTTCCCTTCTTCCTTTTCCTTCCTTCCCTCTTCCCCCCTTCCTTTCCTTTCTCCTCCCCCCCCTCCTTTCTCCCCTCCCCCTTCTCCCCCTCCTCTTCCTTCTTTCTTTTCTTCTTCCCCTCCTCCTCCTCCCCTCTCCCCCCCCCTTCCCCCCCTTTCTTTTCTTCCTCCCCCTCCCTCTCCTCCCCCCCCTCCCCCCCCTTCTTCTCTTCTTTTCCCTCTTTCTCCCTCTTCCTTCCCTTCCTCCCCCCCCCCTTCCCCTCCTTCCCCTTCCCCCTCTCCCCCTCTCCCTTTTCCTCTTTCTCTTTCTTTTTCTTTCCCCCCTTTTCCTCCTCCTCTTTCTTCCCCTCCTTTCTCCCCCTCTTCTCCTCCCCCCCTTTTTCCTTCTTTCTCTCCCTCCCCTTCTTCCCCCTTCTTCCCCTCCTCCTCCTCCCCCCTCCCTCTCTTCTCTTTTTCCCCCCCTCCTCTTCCCCCCTTCCCCTTTTTCCCTCTTCTTCTTTCTCCCCTCCCCCTCCCTCTTTTCTCCCTCCTTCCTTCTTTCCTCTCTCTTTTTCTTCCTCTTTCTCTCCCCTTTCCCCTTCCCTTTCCCCTTCCTCTTCCCCTTCCCCCCCTTCCCTTCCTTTCCCCCCTTTTCCTCCTCCTTTTTTCTCCTCCTTCCTCTTTCTTTCCCCTCCCCCTCCTTCTTTTCCTTCCTTCCTTTTCCTCCTTCCCTCCTTTTCTCCTCCTTCTCCCCCTCCTCCTTCTCCTCCCTCTCCCCCTTCCCCTCCTCCCTCTTCCCCTTCTTCTCCTCCTCCCCCTCCCTTCCCCCCTCCTTCCTCTCCCTTTCCCTCTTCTTCCCTTTTCCCTCCCCCCCCTTTTCTCCCTCCCTCTCTTTCTCCTTCCCCTCCCCTTTCTCTTTCCTTTCCTTCCTCTCTTTCTTCTCCTTCTTCTTCCCCCTCCCCCTCTCCCTCTTCCCCCTCTTTCCCTTCTCCTTCCCCCCTCCCCTCTTCCCCTCCTTTTTCTCTTTCTTTTTCCCCCTCCCCTCCCCCTTTCCTCCCTCCTTTTTTTCCTTTCCCTCCCCCTCCTCTCCCTCTTCCCCTCTCTTCTCTCTCCTTCCCCTTCCCTTCCTTTTTTCCTCTTCCTCCTCTTTTTTCCCTCCCCCTTCCTCCCTCCCCTCCTTTTCCCTCTTCCTTCCTTCCTCCCTTTCTTTTTCCTTCTTCCCCTTCTCCTCCTCCTCTTTCCTCCCCCTCCTTTCCCTCTCTTTTTTCTCCTTCTTCCTTTTTCTCTCCCTCTCCTTCTCCTTCTTCCTCTTCTCCTTCCCCCTTTTTTTTCTCTTTCCTCCCCTTCCCCCCTCCCTCTCCTCCTCTTTCTTCCTCTCCTTCTTTTTCTCCTCTTTCCTTTCCTTCCTCCCCTTCTCTTTCCCCTCTTTTTTCTCTCTCTTCCCCTCCCCCTTCCCCCCCTTCTTCTTTCTTTTCTTTTTCTCCTTTTTCCTCTTTCCCCTCCCCTCTTCCTTTTCCCTCTCCCCCTTCTTTTTCCCCTTCTTTCTCTTCTTTTCCTTCCCCCCCTCCTTCCTTCCCTTCCTCCCCTTTTCCCCCTCCCCTTTCCTCTTCTTTCCCTCCCCCTTCCCCCTTTCTCCCTTCTCTTCCCTCTCCCTTCCCCTCCTCCCTTTCTCCCTCCTTCTCTCTCCCCCTTCTTCCCTCTCTCCTTCTTCTCCCTCTCTCCCCTTCTTCTTTTCCCTTTTCCTCCTCCTCCCCCTCTTCCCCTCCCTTCCTCCCCTCTTTTCCCTTTCCTTCTTCCTCCTCTCTTCTCCCTTTTTCCTCTTCTCCCTCCTTTCTCCTCCCTTCCTTTTCCTCCTCCCCTTCCCTTCCCCTTTTTTCCCCCCTCCCTCCCCCCTCCTCTCTCCTTTCCTCTTTCCTTTCTTCCCTCTCCCCTTCTTCTTCCTCCCCTTTCTCTCTCCCTCCCTTTTTTTCCCTTTCTCCCTTCCCTCCCTCCTTCTTCCCTTCCTTTTTTCCTCCCTTTTTCTTCTTCTTCCTTCCTCCCTTCCTTTTTTCCTTCTCTTCCCCTCCCTTTCCCCTCTCCCCCTTCCTCTTCTTTCCCCTTCCTCTCTCCTCCCTTCCTCCTTTTTTCCTTCCCTTCCTCTCCTTCCCTTCTTCTCCCTTCCTTTTTCCTTTTTCCTTTCTTCCCCTCCTCCTCCCTTCCTTCCTCCCTCCCCTCCCCCTTCTCCTTCCCTCTCTTTTCTCCTCCCCCTTCCCTCTTCCCCTCCCCTCCCTCCTCCCCTCCTCTCCTCTCCCTCTCTCTTTCCTTCTCCCTCCCCCCTTTTTTCCTCTTCCTCCCCTCTCCCTCCTCTTCTTTTCCCTCCCCCCCTTCCTCCTCCTTCCTTCTCTTCCTCTCTTCCCCCTCTTTCTTTCCCCTTCCTTCTTTTTCCTTCCCTTTCCTCCTTCTTTCTTCCCTCTTCTTTTTTTCCCCTCCTCTTCCTCCTCTCTTCCTCCCCTCTCTTTTCCCCTTTCCCCCCTCTCCTCTCTCCCCTTCCCCCCCTTTTCCTCCTCTCTCCCCCCTTCCTTTCCTCCCTTTCCCCTCCTCTTCCTCCCCTTCTCCTCCTCCCCCTCTTCCTTTTTTTCCCTCCTCTTTCTTTTCTTTCTCCCTTTCTCCCCTTCCTCTCTTCTCTCTCTTCTCCCTTCTCTTTCTCCTTTTCTCCTTTTCCTCCCTCCTTCCCCTTCTCTTTCCTTCTTCCCCCCTCCTTCTTCCTTCCTTCTTTCTCCCTCTCCTTTTTCTCCTCCTCCTCCCTCTCCTCCCTTTTTCCCTTCTTCTTCCTTTCCTCTCTCCCCCTCTTCCTTTTTTCTCCTCCCCTCCTTTTTCTCTCCTCTCTCCTCCCTTTTCTCCTCTTTTTCTTCCCCTTTTTCTCCTCCCCCCCTTCTTCTCCCTTCCCTTTTCCCCTCCTCCCTCTCCTCTCTCTTTTTTCTTTCTTCTTCCCTCTCTTTTTTCCCTTCTTCTCTTCTTCCCCCCTCTTTTTCCTTTTTCTTCCTCCCTCCTTTTCCCTCTTTTTCCTTTTTCTCCTTTTCCTCCCTCCTTTTCTTCTCCTTCTTCTTCTTCCCCTCTTCTTTTTCCTTCTCTCCCTCTTTTTTTTTCTTTCTTTTTTCCCTTCTTTCTCTCCTCTCCCTTTCTCCTCCCTTTCCCTCTCTTCCTTTTTTTTCCCTTCTTTCTCCCCCTCTCCCCCCCCCTCCCTCTCCCTTTTCTCTTTCCTCTTCTCCCCTTTCTCCTCCCCCTTCCCCCCCCCCCCCTCCCTTTCCCCCTCTTCCTTCTTTTCTCTCCCTTCTCTTTTCCTCCTTTCCCCCTCCTTCCCCTTCTTTTTCCCTCTCTTTCCCTTTCTTCTCTTTCTTCCCCTCCTCCCCCCCTTCTTTTCCCCTCTCCCTTTCTTCCTTTTCCTCCTCCCTTTCCCCTCCTTTCCCTTCCTCCTTCCCTTCTCTTTCCCCTCCTCCTTCCCCCCCCCCTCCTTCTCTCCTTCTTCTTTTTCCTCCTTCTCCTTTCTCCCCTCTTCCTCCCTCCCCCTCCTCCCCCTCTCCCTCCCCTCTTCCCTCCCCTCCTTTTTCTTCTCCTCCCCCTCCTCTCCTCTTTCTTCCTCCCCCTTTCTCTTTTCCCCCCCTCTCCCCCCCCCCTCCTCCTTCTCCTTTCTCCTTTCCTTCCTCCCCCTCTTCCTCTCCCCTCCTCTCCTCTCTTTCCTCTTTTCTTCCTCCCTCCCTCTTTCCCCCTCCTCCTTCCTCCCTTTCTTTTT
>NZ_LGYO01000084.1 GCF_001263355.1 Acetobacterium bakii
TCCGGGCATGCCTCTTTACACGAACCACAGGCATTACAGGAGTTGATCTCCCGCGAAGCAACATTTGTCGTGAATGCTTTTATGATGTTCATTGAAGCTTCAACATCATCGATGAGCTTTTTAGGGGTTTTTTCGAAAAACGACAGCATCTCGCAGGATGTCATACAACTATCACACCTGCATTGCAGACATCTCTGTGCTTCTGCTATCGCTTCCTGCTCAGTATATGATTCTTGATTTTCAATCACGATTCGCTCGTCCTTCACCACTCCGGTGATATCCACGCTGAGTTGTGATGGAATGACCTCATGACAGCCGGCATCCCCTCCCATTGTTCCAATCTTGAGATAGACTTCAATGGATTGAGCTGCATGAATCCCTTCCCGCATGGGAATCAAAACAGAACTTTCGCTTCGTTTCATTGTACTTCCGCTGACAAAAACACCATTCACTCGTGTGCCCAGCGAATTCGGGTCAAATCCCTGGCCACAACCAAAGGCATCGCCGCCCCATCCCGTTGCTATGTAAAGAGCGTCAAATTCAATTTCATCAAGCGTGCTTATTCTTGTACCTAAATGGAGTCTTATACCATCTTCCTGGATGATTCGTCCTAATTCTTTTTCGATAATCTGGAGAGGAACCAGACTGTTCGATTCCCTTAGATATCCTCCCAAACCGTTTTTTTCTTCGAAAAGGTTGACATCATAGCCTTTTCTGGCCAGTTTGACGGCACAACTCAATCCTCCAAGTCCCCCACCGATAACGGCAATGCATTTTTTCTTTCGGGAGATATAATATTTTTGTGTTTCTTTTGTGCCAGCGTAATCACAGCAAGCCTTCTCAAGCTTTCTTACCGATACTGCTTCATCTATTTTTGTTCTTAAACAGACTGTTTGACAGGGGTTGTCACAAAATCTGCTGATCATCTCCGGAAAGAGCACCTGATTGCTATAATATTTGTAGGCCCCCGTAAAATCTCCTAAAGCAATTCTGGCTGCCATTTTTTTGACATCAACACCGAGAGGGCACTGGTTTGTGCAAAATACCGGTTCATCTCTGGTGCATTTTTTTTTAAAATTTTCAAGTTTCATCATATCCATAGCATTGTCCTCATCGGTTTAAATTTAAGAAATTCATAACAGTGACAATATAAATGAATCTATTGCCACTGTTATGTCATCAAAATATTCGTTCAGCTTTATCGAATTACCCAACAGTCACGGGGTTTGCTTTAATGTAATCGATCGTCTCGTGCAAATCGGAACCGAGGAAATATTTCTTTTGTTCTATTTCACGACCTTCTGCTTTCGCTTCTAAAAGTGCCTTTACCTTTTCCGGTCTGGCCGGCAATTCTTTAACTCTCACACCACAGGCATTGTAAATGCCATTAATAACAGCGACATGAGGGGAACTCTGGAACGCTTCCGCACAGCCTGATGAACCGTGAGGTCCAGTCGGTCTCGGAGTTTCGATAAATTCAACCGTCATATTGTCCGGGATCATATTAATGAAGGGGAATCCGCTGCCAATGAGGCTTATATGTTTTTGAATATCATCGTAATCCTCTGACAGTGCCATCCCGATTCCGTGTTCCATTCCTCCAAAAGCCTGCCCTTCAACCGCTAAAAAGTTACCTACAACACCAACATCGGCAATACATTTCATGCTGAGCACTTTGGTCTTTCCAGTAGCCACTTCAACCTCAACCTCTGCCATAAATACACCGAAAGTATACTCGGCGGTGGGATTTCCCTGACCAGTATTAGGATCCATATCAGTGGTCTGTCCCGTCGTGTCTGAGATACCTAAATATTTTATTGGAATTTCTTCTCTGACCATTTCAGCATAAGTACGATAGGTTCCATCGTCTTTACGCATGGCGTTCATCAGTTGTTCAGCCGCATTAATCGTTGCGTTGCCAGCCATGTAGTGGGAACGGCTGCCGGCTGCCGGTCCTGTGATCGGTGCCAGTGCCGTATCATTCATACACAGACTGATCTGATCCGGTCGCAATCCCAGTGGTCTGAGTGCTTCATGGGTATGCACAAGTGTCCCGATATCTGCTCCTTGTCCCTGATCCTCCCAAGTGTTATAATGGGTCACCGTTCCATCCGGATTAAGTCCCAGAGCGACCTCGGCGTGATCATTCGGCCCGCTGGTAACATTGTATTCCCCACAGGCAATCCCCACACCTCTTCTCAGTTCAGGCGTGGATTCTTTTTTTGCTCTTTCTAATGCTTCCCGGTAACTGGGTCTCAGCTTATCCAGTATCTCAACCATGGGATATACGTCGAATTGATTACCATTCAGGCTGACATCTCCTTCCCGGTAGACATTGATATAGCGAAACTCCAACGGATCCATGCCAACTTTTTCCGCCAGCATATCCATGAGCTGTTCCGAACAGGTATAACACTGAGGAGAACCAAACCCCCGATAGGCTGTGGAATTTGTATGGTTGGAAATAACCGTTTTAGAGAGACCCATGGCATTGGGTATTGTATACGGAGCCCCCATGAAACGCAGACCCTTTTGAACCAGTATACCTGCTGTCTCTGTATAGGCGCCTTTATCATAGGCCATTTCATATTCGATTGCTGTCAGCTTTCCTTTTTCATCACAGGCAAGTTTTGCATTTGAGAAAGATGGTGCCCGCTTCCCGGTAATATGCTGATGTTCTTCATAACTGAGTGTCACCGTCACCGGTTTTTCAGTAGCCATGGCGGCAACTGCCACGATTGCCGGCATTAGTGGTGAAATTGCATATCCAAAACTTGCCCCAGTAGGATTTTCAATAATTCTAATATTCTCCACTGGGAACCCAATGCCGGCAGAGATAACTCCTTTTGTGAGGCCAAGTGCCAAACTCTTGCATTGTACAGTGAGTCGGCCTTCTTCGTCAAAGTACGCCTGATTGGTATCAGGCTCAATGACAAGGTGTGGCTGACGTTGAGAATAGAAACTTCCTTCAACAACATGAGGCGAATTCTTAATCACTTCTCTGGTATCCTGACCTTTAACAAGTGGTGCTTCGATATAAATATTCGGGTATTCAGGATTGACCTGGGGTGCATCAATGGCCATGGTTTCAAGGATATTTAAATATTCTGGCAGCTGTTCATATTCAAAGGTTACTTTTTTTGCCGCTTCCCGGGCTTCTTTCTTGGTTCGTGCTGCAACAACAGCGACAATATCGCCATATCTATATATCTTTTCTGATACTAAAATTGAATGATCAAATCCATTTGCCTTAGCCCATGGATTGGCAATTGGAAATGTGATTCGATTAATTCCTTTAACATCTTTATGGGTTATTACTTTTTCGACGCCTGACATCTGTTCTGCATCCGACGTATCGAT
>NZ_LGYO01000085.1 GCF_001263355.1 Acetobacterium bakii
ATTTTTTTCTCCCCTTTTCTCCTCCCTTCTTTCTCTTCTTTCCTTCTAATTCTTTCTCCTTCTTTTTCTTACCTTTACTATTCTTCCTATTTCTTGATCCAACCGTGTTTACACTATGCTGTTTTGAATGATCGTCCGGGTTTTCGTAGAAAACCCGTATTGAGCAAAGCGAGAGCGTGCGAAAGATGACGAGCGTTCGGCATTTTTTAAGATTTCTTATCCGACTCCGGATAAGAAATCTTAGAAAATACCATCCCTTAAAAAGATCATGAATACACTATGTTTCATGCAATCATAATTTAATAGTTTTTAATTAGTCTCGCGACGATGGCGGAAGGGCTACACCTGTTCCCATACCGAACACAGCAGTAAAGTCTTCCAGCGCCGAAAGTACTTGGTGGGTAACTGCCTGGGAGGATAGGACGTTGCGGGACTTTTTTTTGCGCGAAAAATGAAGACGTGCAAAAAAACAGATCTATGATCATAGATCTGTTTTTTATAGGGCGAAGCCCGCGACGAAGGCGCAGCGTAGCGGAGACTGAGTTGCACGTCTTCGTTTTTCAAACCAACGTCGGTTTAAAAGATGGTTGTTAGACGAATCCTTAAAATCAAGTGTTACATAGCTATTTTTTTATGGGGCGTAGCCCCACAACGGAGGCGCAGCAGAGCGGAGACGGAGTTCCAGCCCGGCTTAAACCGAGCGTAATTTAAAACAGTTGTCCAGGCGCTAGCTGCGACGGAGTTGCACGTCTTCATTTAACGGCAGTCATGCTGCGAGTCATTTAGACGAACGCAGTGTAAGTTCACTTGGGTTTTTATACCTTCTTTATTTTTTTAGCCAGGAGCCATCTGGCGACTGGCGCGACGACGGCGCAGCGCTAGCTGCGACTGAGTTGCACATCTTCACTTCAACGGCAGCAGATATCATATTAACTTTGATGAAAAATAACCCGACGTTTGTCCAGGGCAAAGTACAAAACTGAGCCTAAAACAACACATGAGATCACTTCACCAATACCCACAGTTGCCATCATGACAGGGATTGATAAGGGGATGCCGTAACTGAATTTTAAAATAAATGGTACTATGATCATATTAACAACAACTGGCGGAAGGGTAACCAGAAGCGGGTATTTGTGGTTTCTCAGCTGATAACTGAAAACCGCTGCAATGAGGGTTGCCAGGCTGCCAAAGACAATATCGATCAAAGTACATCCGGTTAAGAGATTGCTCAGTAAACAGCCGAGAAAAAGGCCTGGTATGGCTGCCGGTGTAAAGGCAGGCAGGATACAGAGCATTTCTGAGAGTCGAATTTGGATTTCACCGCTGGCCAAACCCAGTGAGCTGGACACAAAGGTCAGAACCACATACATTGCAGCAATAACAGCCGCCTGGGTAACAAAGAGAACACTGATTTTTCGCATAAAAAAAACTCCTTTAGTTTTGATTTACGTGTGGAAGGTCACGAACACACGAAGAATTAACTGAACATTAATGATCAGTCCAGTTATTATTACTATAATGGATATATGCGGAAAATGCAAGAAAAAAGGGTAAGTGTTGCAAAGAAAAAAGAAACGCTTAAAAAGGACTCAGCAATTTGAGCATCATGAAACTAGATCTTATAACATAAGTTGATTATTTTCTCCGGTAATGAAACAGAAATTAACAGTCATAATCGATTCTGACAGTCGGAAAATAACATTAGAAGGGGTTATGCATTAAGCATAACCCCCTTAAGATGAAAGCGTAAATTATAGAGTAACCTGGTGATGTTCGCCGGTCATGGTATTAAAATCGGCAATACCATCTTCAATGGCGATGATTTCAAATGATCCATCTCCAACCGAATACATACCAGATAGCATTGGCATAACCGCTAAGGCTTTTGCCTGGGATTCAGGTGTGGTACAAACAACTGCATTTCCTTGAAGTCGCATCCATTTGGCACCTTTTGAAGAACAGATTTCAACAGATGGGTTCGATTTAATCTGACTGAAAAATGGTTTTTTATTACTGGTGCAGATACAAAGTTTGCCTTCATAATCCATTACAAATCCAAAAGGGCGGACCTTTGGTTTAGCGCCATCGACGGTACTGATAAAAAACACACCGCATTCATTTAAATAACTAATTACTTCGTTCATTTTTACCTCCTGATAAATATTGATTTATTTTGTTGGATCTTGTATGATTATAACAATAAAAGAATATAAAACAAGTAGGCATAAATTAGTGACTTACTATGAAATTTCTGAGTAATGGAGAAATAATGAAAGACAATCATTGTATAAACGGAGAAAGCTGCCCGATTGCGAAGGGCGATTCTGGTAATGACAAACATTGTAGCAATCCTGGGTGTACGGTTACCTATGCACTTAAGTTAATTGATGGAAAGTGGAAATTACCGATAATCTGTACATTAGGTGAGCAAACGGTCCGTTATAATGAATTAAAGAGGCAGATCAAGGGGATAACCAGTATGATGCTAACCAGTTCATTAAAGGAATTAGAAGAGTGTGGTATTGTCCATAGGAAAGCATATAACGAGGTACCGCCCAAAGTTGAATATTCTTTGACAAAAGAAGGAATGAGCCTGACTCCGATTCTATTTAATTTGGGTTTATGGGGACAAGATTTAAAATGTAATGAAAGGTCGGAGTAGAAAATCGCGTCAGATTTTAAATTATAAGAGAACACTGTCATTTAAATAAAATAAAAAAGGCATTGACAGCCGG
>NZ_LGYO01000086.1 GCF_001263355.1 Acetobacterium bakii
ATGAAAGAAGCTCAGGGAATCGGTGATTCCACTTTGATGGTGATTCAGCTGATTTTCGAAAATACCCGTCTCCCGGAAAGAGCTTTTGATCCGTCGAAGTCGATACTGAAACTGGCTAAAAAATATTCGGCGGCGCGGCTTGAAAATGCCTGTGAAATGGCCCTCAAAACACTTCGTTCGCCGAGATACAAACATCTCGATCCGATATTAGCCTCTGGCGAAGATATCCTTTATGCCAAAGACCGGGATGCCGCTCATCAAGCTGAAACAGCCAGTACCACCGGTTTTATCCGCGGGGCATCTTACTACGGCGGTTACGACAATGATTAATGATGAAACCCGCCGCAAACTCCGCGAAATTCAATTGGAAGAAATGATTCAGGTGATTGACAGACAGGCGAAAGATACTATTTATGCCACCCTGTCTTTTGACGAGCGTATGAAAATGATTGTTGATTATATTTATCAGGAAAAGCATAACAAGCGTGTTGCAAGCCTGATAAAACGGGCCCGATTTAGAATTCCAAATGCCGCCATTCAGGATGTTTTCTTTGCCGAGCGACATCTTGACAAAGATCTGATTCTGGAAATTGCTTCCTGTACTTTTATCAGCAATAATCAGAATATCGTTGTTTGCGGGTTCACTGGCTCGGGAAAGTCGTATCTGGCTTGTTCCATTGGAAAAGAAGCCTGTAAACAGGGCATTCGCACACGGTATATTCGCTTGCCAGACCTTCTGATGGAATACAGCGAAGCAAAGATCCAGCCGAATGGGCAAAGCAGGGAACTCAAAAAATATACGAATTACCCTTTGTTGATCCTTGATGAATGGTTAATTACAGATCTTTCTGATGATGAACTCCATTTTCTGTTTGAACTGGTCGAACGCCGTTATGACAACGGTGCTACCATTTTCTGCACACAGTATAAGATCGAGGAGTGGCATGCTCGTCTCGGTGGTGGTGTTCTGGCTGATTCTATTATGGATCGCATTATACATGGTGCTCACATTATCAGCTCTGGCAGTATAAATATGCGTGATTTTGTATTGAATCTTTAATGAACCCTTTTTAGGAAATACCAGTATCATTTTGTGAACCAATGGTATCATTTTCAAATACTGCCAGTATCATTAGCGTGTACTGGCAGTACTCTTAGCGTGAAATAATCAGCCAAAGCCAAAAGACCATCCACCAACAAATTTTATTCAACTTTAATCCAAATATAGTGTCATTTAACCAACGGCCCATGCCAAAAGACCAAAAGCGCAATGCCGATAAGAGTACTGCCA
>NZ_LGYO01000087.1 GCF_001263355.1 Acetobacterium bakii
CGGGAGGGGCAGATTGGTCGTCTTCTTCCCCTTTCCCCTCCTCCTTTTCTCTCTTTCTTCTCCTTCTCTCTTTTCTCCTTTTTCTCTCTCCTTCTTTCTCCCTTTCTTCTTTTCCTTTCTCTTTCCTCTCCTTTCTCCCTTTTTCCTTTTTCTTTCCCTCCTCTTCCCTTTTCTTTTTCCCCTTTTCTTCCTTTCCTTCCTTCTTTTTTTCCTTCCCCTCCTCTCCCTCCTTTTCCCCCTCCTTTTTCTCTTTCCCCTTCCTCTTTTCTTTTCCCTCTTCCCCCTTCTCCCCCTCCCCTCCCTCCTCCTTTTTTTCCTTTTTCTTTTCCTCTCTCTCCCCCCTCTTTTCCCTCTCCTTTTCTTCCTTCCCTTCCCTCTTCTCCCCCTCCTTCTCTTCCTCCCTCTTCTTCTCTTTCTTTTTTCCTTTTCTTCCCTCTCCCCCCCCTTTTTCCTTCTCCTCTTCCTCCTTCTCCTTCTCTTTCTCTCCCCCTTCCTCCTTCTCCCCCCTCTCTTTCCCTTCTTTTTCTTCCCTCTTCTTCTTCTCCTTTTCCTCCTTCCCCCTCCCTTTCTTCCTTCCTTCCTCTTTCCCCTTCTTTTCTTTCTTCCTTTTTCTTTCCCCCCTCTTCTTCCTCTTCCCCCCTTCCTTTCCTTTTCCTTCTCTCTCCTCTCTTTTCCTCTTTCTCTTCTTTTTCTTTCCCTTCCCCCCCTTCTTTCTTCCCTTTTTCTTTTCTTTTTCCCCCTCCCTCTCCCCCTTCTTTTCCTCTTTTCTTTTTTCCTTCTCCTTTCCCTCTTTTTCCTCTTTCTCTTTTTCTTTTTCCTCCTCCTTCTCCTCCCTCTCTTCCTTCCCTTCCCTCTCCCTTTTCTTTTCCTTCTCCCTCTCTTTCTTTCTCCCCTTTTTTTTCTTTCCCCTTTCCTCCTCTTTCCCTTTCTCTTCCTTCTTTTTTCCTTTCTTTTTCTTCTTCTCCTCCTTTTCCTCTTTCTTCTTTTCCTTTTTCTCTTTCTTCTCCTTCTTCTTTTTCTCCTTCTTCTCCCCTTCTTTCCTTCTTCCCCTTCCTTCCTTCCCCTCCTTCTTTTTCTTTTCCCTCCCTCTTCCTTCTTCTCCCCCCTTCTTCTTCCCCTTTTTTCCCTTCCTTTCCTTTTTTTCCTTTTCCTCTTCCTTTTCCCTTTCCTTTTCCCTTTTCTCTCCCTCTTCCTCCCCCTCTCTCTTCCCTCCTTCCTTCTTTCTCCCCTCTTTCTTTTTCTTTTCTCCCTCCTCCTCTTTCCCCCTTTTCCTTTTTTCCTCTTCTTTTTTTCCCCCTCTCCTCTCTTTCTTTTTTCTTCTTCTTCTTTTCCTCCTTTTTCCTCCTTTTCTTTCTCTCCCTCCTTCCCCCTTTTTTTCTTCTCCTCTTTTTCTCCCTTCTTTTCCTCCCTCTTCTTCTTCCCCTTTTTTCCCTCCCCCTCCCTCTCCCTCTTCCCCTTTCTCTTTTTCTCTTTTTCCTTTTCCTTCTTTTCCTTTTTTTTTTCTTCCTTTCCTTCCTCTTTCTCCCTCTTTCCCCTCCTCTCCTCCTTTTTTTTCTTTTTTTTCTTCTCTTTCTTTTTCTTCCTCCCCTCCCTTTTTTTCCTTTTTTTTTCTCTTTTCTTCTTCTTCTTTTCCTCCTCCCCTCCCTCCTTCCTCTTCTTTTTCTCCTTTTTCTTTTCTCCCTTCTTTTTTTTCTTCTCCCTTCCCTTCCTTTTTTCCTCTTTCCTTCCTTCCCCTTCCTCCTTTCCCTCCTTTTTCTTTTTTTTTCCTTTTTTTTTCTCCCTTTCCCTCTCCTCCCTTCCTCTTCTTTTTTTCTCTTCCTCCTTTTCTTCCCTCTCTTCTTTTTCTCCCTCCCCTTCCTTTCTTTTCTTTCTTTTTTTTTCTCTTTCTTTCTTTCTTTCTTCTTCTCTTTCTTTTTTCTCCCTTTCTCCCTTTTTTTTCTTCTTTCCCCCCTCCTCCTCCTTTTTCCTTCCCTTTTCTTTTCTTTCTCCCTCTCCCCCTCCTTTCTTCCTTTTTTCTTCTTTTCTTCCCTCTTCCCTTCCCTTCTCTCCTTTTCCTCCCCCTTCTTCTTCCTTCCCTCTTTTTTTTTCTTTTTCTCTTTCTCCCTCTTTTCCCTTCCTTCTTTCCTTTCCTTTTCCTTCTTTCCCTTCTTCCTTTTCTTCTCCTTTTCTTTCTTTTTTTTTCCTTTTTTTCCCTTCTTCCTCTTCTCCCTTCCCTTCTCCTCTTTCTTCTCTTTCTTCTTCCTTTCCTTCTCTTCCTTCTTTTTCTCTTTCTTTTTCTTCTTCTTCCTCTTCTTTTCTTTTTTCCTCCTTCTTTTCTCCTCCCCCCTCTCTTCCTCCCCTTCCCCTTTCCCCTCCTCCCTCTCTTTCCTCTCTTCCCCCTTCTCCTCCCCCCTCTCTTTCTTTCCTTCCTTCTTCTCCTTCCCTCCCTCCTCCTCCCTCCCCTTTCTCTTCCCCCCCTTCTCTTCTTTCTTCTCCCCCTCCTTCTTCTCCTTCTCTCTTTTCTTCTCTTCTTTCCCCCCCCCCTCTTTCCCCTCCCCCTCCTTTTTCCTCTCTTCTTCTCCCCCTTCTTCCTCCCTCTCCCCCTTCTTTTCCTTCTTTTCCCCCTTCCCCCCTCCCCTCCCTTCCTCTCCCTTTTCTTTCTTCTTTTTCCTTCTTTCATCATCAAACGCAGAATCATCGGTATGGCTCTTCTCATATTTTCGCTACTGCAAAGGATATTTCTCATGTCGTCACTGATGCTGCTTCTTGGTTGGTTG
>NZ_LGYO01000088.1 GCF_001263355.1 Acetobacterium bakii
TCATTAGCGTGAAATATTCAGTGAATCCATTTTTTTACCACCCTTTCTATCTATATATGCTTTTATTTTATCACTTCAGGTTTAATAAATCGTTTAGTAAACGGGTTTTTGCGGAAGAACCTCATTTAGACCCAGCTTCACGGAGGGTGAGAGCCACCCTCACGGAAGCTGATCCAGTGGTAACTAACTGCTAATACTCAGAATCATCGTGGCCATGAGCAAGGCGATAGATATGTTCGCACCACTCATCGGATTCCATCGGATCCTGGTTATTATATAACAACTGAATATAGATCTGATAAGCGGAATTATCGCTGTATCTCCTGGCCAGATCGGACAAAATATCACTTCTCAGATATTCATTATAAGGACATTCCAGATGTCTGCTCAGCTCATATCGGGTTCTGACCGTTTCAGATTCCAGATGTTTTATGTCTTTTATAAGGTCATCAATTAACTGGCAGAATTCATAGCGGTAGGAGCAGTCGCTCCAGATTTCATCCGGATCACTCATTGCTTACCCCACTTTTGGAAGCTGTCTTGAAGCTGCGCCGTTCCCGCATGGAAATTTTGCCATCAATCAGGATATCATATGCGTTATGAATGATGCGGTCCATGATCGCTTCGGATATCGGGCTGTCATTGTCGGGATCCGGATTAATGCGTTTATACCAGCCTTCCATCTCGTATTGCGTGCAGAAGATAATGGAGCCTTCCTTACAACGGGTTTCGATAATCTCAAGCAGATCATAGGCTTCCTGCGGTTCGAGGGTGCGGATCAGCCATTCGTCAAGAATAAGCAGCTCAACCTTCTGGTAGATCTTGACGGTCTTCCGGAAGGTACCGCATCCCTTGGCAACATTCAGATCATCTAGCAGTTCCGGCATGCGGATGTAGCGGACGGATTTGAATTTTCGGCAGGCGGCATTGCCCAATGCATTGCCGAGATAGGTCTTGCCATTTCCGGAGGCACCTTTTAAAATGATGTGACGCCCGTCTTCGATATACTGGCAGGAGGCTAAACGGAGAATCTGAGCTTTGTCCAACTTCCGATCCTCATGATATTCAATGCCTTCAATGGTGGCACCTGGCTCGGGGAATCGGGCATTCCGGATAAAGCGCAACAGTTTATTGGTCTTCCGGCGGTTCCATTCCGCATCCACAAGCAGCCCCAGCCGGTCTTCAAAGCCAAGCTGGCTGTAGGTGGTCTGATCGGCGAACTGTGCTTCCAGTTCGTCGGCCATGGCAGTCAGTTTCATGGCTCTTAATGAGGCGATCGTAGACTGATTAATCATTTCTGATCACCTCCTTTGCGGAAATAGTCTGCCCCACGAGTGATGCCATAACGCTTAGAAGATTCCGGGGACGCTTCCAATTTGGGAGTTTGACTCGTTTTGATTTTATCCTGACCATTTTTCAGGATGGTGCTGATGTTTCGAATCGTCGGTGAATTGCTGTAAAGAAGTACCCGCTCACAGGCCTTCTCAAGGCGTTCATGACTGTAACGGTCAGCAAGCTTTGTCAGGCTTGCACAGGATTTGTAACCCTGTTCTGGTTCCCTGCCAGCGGCTAGAAAGAGCTTGATCACCGCGCTGGTATGTTCACCGATGGATTGCGCCCATGCCTGGAATTCTTCGGCACTATAAGAAAGATATTTCTGGTGTGCCAGTGGCATGTGTTCGAACCGGACAACCGGTTCCCGCAATTGGATGGCTGATCTGGGATGTGATGACACACGAGACCCGTGAAAAAACACTTCCACGGTTTTCTCTGTCATTCGAATGTCCACATCTTCCCCAATCAGATCAAAGGGCACGGAATACTTGTTTTTTCCGTCTGATATGAGATAATCTTGGGGAAGCTTTACAGTGGACCAAACTGCAGGCTCATACGGGGTAAAAGGAAGCGGTTTCATGAAGTCACGTTCTTCATTATCATAAGCACTGTGGCGGTTTCCTTCCCGTTTTTTAAAAGGAAAGTGGTTCAGCTCTTCGAGCTTTTCGATAACGGCTTTTTTGACTTCGGTGATTGAAAAGAACCGGTGATTTCGAAGTGCCGCAATGATCCATGTGGAGGCATATTTTACCGATCCTTCCACAAGGCTTTTATCCTTCGGATGATAGACCCGGGCCGGTACGATGGCGGTATCATAATACTCAGCCAGTTCCTGATAACTGCGGTTCAAAATGGTCTCATACCGGGTGTTTTTGATCACGCCAGCTTTGAGATTGTCCGGGAGCAAAAGTCTTGCAACACCGCCATAGTAGCTATAAGCATGGGCGTGGCAGGAAAGCCATTTACCTGAAGTCATATCTTCACATGCTTCGGCATAGACATAGCAACTGCAGGGAAGAACCGCCACAAACAGATATGCCTCAGTGATATCTCCGGTAAAGGGATCCTGAATCGGAATGATATTACCAGCCCAGTCCACCTGCATCACATCACCAGGCTTGTGCCTGATCCGCATGGTTGCTTTTGTAACCCTGGCCCAATGGCGGTATTTGTCACAGAATTGCGAGTACATGTAGGGCGTATTCCCAGCCGCATAGCATGATTCACAGTATTCGCTCCAGAGCAGGGAGAGATTCACTCCCGGCTTTGCCAGTTCTTTGTGGATGATGCTGTAATCAGCCTCCTTTCGGAGATTGTCTGCGGACAGACGACCGGGATAAAATGTAGCCAGCAGAATTTCATTGGTTACCGCTTCATCCAATGGCCATTCAATGCCTGCTTTGGATGCGGCGTCCAAAACCTCCCTGATCGTATTGCGCGAGCTATGAACGCTTGCAGCAATCTGTCGCTGCGTGTAATTGAGACAGCTCAGTCTCAAGATTTCTCGATAATTCACCATGATTATCGACCTCCTATAGTGATAGTCACATATTTGTGTGCCAATATCATTATAGGACGAATTGATATGAATGGCTCACCTTTCGTTAAAGTGGGTCAGTTCAACCGTGACAGTGGGTCTCTTTTAGGTTCTTCCGCAAAAACCCGTTTACTAAACGATTTATTAAACCTGAAGTGATAAAATAAAAGCATATATAGATAGAAAGGGTGGTAAAAAAATGGATTCACCAAATACTCTAATTTTGGATCATTACTTCCCATCCGATGTTTTAAAGATCACGGAAGTAATTGAAACTGAAAAAATCATTATCCATATGAAATCTATTACTAAAACCTGTATCTGTCCCAGGTGTCACCAGACACTTGAGCATTATCACGGCACATATATCAGAAAAGTTCAGGATCTTCCCATCCTGGGAAAAAATGTTCAGCTTCAGATTAAAGCCCATGAGTACATTTGTAACAATGAAGCGTGTCCGGTTAGAACCGTTGCTGAAACATTTAATGGCTTTCTTAATGCAAACCGAAGAATGACTCAGCGCTGCGAAGATTTCATCTGTATGCTGGCATTGGAAACGAGTTGTGAGGGGTGCGCACGGATCTGTCAGGCAATGAACCTTTATATCAGTGGGGACAGTGTTATCCGCTTTCTTACAGAACGTTATGAAGCTCAGCCGGCTCCGGTTTGTGGTGAAACAATCGGTGTCGATGATTTTGCCTTCAAAAAAAGAAGCCGATACGGAACGGTGATCGTTGATGAAGCTACACACAGACCTGTTGCTGTTCTTAATGGTCGTGACAGCAACACGCTCAAGGCCTGGCTGCGGCAGAACCGACAGGTCAAGCGCATCACAAGAGACCGGGCCGGGGCATATGCTTCCGCGATTGGGGAAATCCTTCCTGATGCCATGCAGATTGCGGATCGGTTTCATCTTCATCAGAATCTCCTGGTGGCCGTTCAGAATGTGCTCAAATCGGTTGTTCCGGCTGATATAAAAATACCAGTTGATCAGGAACAGTCTGATGGCCAGCATCCGGAAGAAAAAACGGCAACAGAAGGTTTAAAAAAAAAATGATGTCCTGGTAAAACCGACCAGCTACAATGAAAACAGAGTTCAACTCTTCAATGCGATCAAAGAACATGTTGATGCCGGTTTCAGTTTCCGTCAAACGGCAAAAATCCTCCATTGCAGCAGAAATACGGTTCGCAAGTATATGAATGGCGATTTTGATGCATTATGCCGCCGGGAACTGCTAAGCGGTGCTGACCGTTATTATGATTACATTATGAAATCCTTAGCTTCCGGGATGATCCGTAAAGATATCTATCGCGAGATAAAAAAACAGGGCTACCGGGGAAAAATGAGTGCCGCATATGACTATATGAATAACCTGATTCAGGTGCACGGGATTGAAATTGCTGTTTATCGAAGCGCTTCGCTTGAATCCATCAGCCGAAAGAAGCAGTTGCACAAATTTGATCATATAACTCGGAGAAGTATCTTCCGGTTTGTCTGGTTGAATGATGCCGTTGTATCTGCGTATCGTGACTACCTGATGGATAAATATCCGATTATCGGTGAGCTTTATAAATGTATCAAAGAATTCCGCCAGATCTTTAAAGAAAAAAGTCTGCCTCAACTGTACCTGTTTATTGACAGGTACAAAAACTCTAAAATAAAGGAGCTGGCAATTTTTGCAGCTGGACTGGAAAAAGATCTCGAAGCAATTGAAAATGCTGTTGCAAGTGATTTATCAAACGGGTTTGTGGAAGGGATCAATAACAAGCTCAAAATGATCAAACGCACGATGTATGGTCGATGCGGTCAAAAATTATTGACGGCCAAATTGATGTATGATCCACATTCAAAAAATGAATAACGGGTTTTTGCGGAAGAACCCT
>NZ_LGYO01000009.1 GCF_001263355.1 Acetobacterium bakii
GCTTAATGGTGCGACTAGTACTTTCACTGCCAGTTACATAAAAAACATCCCCGAAATTCGGGGAATTTTAGGAAATTTTAATCGTTGAGAAGCGTTCATACACTCTATTTTCCGGGTTTCATTTTTAGAAGCAATAGTAAGGTTATCCAACCTCTAATTGATTTAAAAAATCGAATAGTTAACACCGCTTCATACATGAATTATGTCACAGATGGTATAGGATCGTCAATGTGATTCAATTGTTTTTTCACACGAGCTTATCCGTCGATAGCACCTTTTATTTTGCAATACAAAATGCATACCCATGGAATGGCTTTTAATGGGTATGCATTCATTTCTTTGTATATATATTCATTCTGTGCTATAATACATTGACTTTAATATAGGAGGTAATGAATGAATACAGATTCTATTCAAATACTGATAGCTATGATACTTTATATCGTGGCAATACTCGGTATCGGCGTGTATTTTTTGAAAATTGCCAATGAAAACAGTGATAACTATTTTATTGGCGGACGGTCTTTAGGGCCCTGGGTTGCAGCAATGAGTGCGGAAGCATCCGACATGAGCGGCTGGCTCTTAATGGGATTGCCCGGAGTGGCTTATTGGTGTGGTTTAAGCGATGCGTTCTGGACGGCCCTGGGGCTCGCTTTGGGAACTTATTTAAACTGGCTGATTGTGGCAAAACGACTCCGGAATTATTCTTCCATCGCCGGAGATGCCATCACTATTCCGGAATATTTCAGCAATCGTTTTAAAGAAAATAAAAAAGTGATTATGCTGATTGCTTCCCTGTTTATTCTGGTTTTCTTTACAGTTTATGCGGCCAGTTGTTTTGTTACCGTGGGAAAACTGTTTAATGCATTATTCGGTGTTCAATACCAGGTTGTCATGATCGCAGGAGCATGTTTTGTTATTTTATATACCTTATTAGGTGGCTTCCTGGCTGAAAGTGTTTCTGATTTTCTGCAGGGCATCATTATGATCATTGCTTTGACCCTTGTTCTCTTTCTTGGCGTATCCGCTGCCGGCGGAGTTGGTGCTGTGGTGGATAATGTTCAAAATATTCCTGGTTTCTTCAGTTTCTTCGGTATTGCCAACCCAACGGTAGTGGACGGCGTTCAGCAGCTCAATGCCTCCGGGGCACCTTTATTCGGCGAAGCCTTGCCGTACACATTTTTAACCATCATATCCACCATGTCCTGGGGACTTGGTTATTTTGGTGTTCCTCAGGTGTTGCTGCGATTTATTGCAATCCGGGATGCTGCGGAAATTCCTAAAGCCAGACGGATTGCCACAACCTGGTGTGTTATTTCACTTTTCTCTGCAGTCATCATTGGTCTGATCGGACGGGTGTTATTCCCGGCTGAACTGCTGACACCAAGTGGTGCGGAAAGTATTTTCATTGTCATGTCAACCAATCTGCTGCCACCACTTCTGGCCGGATTTGTTATGGCGGGCATACTGGCAGCAACCATGAGTTCTTCGGATTCATACCTTTTGATTGCGGCATCAGCTTTCTCTAAAAATATATATGAAGGAATCCTAAAAAAGGATGCAACCGATAAAGAAATCATGCGGGTTTCTCATATCACCCTGATTGGCGTTTCCATTATTGGAATTATTCTGGCCCTGGATGAAACTAGCGTTATTTTTAGTATTGTATCCTTTGCCTGGGCCGGTTTCGGTGCAACCTTCGGACCACTGATGCTCTTCTCGCTTTTCTGGAAACGCACAACCCGTGAAGGTGCCATTGCAGGCATGATTTCCGGTGGAGCCATGGTGTTTATCTGGAGACTTTTAATTAAGCCCTTAGGCGGAGTCTTTGGCATTTACGAATTGCTTCCAGCTTTTTTAGTATCCTGCGCATTTATAATCGTGGTATCCCTGATGACAAAAGAACCGTCATTGGAAATCCAGGATGAATTTGAACGTGCGAAAAGTGCTTCTATTTAGAAATAACCTATTATCAAAAAAGCTTCTTCGATAAACGAAGAAGCTTTAGAACGGTGATAAAGCAGAAAAGTTAGTCCGGTGGACAATCGTAACATCAGTTGTCTACATCATGGCGAACAGGTATAACCTGTTCGATCATGCTGCAGACAACGATTTACCATTGTCCACAGGACGATTTGTCGGCAAAATTAAGCTTCTTCGATAAACGAAGAAGCTTTTTTGATGCTGATTATTTTTTAAATTCAATTACACCTATTGTTTTTATTATTTCAAACAGGAGTTACAAGGATCGAAGGTATGTGGCCAGATGTCACTGCAAATCTTAAAATTTTACTAATGAATTTTGACAATACTGTTCTATGCTTTAGCTCCCCGTTTGCTCGCTGCAAAGCTAAATCCGATAAGTGTAAAAATCATGATCCCAGCCACAAGAGCGTCCATAGCGGTGGTATCAACGCCCGTTTTAGGATTTGAAGAACTATAATGAGGCTGCTTGAAATCCTTGGTTACAAGGGGTTCAAGATACAAGCTGGAAGCATTAAGATCCACATCCCCATAACTCGGATTAATATAAATACCACCTTCGGCCACAAGGGCATTGGCAGAAGCGCCAGAGGTATAAAGATCTAGAATCCCGTTGTTGATGGTAATCGTATTATATGAATATAAAGCTTCAGCGAAGCCAGTATCTGTGATTGAATCGACAGTCGTATTTCCACCGTTAAACACAAGCTTATCATAGGCCCCGATGCCGCGGCTGTAACTGGTAGGAGAATTGGTGAAAATATCAATATTTCCGCCGTTAACGATCAGATCTCCAAAGGCAAAAAGACCGAACGCGCCGCCTATATCGCTATTGTAAGCAGCAATATCAATGGTGCCGCCATTTATGGTGAGATTTCCGGGTGTGATGATATCATCATTGTAACCGGTTAAAATTCCCACGGCTGAGCTGGAATTTTCAAACCCGGCGGCTACGATGCCATAGGATCCACTGTCAATGACCAGATTGCCAATAACATTAATCCCTCCACCCATTAAATTTTCGGTGGCCAGTCCTTCAGCAATCAGAGTTCCGGTACCGCTTGAATTCATATTACCGTATACGTTAACTGCGAAACCACTATCCGTTCTTAGAATATTGGTGCCAAGGAGCAGCAGCTTGAACGTATCCGCCGGTGATAGGACAAACATATTTTCCCCAACAAAATTATTCAGGGTCAATTGATTGGCTGCTGCATCATAAGAGTAGTCTGCCCCAGTATTAGCGGCAATGACATCAATCATCACATCATTCTGCATTAAGTATAAATAAGAGGCCATCTGTGTCACAATGGATTCGTCTGGAACAGCTGCGGTATTAATTTCGGTTGTTGCCGGTTGTTCGGGAACAACCGCTGTATCTGAGCTTGATTCAGCGGGAACAACAATTTCATCGGTTACCAGCGGTTCTTCAACGATGACTGGATCATCTGTAACAATTGCATCTTCAGCTGCCGCTTCTTTTGTTACTAAAACAATTTTAATAGCGTTATCTTCTGTTGCAGCGAATTCTTCATTGTCGGCGGCAAGGGCAGACACCGGAACGAGCATGGACAACATGATCAGTACCATCAGCAGGGACATGAATTTTGACATTTTTTTCATTGTATTTCTCCATTTCTAAATGTTTGTTAGTTAGATAATAATTATTTAGATTCCTTTGATCGGGGCATTCTTCCTCCTTTATAAAGTTGATTACATTGTATGCTTATCTCCAGGGCAGGAATGACTGTCTCCTAATTGATGCATTTGATTATTTTAAAGAAAACAGGTTAAAAGTTAATCCGTATTGAATGGAAATATTGTATCATTATATTGCCACAAATGATAGATTAAAGAATAAAAAATCCACGGTGCCAGTGCATAAATAAAAGTCTGATTTCACTTTAGCGAAATCAGACTTTTATTTTACTTCATAATTTTAGATCACAAGGGAGCCTTCTGCGCTTGATTAAAGTTGTTTCAATAACCGCGTTTGTTTTTTTCTTTCATGATTTTTCTGACGTTTTTTACACCGCCAAAATCCTTAAACATTTCACTGGTTTTTTCGGCTTCAATCTGTCTTGAGTTTAAGCCTTCATAGCGGGCTTCTTTTTTAAGTTTTATATAATTTTCAAATCTTCGCGGATCAAGGCTTCCATCTGCAACGGCACTTCTGACAGCGCAGCCTGGTTCCTTCTTATGAGCACAATCCTTGAATCTGCATTGAGTGGCCAGAGTGTCAATATCTGAAAATGACTGCCTGAGATCAACCGAGTCCACCCCCAGTTCTCTCATACCCGGAGTGTCGATAAGAACGCCTCCTTTGGGCAAGAGAATGAGTTCTCGACGGGTGCTGGCATGCCGTCCTTTATCATCCTGACGAATCTCACGGGTTACCAGGATTTCTTTGCCTGCCAGACAATTGATCAGTGTTGATTTTCCAACACCTGAAGATCCAATAAACGCTGCTGTTGAGTTTTCCCTGATGAATGGCAAGAGCATATCAATGGATGCAGCATCCTGACTGGATGTTGTGACGATATCTGCCCCCAGAGCGATGGATCCAATCTCTGCCTGCTTCTGGGGCACATTTTTACATAGATCCGCTTTTGTCAGAACCACAACCGGAACAGCTCCGCTGTTCCAGGCCACCGAAAGATAGCGTTCAAGCCGGGATAAATTATAATCGTTGTTCAGAGACATGCAAATAAAGACGATATCGATATTCGCCGCTACGATCTGAACCTCATTTTTAAAGCCAACGGCTGTTCGTTCAAATGAACTTTTTCGAGTGAGGACATGATGAATGATGCCGTTGCCATTTTCATTATTGCTGCGATCCAGCATAACAAAATCGCCAACTGCCGGAAATTCCTCAAGATGGTTTGCTTCATGGCGAAATTTTCCGGATAGCGTTGCAAAAAACTCACCCTGATCGGTCACCACTTTATATAGATCCCGAGACTGGGATATAATCCGACCTGGTATAAATGCTGAATAACGGCTTGCTTCTGTTTTAAAATTCTGGGTAAAACCATATGCTTCTAATTTCTTCACTGAATGTTCCTCCTGTTTGGAAAAATCCGATGGAGGCATTATGCAAGGGTCTTTATTTTACACAAACCTCCGTGTAAAACACACTATCCGCTTTTTTAAATGTTTTCTTCATAAAAAAACAACTCCTTTCATAGTAGATTTAATCATAGTATACTATAAGTATCGATAAATTTCACCCTATAACAGCAATTTTCTAAACAGTCCATTAGCAAAACCAGCGAAAAAATTGAATGCGAGGAACTTCATCGCTTGATTAATTCGAATTTCTTGAGCATATCAACGAGAAAAATGGATTCACTGTTTAAAATTAAGGTAAAAAATGCTAAAATTTATCTATCGATTAAACAGGTACAAAAATAAAAGATTTTTTATAAAGAGGTAAATCATGAAAAAAGTTGTGTTTCTTGTTGATATGAATGCTTTCTTTATATCCTGTGAAATGACACGAAACAGTTCACTTGTGGAGATTCCTGCCGCTGTTGCCGGTGATCCCAACAAGCGCACAGGGATTATTCTGGCGGCAAACTATAATGCCAGGTCCCATGGGGTTAAGACTGCTATGGTGGTTCATGAGGCATTGAAACGATGCCCTAAAATGATGCTGATCCCGCCGGATCACTCTTTCTATAAGCAGAAATCAAAAGAAGTCATGGACCTGCTGTCAAACTATTCTCCAATTGTCGAGCAGAATAGTATTGATGAGGCATGGCTTGATATGACTGGCAGTGAAGGGATTTTTGGCAGCCCAGTGAATGCTGCCAAACGCATCATGAACGATATCAAAAATAATCTGGGGCTTTGGTGCTCTATCGGTATTGCCGAAAATAAATTTCTTTCAAAAATGGCATCAGATATGAAAAAACCTCTAGGGATCACCGAACTTTGGAAGGTGGATATTCCCCAAAAGCTTTGGCCCCTTCCAGTGAGATCAATGTATGGAATTGGTCTTAAAACAACAGAAAAACTGGGTTACCTAGGAATTGAAACCATTGGAGATCTTGGAAATTATGACGCTGGATTTTTAATTAAAACTTTCGGTAAAAGCGGAAATAGCATGTATCTTCATGCAAATGGGATCGACAATTCCCCACTACTCCCTCACTTGGTTAATGATATGAAGTCAATCGGACGGGAAAAAACATTGGCGAAAAATATATCAGATATTGAGAAAGCAAAAAATATTCTCATAGAGCTTGCCGATGATATTGGTATGACTGCACGAAATCATGGAAAAAAAGGACGTACAGTACAGATCACCCTGAAATATTCTGACTTTCGGGTGGCTACACGTCAGAAAACCCTTCCCCCAACCAGCACCACTAAAGAAATTTACCAGGTGAGTTGCAGTTTGCTTGAAGAACATTGGAATAGTAACTATTTGGTCAGATTAATTGGATTAAGTCTTTCGGGATTTGATGAAGAAGCCTCTTTGCAGCAGCTGTCATTTTTTGATCAAATCGAAGCAACTGTCAAGAACGATAAAAATCAGCGCATTGACCAGGCCATGGACAAAATAAGAAAAAAGCATGGTACGGATATAATAACCCTTGCCGCATTGGTTAAGAAAGAAATCCTTTAAGCTGTTACAGGTTGTTTCCAAACCAATACGCTGCACATTTCTTATAGGTCTATAGGACGGCGATCTAGAAAAAAGTATAGTTTTGTGGACAACTGATGTTACCATTGTCCACAGGACGGTTTACCGGCAAAGTTAAGCTTTTTCGAAAAACGAAGAAGCTTTTTTTATGCTGATTATCTTTTTTCAATTTCAGTAACGCATTTGGTTTTAATCGTTTCAACCAGGGATTGCAAGGCGTCGATTACATGTGGCCTGATGTCACCGCCGATGAGAACGTACATGATATCATCCCCAAGTTCCAGATGACCTTCATTTAGCCAAACCCTGACATGAAATATGCCGTCCATCTGATGAGTTTTGGCGATGGCCGCATCAACCATTTCTGCATCGTAAAAAAATTCCATGCCTGTCACTAAGGAACCGTCATCTAATCCCTGGCGAACCATGGCTTTGGGGGTTTGACGCACAGTTCCATTATGGACTAAATACATGCCTTCCTGTAAAGCTTCTGGATCATTTTTTGCTTCTTTTAGCCATTCATCAACAGATGGGGGCATTTTTTTCGTTTTTTCATTCATCAGCAATTTACACACTCCTCATTTATTTAAAGTTTTTTCAAGTCTAGGATTCAATCGTTATTGTTTTAAATTCTTATTCTCTTGTTCAATTTTTAACATCGCACTTTTTTCGCGGCTTTCATCAGCATAATCCGCATAGGCTTCCAGATAATCTTTATAATCAATGCTGCAATCTCTAACATCAAACATATTGCAATAGCCTTCGAGGGCTTTCCAATCCCGGTTGTATGCATGAAAACTCAAAGCATTATGTGTATATGATCCGAGTTCTTTAACGCCGGCTTCTCTGGCAATGTATCTTGACAGTTCGATCAAAGCGAAAATGTTCATGGCAACCGCCTTAACCCCATCATTGCTTCTAAATACTACATCTGTATTTAATTTACCATCTTTAATAGTGTAATGAATGAGTTGGAGGCAAGGTGGATGATTCAATCGTGCTGCTTTCTGATTTGCAACATGTAATGTAGCCTGTCTGGTCGTTGGATCTTCTTTAAGTTTGTCAATAACAAAATCAATGTTTTTCGAGAACAGATCATGATAAGTATAACCATACATATCTTTTTCAAAATCTTTTGTTCCTTCAACAATTTCTAAAACATAGTCCACCAGGGTTTCCAGTCCTGTGGGCATGGCCATTGTGATTTTCAGGTCCTGGACACTGTCAATGTCCATAACCAGGTGAATTTCTTTTAAATGATCTTCCCGATCCTGATTTTTTCCCATAACTACATCCGCTTTATTCAAAGCTTTCATAGCCTCTTCAATTCCTCTATGTAATTGTGCTTCATGAATATAAGTAACCATAATTTGTACGTAGCATTAGCGTGTGTAATATAAATTGCAACCTGCTAAAACTAGCTCCTTTTTTTGTATTTTCTCCAAATTGAACGATGATTTTGCTGTTGATTTATGTCGTAAATGGTGGTAATAATGTACATCCAATCATACTTGTTTGATATCTTTTAATAATAACTGATAAATTCTTTAATTGCAAGACGGGTGCTCATTTGTTATAAATTAATTGCAAAAAAAAGTGGAATGTCTCAAAATTCTGAATAAGAAGGCGTAAACAAATCTATTTTATTTTTTATGGGACAAATCTCTCTAACAATGACTTGATTTTTATTGCAAATATCGTTATGATTAACAAAAAAGAGAAAGAGGTGCAAGAATGATCTCAGATAAATTGCTTGAAAAAATTCGTAAGCTTTGTCATGAGTTGGATGAATTGTCCCAGGAAAATTTTGACAAAGGCATGAAACTTCACGCAGCTTCAAAGGCCGAAACCAGTCCAGTTGAAGTGCCACATGTTATAAGTCAGAAAGAAAATGAAAGACTTTTAAAGAATAAAGCCTATATCCATGCGGCTCAGATCATTGGCGAAACTCTGGCCCTGCTGGAAGAGCTTGACAATGTGGAATGGATCTATAATGATAAAATTCGAAAACTATATTATAACAGACCTGATCGATCTAAAATTGCTGATGATGAAACGGTTTATTCCCTCGAACCACCTTTTACCCGATCAAAGTTTTTAAATTAAATACGGAATGACATAGAAAAACAGCCTCTATTTAGTCGTTATTTTTTAGTTGTTAATGCAACGGCTGTTCGTTTGATTACTGAACTTTATTAGCTGTGGTTTTAAGCTTTATCCTCTTGTTTACTCCCGGCAATAGCCAGTGCGACCAGAGATAGAATCATGGCACCAACCACTAAAGCATCCTTTACCCGAGTATTTACACCTGTTTTCGGATTGGAAGAACCATAATAAGGTTGTTTGACATCTCTGGAGACAATTGCTTTTTCTTCAACTACCGGGACACTTATAGCTGATATTTCCGGTTGTTCGGTCAGAGCGATTATTTCAGGGGCTGGAACAACCGGGGCTATGGGGTCAACGCCTTGTTCGGGTACAGCTTTTGTCTCAGGTACGGGAGCGGCTGGAACATTAATTTCATCGGTTGTAGTTTGTTCGAGAACCGCGGTTGGATCAGTGGTCAAGTCGGATATTGCTGGTTCGGAAGCAACTGCATCCTCGGCTGCGGTTTCTGTTGTTACCAAAACCAGGGTTATTTCATTATCACCAGGTTTTGCAGTTTCTTCACTGTCAGCCCCCAGAGCAGACACTGGAAGGAGCATGAACAGCATGGCCACTACCATCAACATGGACACAAATTTGGACATTCTTTTCATTTCACTTCTCCATTTCTAAGATTTTATTTTTGATTCATAATTCATAGGTATGGTAATTTATCGACAAACTGAAATGAGCTAATAGGGTTATACCCTATTAGCTCATTTTTAATCGTTGGCGCAATATTTTGCTGTCTGATTATTCTTATACGGAAAATGTCTATTTCGTATAGAATATTTTAAAATACCATAAATAGGGTAAACACAATCATATATGTGGTTGGCTACCCGATATAGCCGGGAGAACTAAAATGATTTTGAAACTAAATGTAGTTGAAATAAGAACCCTTCTTTTTGAAGTTAATGCGGATAATTATCAGGCCGCTTATTCCCTGTTAAAAGAGGGGCTTGCGGAAATAGTTGAGCCTTCTGAAGCCGACAATATTGATATTAAGTGCATTGATGATTCTGGTATTGTACAGCTTATTTCGCTTCATGATGACGATCGTGTTTCAGAGATGCCCATACAACCGGAGAACATTGCCGTTTGCGAGATAGCAGCTGAAGCGAATACCCCAAAGCTCTCTGTTAAATTCTACGATTGGCGCTGTATTCTGTTTTTAGAAGAGCAAGTTCAAGGTGTTTCGGGAAAAATTTGGGACATTACTTATGAGCCCTACATCGAACTGTTAAAAAGGTGGGACATGACCGAAAATGATGTTTTGGATCAAGTAAGAAACAATGTGAATTCATTTAGCGCAAAGATTGGCGGATGTAATCAGCGCATTAGTTCAGCAATGATTAATGCAGTGGCTGAAATGATTTTTAGAGTGATTAAACGAACCACCGAGACAGGCGGTATTGCCACCGACCTGTCCTCGATATTCTTTGACGATCGTTGTGTTTTGTTTATGCACGACAAGTATGTGAATATCGGATTAAAAGATATTTGCTATGAGACCTATATCGACTTGCTTGAAGATCAAGACCTCAGTGACAGTGATATTTTGGGATACATCAAGAACGATATAGATGATTTTATCACTCAATTTAATCGAGGTGGCTATCCGATTGACTCAGCCAAAGCTAAAAAAGTATCGGATATAATGGAAATCATTAAATTCCAGTTGTTTCCTTAAGGTGAGCGCTTATTCTAAAAACTGCTGTCAGGTTGCTTTAAAAATTCAAGTTCCTCTGAGGTGGATTGGCGGTTCAGTGTTTCATTACGATGGGGATAACGTCCGAATTTATCAATAATTGCTTTATGTTTTAGTTCGAATTCCAGGGTTAACGCATCACCCAATGCTTCAAAAAGAGGCAGTCCCTGTTCGTGGATAGATGAAGATTCAGAGTGCATGAAAGGCATTAAGATGAATTTTTTCCGGCTTTCCGGTAGGGTAGAAAATTTCGGGTCCTTCACAGCTTCCTGAGCCAACACCAGGGCTATACCATCTTGAGCAAAAGAGGCGGCATTGTCACGATTCAGATTTCTTGAAAATTGGTCCAAAACAATAATTTCTGCTAATCTTCCCTGGATGGTGTCTCGCCAATTCGCCAGAAGGCCCTGCCTGCCGGCAAGCCAAACATCGTAAAAATATTCTTTTATCTGCTGATCAAACTGTTCATTTTTTTGGAACCAAAATGGTTCATTATCCGGATTAAACCAAAAATCCAACACCTTTTGACATGGAATAGTTTTCATAACTGACCTTCCTTATTTTCATATTTTTTCGTGAATGATTAAATGCTGCAGATTTCCTGTAACTCTGATAAATAACTGATCGTATAGGTGCTTTTAATCGAGTTTGACTCTGATAAACTTTTGTTTGATGGATTAAACCAACATGTATCAATTCCCATATTGATTCCGCCTAATACATCTGTGTTTAGGGAATCACCAATAATAAGCAGCTTATCTAATTCATTATCGTCAGTTTTATCGATAACATGTTCAAAGAATCGTCGATTCGGTTTTTGAAAACCAATGGACTGGGAATCAAATATTTCGCTGAAAAATGCATACAAACCGGACATTTTTAATCGTTTGATTTGGGTTTTTCTAATCCCATTGGTAACAATGATCATTTTATGGGTTGTCGAAAGTTTTTCACATGTTTCCAATGCGCCATCAATTAAGCGATAGCCGCCAGCAAGATATTCCCGGTATTTATTTTCCCAATCGCGACCATCGATAAGATGATCATACAATTTTAAAGTCTCTGAAAATCGTGAATTCAATACTTGATCCAATGCCAGGTCGCCTTTTTCATAATGTAACCATAAATTTTTGTTAATCATATCATAGGTATTTCTTATCTCGTTTGTAAATGGAACCTTGTATTCCGAAAATAAATTTTCCAGAGCAATCTGTTCATAGGCATTAAAATCAAGTAATGTTCCATCTAAGTCAAACATTAAAGTCGAATATTTCATTTTTCACTCCATTACCCTATTTGGGTATTCTTTCCATCCGGTAAAGGTGATGATTTAAAAAAATCCCTCAAACCTAAGTCCGGGGGAATCTTAATTCGTCGTTTGAATTCAGTTTTTCATTGCTTTGAATGGGTGTGTTTTGCTTTTTAAGAATAACTGGCTGTCCGCTTTCCATGATTCGCGGATTTTGTGTCATGGCTTAAAATATTCAAAGATGATCACATCAAATTTCTTCTTGCAGTACTCAATATCATCGGTGTCCTGAACCGTCCATCCCACCAGCCGGCCGGTTAATAAATGAAACAGGAAGAGCCCCAGTTTTCGCCGGGCATCGCCATGGTAAAAGGCCATGAAATGAGGACGGGTAATAATATTTGTACCAAATGAAATGATTAAGAGCCATTGCCATAATTTGACATCAAATTCCTTAAGGCTTTTACGCCCGACCGAAAGCTGTCCCCGAACCACATCCGGGCGGTTTTTGTAAAACCATCGGACAATCAGAGGCTGAAAGGATTCTACACAGTACAATCCTTCGTAATCATCAAGCATTTCAGCAGTTTTTGAACACAGTTCATTGAGATTTTTTGTATTTTTCAGTTCTACAATCAGGGGAACCTGTCCATCCACCATTTTGAGCACATCTTCAAATAAGGGAATCTTTTCCTCGGTGCTTTCGAGATGGAACTCTTTCAATTCTTCATAGGTACAGTCTGTTATTAATTGATCCACTCCGCACAGCCGGGATAAATTGTCATCGTGAAAGACAATGATCTTTCCATCAGCGGTAAGATTTAAATCCATCTCAATGCCATAACCGGCATTGACTGCTTTTTTAAAGGCTTCCATTGAATTTTCAGGAATTGACTTATCCTTTTCATGAAGTCCCCGGTGGGCATAATAACTCGTCCAAAGCCGATCATCGACTTCCTTTGGCATCTTGCCCGGAAGCAGCAGCAGAATATAAATGATAAATATGGCTATTATAGCCAGAATATAATGTGACATGTCTTCTCAACTCTCCTTTTAATCTCGTTCTGTTCAATATTTTAATTCTCTCAATTTTGAGTTTTTAAGGTCCTTTTTATATTTACCCCAACATTATCTCAATCAATCATTAAAACTTCATTAGTTTTAAAAAATAGGTCGTGTGGCTGATGCGTTGAGCCGAAATCTCCTGATTTCGCTATTTCTGTATCATCTCACCACCGCTTACAACAGGCTAATGTCCATCAGTCGATTTTCTCTTTTACGCTAATTTACTCAATACATGTAAATGGTGAAATCGCATTTAATGGAGATATTGTATCATTTTATAACCACTAAGGAAAGCTTAATAAGGTATAAAAACGATCAAATTTGTTGTTTTTATCTTGGGACAATGTTGCACTGGTTATAATAAGCATAATTTTATAGTACCGTGTAAAATTTTACAAGATAAGGAATGTTAATTATTGAGTCGACTGTTTAAATTCTTCACATTTCTATGTTATATAAACGACCTGGGTTTGAAATTCTCCTAGGTAAACGTGGTATAATAAAACTTCACCTGAGATGAATGCATTTATAAAGCATCCCAGATAGATTTAAGATATATTTTGGAGGTAGCAAATATGTTAAGCGGAAAAACAATTACGTTGGGAATTACCGGGTGCAGTCCGGCAATCAAGTCTCTTGATTTGATTAGAGAATTAAAGCATTTGGGTGCAGCAGTGAATGTTATTATGACACCTAACTCAGTAAACTTTGTCACCCCTTTGCTGGTTCAAAGGGAAGCTGGAACAGCTATTCAAATAGAACAGTTTGAATTACCAAAAGCATTTGATTCAAATCATCAGGCAAATTCAGGCAAATCCGATTTAATGCTGATTGCTCCGGCATCTGCGAATACTTTGGGAAAAGCAGCAAATGGCATTGCTGATAATCTGCTTTCAACGAATATCCTCTCAGCAAAATCTCCGATCATGATTGCGACACATATCAACCCTACAATGTTCAGCAAACCAAGTGTTCAGCGAAATCTTGTCCAGTTAAAAAAGGACGGATTTATTTTTGTTGAAAATTCGGATCCAGTGACCAAATATCCAAGCCTTTTTCCCGGGATAGATGCGGTAATTAAAACGGTAAAGAATGTATTCCTTAACGATTTTAAATTTTAAGCATGATTGTGAGTTTTAGAATTCAAAATGCTGGTTATTTCCCCATTCCATCACTGATGCAACAATGATATGGTTTTCAGGTTAAAAATCATTATTAATTATTGACCTTTTTACTGTTTTTTATATATAATTATATCACGCTACAATTTGTGAGGTCAATAATGTTTCAAAGTGATGATATGGAATTTTTTGTAAAATTTATGAAGGAGGTGTATTGATGACTCAATCACCAAACCAAACCAGCCTGGAAGTTGGAAGTAAACAGAAATATCTGGGACATAAAGGACTTATTGCTTTTATGGCTCTTATGAATATGTTTATTCCTCTTTCCACAGACATGTATTTACCGGCACTGCCAAGTATGAATACATATTTTGGAAGCAGCTCCGCCGTTACAAATTTAACATTAAGTGCATTTTTCTTGTTTTATGCTGTAGGCATCTTGTTTTGGGGTCCCCTCAGTGATAAATATGGCCGCAAACCTATTCTTTTAGTGGGCAGTATTCTATATGCTGCCAGCAGCATCGCCTGTGCAATGTCAGTGAATATTTATTTTCTGATTGCCGCCAGAATTTTTCAGGCAATCGGTTCCGGTGCAATTACATCGGTTTCCATGGCGGTTGTAAAGGACTCCTACAGCGGAAAAAAAAGGGAATCCATTTTAGCTATTTGTCAGTCCATTTCCGGACTTGCGCCCATGGTTGCGCCCATAGTTGGGGCCTTAATTCTAACTTTTTCCGATTGGCGAGGCTCCTTCTGGGCTCTTGCACTCATCAGTATCGTTAACCTGGGTTTTTCCATTTTATTCCAGGAAACTTTAAAGGTTGAGGAACGCTATACCGGAACATTGTTTGGCTCCCTGGGACGGCTGGTGATTGTCAGCAAAAACAAGAGTTTTATTATACCGGCACTTATATTTGCATTAAGTACACTTCCATTTATGGGTTATATTGCAGTTTCATCCTATGTTTATGTGAATTACTTTGGTCTCAGTGCCCAGATTTACAGCTATTTCTTTGCGGCTAATGCACTGTTGTCCATAGCAGGACCGTTTATTTATGTTAAGTTCCTAAGCAATATGAATAAAAAATTATTTGCGTCAATGATTTTAGCCATTGCAACACTAAGCGGTGTTTTAGTGATGACTTTGGGCACCTTGACGCCCCTGTTATTCTGGATTTCGTTCCTGTTCATGTCTTTATCAGGGGCAGTGATGCGTCCCTTCAGTGCTAATCTGCTGCTGGATCAACAGGAAAGTGATATTGGATCAGTCTCATCCGTCATCGGCACGCTATTCACTGTTCTCGGGAGCATTGGCATGGCTCTGGCATCTATTCCATGGGGAAATATTGTTTTCGGTCTTGGTTTAATTATCACTATTTTTTCTCTAATATCCTTGCTGTTATGGAATGTGTTTATGAAATCTAGCATTCCCTGCGTGGGCGTAAAGAATATTACATAAATCCAACCCCTTAATGTCAGCATTTGTTTAAAAAATAAGAAAGACCTTGTTTGACAGTGTCAAACAAGGTCTTTCTTTTCAATTATTAGTGTTTACTTATGCAGTCTGGAAAATTGATTCAAACTCTGGACCTTCCACTTTTTCCTTGACCAGTAAAACTTCAGCCAAACCATTTAGCTTGCTGATGTTTTCCTGAAGCAGATCCAGGGTTCTCTGGTAAGCCTGGTCAATGATCTGTTTGACCTCGGTGTCAATAATATTTGCAATATCATTGCTGTACTGCTGAGGCTGACCAGAATTTCCGCCATCATTTTCGTCAGCAAAAATCATATTGGTTAGTTGATCGCTCATGCCATACTTTGTCACCATACTCCGGGCAATCTGATTAACGCGTTGTAAATCGTTTGATGCTCCTGTGCTGACTTCATTTAAAACAATTTCTTCAGCAGCCCGACCACCCAAAGCAATAATGATTTCTTCAATGAGCTGAGATTTGGTATGATAGTTCTGATCTTCAGAAGGTCTGCTGGCAGTATAGCCACCCGCCATACCCGAAGGAATAATCGTGACCCGATCAACATTCCGGGATGATGAAGCAATTTTAATGGCAATAGCATGACCAGCCTCATGATAAGCGGTTAATTTTTTGTCTTTTTCGCTCATCACATAGCTCTTTTTCTCAGGTCCCATCATGACCTTGAAGGCCGCTTCTTTTATGACCTCATTATCAATGAACGATCGATGTCCTCTGGCGGTTAATAAAGCCGATTCATTCAGCAGGTTTTCCAGATCGGCACCGGTGAAGCCCGGTGTGATTCGGGCGACTTCGCCTAATTTAACATCATCAGCAAATGGTTTCCCTTTTGCATGTACGTTTAGTATCTGTTCTCTGCCTCTGATATCCGGCAATCCAACAGTTACCCGTCGGTCAAACCGTCCCGGTCTCAAAAGGGCTGGGTCAAGAACATCTGGCCGATTGGTAGCGGCCAGAATGATGACGCCTTCATTGATACCAAAGCCATCCATTTCGACCAGTAATTGATTCAAGGTCTGCTCTCTTTCGTCATTTCCGCCGCCCATACTACCGCCGCGCTGACGTCCTACGGCATCGATCTCATCAATAAATACGATACAAGGTGCACTCTTCTTAGCTTGTTCAAAAAGATCCCGAACCCTTGATGCACCAACACCAACAAATATTTCAACAAAGTCCGAACCGCTGATACTAAAAAATGGTACCCCGGCCTCACCGGAAACAGCTTTCGCCAAAAGCGTTTTTCCGGTACCCGGCGGTCCTACAAGAAGAACCCCTTTTGGTATTCTGGCTCCAAGATCAACAAAGCGTTCCGGAGCTTTGAGAAATTCAACAATTTCTTCCAACTCTTCTTTAACCTCGTCGGCTCCGGCAACATCAGCAAAGCTCACATTTTTTTGATTTTCAACCATTAATTTTGCCCGACTCTTGCCCATTGCCGTTGCACCATTTCCGCCTAAACCGCTGCCTTGCTGACGTTTATTGACAGCGAACCAAACAACCACCAGCATGACTAAGATGATGGACGTCACAATTGAAGACCACCATGGTATTTCTAATGGCTGAGAAATACTGTAAGATTCAATGAGTTGATTTTCCGCAGCCTGGGTAAAACGATCTGAAGCTGACGAAATATCCTGGGGAACCGTGACCTCATAATTCGTGATTTCGCTATTTACATCCAATGCCTTATTAAGCTGAATTTCAGCTAGATCTTCCTGCAATACAATGCTATTCACATTGCCCGACTGAATTTCTGTTAACAGTCTGGAATAATCCATGGTTGAAGGGGCGTTTTTGATTGAACTAAAGATAACCATGCCTGCGATGACTAAAAATATTACAACGTAGATACCCTGATGTTTTAGATATTTCATCATGCCACCACCATAAAACTTACTGCCGGGAACAAACCTTCACGAATCGAATTTTTAAAATTTCCTTTATTACTTACTTGGGACTTCACTCTTATTTGACCAACTTTCCTGATTTCTATTTATTTAAATGAATATTCATTTAATTATTGTTTAAGAAAAAACGTGTTTGCTTTCATGATCTTTATTTCACAAAAACGCCACGCTTAAATTTTTTATTTTTTCTTATTCCTATACTAATAGGGTATCTTTTATCATTTCAATCATTTCATCAAGCAGCTCAGTTCTTTCAGCTTTTGTTTTGCTGTAGTTTACGGCGATTGCTTTTATCGGATAGAAAATCATTGCATACACATTTTCATTGTGATAATTTTTGATGATCTCACGACGTTTTAGATCGGCAATTAAAAGCTTTATATTGAAAAGCCCTTCTGTTTCTGAACAGCCATTGACCAGTGACGGTGAATTGGAGAACTGATCAAGAAAGCTGAAGATATTCTGATTTTCTTCGATATAATCATAATAACTTTGAATCAATGCTTCGATGAGTTGATTTTTATCCATGCCATAATGTACTTTGCTTAGAACATAATGACAGATTTCCTCGGTATACTCCCGGTAAATATCCTGCAACATGACTTCTTTGCTGTCAAAGTAAGTATAAACCGTTGCCGGAGAAACACCAGCTTCTTTGGCGATTTTTGAAATTGAAGTACCGTGAAACCCTTCCTGTAAAATAAGTTTGACGACGGCTTCTTTGATGCTCTGTTCCTTTTCATCGTCTTTTATTCTCATATGCCACCTCTAACCTACTTCTAATAGTAAATGATTGTTCAGTTATTGTCAATTTTCATCTGGAAGGTATTTTTAAAATTTAATAAAACTTGAAACCTATCCATTATTAGCTACTCAGTCAGAAACAGACTTCCTTTTAGTTCCAATAATGTTTCAATCAGCTTTAAAAAGCTTTGGTTGTCCACTGTGAACAATCCCATACCTGGTTCACAAAGTCATCATAGAACTCAGGTTCATGACAAACCATGAGAATTGCCCCATTATATGCTGTCAAAGCCCGCTTCAGTTCGGCTTTTGCATCGGCATCGAGATGATTAGTGGGCTCATCAAGGATCAGAATATTCGTCGGACGATTGAGTAGTTTACACAACCGCACCTTGGCCTGCTCCCCGCCGCTCAGTACCCTGACCATACTTTCAATATGTTTCCTCGTCAGTCCGCATTGGGCCAGTGCAGAACGCACCTCATTTTGAGTAAATCCGGGAAATTCTTCCCATACTTCATTAATGCAGCTGGTCCTGATATTCTGATCCATCTCCTGCTC
The DNA here is from genome assembly GCF_001263355.1 of Acetobacterium bakii. Taxonomy (GTDB): domain Bacteria; phylum Bacillota; class Clostridia; order Eubacteriales; family Eubacteriaceae; genus Acetobacterium; species Acetobacterium bakii. The sequence continues at coordinate 18,638 of NZ_LGYO01000009.1, forward strand.
GAAATAACCGATTTGCAATTTCTCGCCTTGTTCAACGGTACCGTCTATGGGTGGAATCAATCCCAGAATACTTTTCAAGAGAGTTGTTTTACCAATCCCATTGGTTCCCTTTAATACAATTTTTTCTTTCCGCTCCATCATTAAAGTCAAGGGTTTAGACAGGGGCTCATCATAGCCGATGACCAAATCAAGGGTCTCAAAAACCCGGCGGCCGGTCGCACCGGCTTCTTTGAAATGAAATCGGGGTTTGGGCTTCTCTGAGGCAAGCTCCAGGATATCCATTTTATCAAGTTTTTTCTGTCGGGACATGGCCATATTCCGGGTCGCCACCCTGGCCTTGTTTCTGGCAACAAAGTCTTTTAAATCCGCTATTTCATTTTGCTGACGATTGAAAGCTGCCTGTTCCTGGGACTTTTGGGCTTCCAGCACTTCTTGAAATTTAGCATAGTCTCCCACATAACGGGTCAGTTTCTGGTTGTCCATGTGATAAATAATATTAATCACCGAATTAACAAAGGGCAGATCATGGGAAATCAGAATAAATGCATTTTCATAGTCATTCAGATAGCGTTTTAGCCACTCTATATGCTGCTCATCCAGATAGTTTGTGGGTTCATCCAATAGCAGAATATCCGGTTTTTCAAGCAGCAGTTTTCCAAGCAGCACTTTTGTGCGCTGGCCACCGCTTAATTCGGTAATGTCTTTATCCATGCCGATGTCATTAAGGCCAAGAGACCTTCCGACTTCCTCGACCTTTGAATCAATGAGATAGAAATCATGAAAATCCAATAATTCCTGGAGATCTCCCACTTCTTCTAATGCCTTTTCCAGCTCTTCGGGACTGTCCTCACCCATTTTTTCATAAAGAAAACCAATCCGGTTTTCAATTTCCAGTAAAAATTCAAAGGCGGAGGTCAGGACATCACGGACTGTCATACCCTTTTGTAAAACCGCATGTTGATCCAGGTAACCGACCCGGACATTCTTGGACCATTCCACCTTGCCCTCGTCAGGCATCAGCTTTCCGGTGACAATATTCATGAAAGTGGATTTGCCCTCGCCATTTGGACCGATTAAACCGATATGCTCTCCTTTTAACAATCGAAACGAAACTTGATTATATATTGCCCGATCCCCAAAGCCGTGAGAAAGATTTTCGACATTTAAAATACTCATTTATTCACCATTTCTTTATTTTTTAAATGAAAAACACTTCCAGATTGTTGTTACCAATCAGAAAGCGTCTTTCATATTTTCCAATGATTGTTACTTTTTTATTATAGCATACTCTTTTTTATTGTGCCAGCGCTAAAAGGATGGATTTTCGCGAAAAATATTGGGGAAACAGTCGCTAACCTTAAGAAAATCATCGATGTTGTTATGGCATCAATTTCTCAATGATATTTACAAATCGCGTATTGCTGATGGGATGATGACTAATGATTTTCCCGTTGAATATGATGCCGAAAGTTCCAAAAGGACAGGGAGAATTTTGGGCTGCCTTGGCATCAGACAGATCAATTAATTGAACAGGTAAATGAAATTGATTCTGAGCTGTTTCAATAATCGCGTTGACATTTTTCTCTGTGTAGGGACATTGCGGGGAACGTAAAATGGTTAATCCCTGTCCGTATTTTTCCAGACTGGCCTGTATTCCTTCCTTGAATTTAGGGTTTTCAGCATCTTCATCAAACTTTATAACCATCAGATGGAAATCAGGCTTTGCTTCATCTACTACAGTAAATCTCATTTTAAGAAAAATCAAATCATTTGCCATGAATGAGCCTTTTCGAGTGACAACCGCCACACCTTTCATTCCAGAATTTTGAGCATCGTCGATGCACGCCTGAATTAAAAGCGATGCATAACCTTTTCCCTTATATTCCTTTTTCAGTCCAACATAGAGGCAATGGATAAATAAATATCCATCAGCCTCAACTGGTCGGTGGGCATAATTTCCGGGGATGTATTCGATCATGCCCTGGTAGCCACCCACTTCAGAAACCACTGCCTTGATTCGCAGACCTTTAGGATAATAGCTGTTGAACCACGCGATCTTTTTGCGCAGCTCCAGGTGTTTTTTAATATCCTTATAACCGCACACTCCATAATTGGCAATGTTTTCCGAAGTCAGATCTATAATTTTAAATGCATTCATCCTAACCTCCTGCAAATTTATTATCAGGCTGTAAAACAACCGGATGATCTTATAATCAGTTACACCCTCTTTATATTTATCGCATCATATTTCGCAGCAGCAATTCCTGCAAGACATCACAAACGCGCATTTCCTCAAATTTTACTTTTGGATGGTTACTGGCATAGTAATAATCATTGATGGGACGATAGCCATCCGTCTTCGTTTTTCTTTTGCGAACCACTTTTATGTGATCAGTCACAGCGATTATTCCCACAGCGATGTCTGCATTGATATTCTGGATTAAATTTTCGTATTCAGAAAAATAAGACATATTCTTATCACCTCGCCTTTTTAACATCATTTTTGTGATAAAATCACAGAATCAAGGGTACAAATTTAGTATGATTATTAAATACAAGCATGAAATTTGATAAAAAATAAAGGGGAAATACTATGAAATCAGTAACCTTGCTGACAACAAAAACCTGTCCATACTGCAAAATGGCAAAGGATTTTCTTGTTCAGAATCACATTCAATTTGTCGAAAAAGATATAAATTTTGATGCGGCAGCTCGAAATGAACTCACCCGAAGAAATATTAAAGGTGTTCCGACACTGCTAATTGGCGAAGATGTCGTTGTCGGACTGGATAAGGAAAAAATACTTGAACTGGTTGATCATCGCATTGTCGAATGTCGAAATTGTCATACAAAGCTTCGTGTTCCAACCAATAAAGGTACCACCAACGTGCGGTGTCCCAAATGCAAAAGTAGCGTTGTATCACATTAACCTTCTTTAATTTTAAACCTTTGCTTCGATTAAATCAATCAATATAGAAAACATTTATGCTAATCAAAGAATCAATCAAAAAGGCCGGCCTAATCGCCAGCCTTTAAAATGTTTAGAATTATTTTTAAAAAATAACGCTGGCAGGTTTCTGATTGGATTTTTAATTTTTATTTAAATTAGTTTAGTTTATATAGCATCAGATACTCCTGGTCCAGTTCTTCGATAATTTCAAAACCAACCTTCTCATACATTTTTACCGCATAATTATCCTTTTGAACAGCCAAAGAAGTCTGTTTATACCCGCATTCCTTCAATAATTGAAGCATACTTCTCATAAGGTTTGTGCCAATCCCTTTATTGCGATACGCTTTATAAAGGGAAATTGCGAATTCAGGTGTGGCTGCATCGATATTACCAAATCCTTTTACTGCCCCGGCGATGATTCGAGTCCAGACTGCCCCTACTACTGTTCCATCATATTCAGCAACTAGACAATGGTCATCTTCCTTGCCAAAGGCATCAATAAACACACTTAATTCCGGTTGCTTGATCACTTCCCTTGGAAGTAAATTGCTCTCATCAGTCTGGAAAATAGCTTCATACAAAAAATCAGAAAGCAGTAAAATTTCTTCAGGCCTGATCGCTCTGATAAAATAGTCTTTCATTTAATGCTCCTCTCTTTAACTTTGCAGCCATCGGTCGCATAAATAATCAGCTTTCAGTTTCCAGGATTTTTCGTGCCAGATCAATTGTATCCTTGTCAACTCGACTTGAATTGATAATCATTTGTAAGGCCTGTACAGACATGCCTTCACGAAAAATACGTTTTGCGTGATTCGTTCGTGTTGCTTTAGCAATATCTGTATAATCTTCAGTGAAAGAAATAATACACACATAGCGGCTCTCATTCTTAAAGTTATAGTAATATTTCACAAAAGTTGATTTGCCAACGTTGCTTAGTGTACCGATCAAGTCCAAATTTAATACCTCCAATAAATAATGCGTTTAATATAGACAGTCGTATTCGATGGAAATATTGTATCATCTTATTGCCACTAATGAAAGATAAAAGCATAAAAACATCCCCGAAGTATTTGAAATTTCGGGGATGTTATATTTGATGTTTTATTTAATTGATGCATCATAAATCGATTGGATCGATTCATCTAAAATGTTATTAAACTCTTCTTCACTTTGATTAACATTGAGACCTTCGGTTAATGCTCTTGAGAAACTTGCAATTAGTTTAGGATTTCTTGCCAGTTTTTCATTTGACTCTTCCCTGGAATATCCTCCGGATAATGCAACTGTTCTTACCACATTTGGATTGGTTATGATCTCTGCATAGAAATTATCAGTTTCCGGAAGGGTAAGTTTAAACATTATCAGACAGGTTGGATCCAATGCTTTCAGGTGCTCGATTATTTCTTGCTTGAGCATGACTTCCGCTGCTTCTTTATTTGGAGTATGAATATCGACTTCCGGCTCTAAAATAGGAACAAACCCTGCGGCTGCAATGACTTTACCAATTTCAAACTGTTGGTCAACAATTGCTTTTATTCCTATTTTATTTGCCTCTTTTATGACTGAACGCATTTTAGTGCCAAAGATATGGCGTTCTTTGGCATGAAGGAGCAATTCATCAAGATTGGGAATAGATTTCATTAATTGAACACCATTCTCTAAATCTAATAAACCCTTGTCTACTTTTAGAATGGGTAATATTCCTTTGGTTTCCCATAGATAATCGGCACTGTATTTCCCATCTACCTTTGAATCCATTGTTTTTTCAAATAGAATTGCCCCAAGAATTCTTTCTTTGGTAAAAGCCGGGCTTTCCATAATCCTTGAACGCATTTTATGAACCAATTCAAACATCTCTGCGTCATCAGTATAGGCTTCTTTTTGAATTCCATAAATCGCAAGTGCTTTTGGAGTGCTGCCCCCGCTTTGATCCAGGGCGGCAATAAAACCGTTATCATTTTTCATTCGTTCCAGCTGTAACCTATTCATAAATAATACCTCCGCTTATTTTGTTTCTATTGTATTATACACCTTTTTAAAGCTTTTAACACTATTCTTAAGTTAAAGGACAAGATAATTTTATTTAATATGTATTCGTTTCCAGATTTAACAGATGATTTCCCAATAGGCGAGTTGGATTGATGCGATTTATCTGGGTTTTGATGCAGTCTATTCAATGAAAATCGCTGTAATACTGTTCTGATTATTACTATTTATTTCGCTGTTGCTTTGATACTATTATCATTAAAAGAATAACCCTTAAACAACCCAGACAAAGACGTCGATAATATTTCGACGTCTTTGTTGTTTTTTGAATAGATCGCCAAAGGCGACTCTTCAAAGCTGCAGAATATTGAAAAAAAGGAGATCCAGATAATGAAATCAATCAATGATCGTTCGCAGGATATCGGTGCCTTCATTTCCCAATTCGATGACGCCACCGTCATCTGCCGTTGTGAAGAAATCACAAAGGGCGAAATTCGCCAGGCTGTCCACGATGGGATGTTCACCATTAACGAAGTTCGGCGTTACCTCCGACCGGGCATGGGACTTTGCCAGGGTCAGACCTGTGGCAAGCTTGTTAGAGTCATCGTGGCCCGGGAGTTAAATGTCACCTCGGCGCTATTGGACCCGGCCACCAGCCGTTCGCCCATGCGTCCGGTTGAAATGAAAGTGTTAGGAAATGAAGAGGTGAACCATGGCTAAGCAAACAGATGTTATTATCATTGGCGGCGGCATTATTGGAAACGCCACTGCTTACTACCTTGCTAAAAAAAGCGCTTCTGTCACCGTTCTTGAAGCCAGTAAGGACATCGGCATCGGCGGTTCTTCCCGTAATGGCGGCGGTGTCCGTCAGTCCGGCCGGGATACCCGGGAACTTCCGTTGGCCATGTGGGGCATCAAAAACCTCTGGCCGGGACTTTCCGAGGAATTGGGGGTGGATGTGGAATACACCCAAAAGGGCAACCTGCGCCTAGGAAAAACCGAGGCCCATAAAGCAATCCTTCAGGGCCTAACCGACAAGGCAGTGGCCTGCGGCCTGGATGTTCGGATGATCGACGGCGATGAAATTCGTGCCATCAACCCCTTCCTTTCCGACGAGGTCAGCTGTGCCAGCTGGTGCCCCACCGATGGCCACGCAAATCCCTTGACGGCCACCCTGGGTTATTATAAAAAAGCCCGGGAATTAGGAGTCCGTTTTATCACTGAATCCCCGGCCATCGAGCTGCGAAAAATAAAAGGAGTCCTAAGACAGGTGATCACCCCCAACGCCATCTATGAAGCTGATAAGGTTCTGGTCGCCGCAGGCTATGACAGCCGAAAACTGTTAGCCACGGTGGGCATCGATATTCCCATGATTCCCATGAAAATGGAATGTCTGATTACTGAAGCCGAACCGCCGATGTTCTTACAAATGCTGGGCACCGCCGAAGCCGACTTCTACGGCCATCAGACCAAACATGGTTCTTTCGTTTTTGGCGGTTCTTCGGGATTTGAACCCTATAATAAAGATAATGGCACCCCGATCTCCAGCAGTATTGGTGCCTCCTGTACCTGTCGGGGCATTATGAAATACTTCCCAGCGCTCGAAAGCGCAAAAATCGTTCGTGCCTGGGCTGGCTGGCTTGATGAATGTGCTGATAAGGTTCCGGTTATCAGCCCGGTAGAAGAAGTTCCCGGTTTGTATATTGCCTGTGCCTTTACCGGTCATGGTTTCGGCATCGCCCCGGCTGCGGGTTATAACATCGCCGAAATGATTGCCGACGGCCATTCCACCATTGATCTGTCGGCCCTACGCTATGACCGGTTTAAGCCTAAACAGTAGAAATCCCTGATTCTGAGAATTTCCAACGGGCTTTTTATAAAAATGATTTTTTCTGAAAATTTGTGCCGTTTTTTACTATTTTTAAATTCAATCCATGGTATATTGTATACATAAATAAGCAATGCAATCTCATATAATTAATTAGACAAGGACGTCGAAACCTAAGTTTTGGCGTCCTTGTTTTTTTATTTGCTATTACGGTTGCTGGCTCTTATTAATATTCTAAACATTCCATTCAGATCAGAAAGGAAGCATTAGGCTTAGGGTATTTACTATGATTGATATTATCCCGGGGTATGGAGCATTTGCGTCATCCCCAAAAGAAAAAATCATCGTTCCTGAACAACCCTTAATGGTTCAGCATGCCCAGGGCTATGAATCCCTTGACTACAGAGCCTATGGCATCTCCCATTTTTATCGATTCCGGGTCACCCAGGAAATGTTGGAGAAAGCTACCATCGTTCCCGATGGCACAGTGGATATCATCTTTCGGTGCAATCAGGATCGTCTGGATGTATCCTGCTATGGCGCTGTTCTTAAAATGCATACCATTGACTATGCTTCCGTTTTCCATCTGGACGATAACATCTTCGGCATCCGCTTCCTGCCGGGCAAGGCCTTCTTACCCGGAGGCTATCCCATTGGAAGCCTCACTGAGTCTTCCCTTCCATATCCGGAAATATGCGGGGATCAAGTCATGATGGAAGGCATCACCCAGACGAACGATTTCAAAGAACAGATTCAATTGTTCTTAAATTCGTATATTCCGGAATATCAGAACTATTACAGTCCCGGGATCCGGCCTTTCAGCTATCGTATGGTGGATGCAATCACCAATGTCGATGGCATTATCAATGTGAACGAACTAAGTCATACCATCGGCTATACCCCAAGATATATCAACCGACTTTTTAATCGGGATATTGGCCTGTCCCCCAAGACCTTTTCTAAAATCATTCGTTTCCAGAATGTCTTGCTGGCGCTGAGGAAGGATCAGCAGGTTTCAGCCATTGCGGCGAACATGGGCTATTATGACCAGTCTCATCTGCTCAAAGATTTCAAACAATTCACAGGAATATCGCCCATGAATTATCGCAAGTCAATGGTTAATGGTACGGCACTTCGGATTTAAAGATAGCCTGCCAAGGCCTATTTATAGAATCAAAACAAAGCAGGAAAATAAGTTCATCCGAGTTATTCAATAAAAATTTAAAATAAAAAACTATTTGGAGGTTTTATTATGAAATTACCAGGAATTGATTTATTGTATTTAAATGAAGCAGATATGATTAAGGCCGGTGTCGACGATGTTGTCGGGTGCACCGATTGTATGGAAGAATTGTTAAAGCTTTTGGATAAGGGCGACTACCGTATGGGTGGAGAAAATGGAAATTCGCACGGTAGCATGATTACTTTCCCTGAAGAACCGGAATTCCCCAATATGCCTAAAAATGGCCCGGATCGACGGTTCATGGCCATGCCGGCCTATGTCGGCGGTAAGTTCGATGTCGCCGGGATGAAATGGTACGGCTCCAATGTTGAAAATCGTGATAAGAACCTGCCCCGATCCATCCTGATGATGATGCTAAACGATAAGGACACCGGCGCACCCTTGGCGTTGATGTCTGCTAACCTGCTCAGTGCTTACCGTACTGCAGCGGTTCCTGGTGTCGGTGTAAAAAATCTGGCTGTTAAAGATGCCAAAGTCCTTGGAATCGTCGGACCGGGAGTGATTAACTCCACCGCCATTGAGACCTTTGCCGGCCTGAGACCTTCGCTGACAACCCTTAAAATCAAAGGCCGCGGCCAGGCTTCCATCGATCGATGCATTGAATATGTGAAGGAAAAATGTCCACAGTTCACCGAGATTATTGTCTGTGAAACATTGGAAGAGTGTGTCCGTGGCTCGGATATTCTCAGCTTCGCTACCTCTACCCCCATGGGAGCCGGCCCTTCGGCCTACCCCTTCGTTGATGCCGAATGGATCAAGCCTGGTGCCCTGTTCTGTCTTCCGGGTTCGGCAGATTTTTCAGACGAGTTCATCCAAAGCGACAAAACCAAGCTGGTAGTGGACAATATTTCCCTTTATGAAGCCTGGGCTGAAGAATATCCCTATCCCACCTACAATATTGTGTATATCCTCGGTTCCAAATTTATGGATATGATCCACGATGGCAAGCTTGAAAAAACTGATATTCACGATTTAGGAGCCATCTTAAACGGCAAGGTTCCCGGACGTGAAAGCGACGACCAGATCATCCTCTATTCTGTCGGCGGCATGCCGGTGGAAGATGTGGCCTGGGGTAAAGAAGTTTACGACTATGCCCGAAAGAACAATATTGGGATCGACCTCAACCTTTGGGATAAACCAGCTTTGTACTAAAATCTAAATGATATAGAAAGAGCCACGGGATGTCCCGTGGCTCTTTGCTTTTCTAAAGCAATTAAACTTATATTTTCAGCGTGGTGGTAATATTTTACAGATCGACAATTATATTTATATTATATTGAGTTTATTTCAATAACATCAGTTGCCATTAATATAACATCATCTATGGAGTATCCGTGGATACTTTCAAAGTTTGAATAATTAGTTCTTATCTTTTTATAGAGCTTTTTTGTGTATTTCATTCTAAAAGGAAGCTGTTTTTCAATTTTTTTAATATATTCTTTGCTATACAGGTTATGGTTTTGTGAAATTGCTTCAAAAATAAGAAGAACCAGGTTTTTCTTTAAGAAGATTTTCATTTTATTGGATTCCTCATCGATGAAGCCCACATCTGAATCGTCCATTACTTTATTGGAGAAATCAAATAAAGCATTGGTGATATTATCTAAAGGCCATTTTTCTGAAGTAACCGAGAACATAGTCATATCTCCATTGTTCAAATCTTCTTTGGCATCCTGTAAATCATCACAAAACTGAAGCAGTGCACCAAAGGCAAATGCAAAATCCGCCTGAGATCCAGACAGGTTTCCATTTACTAAATAGGCATCGGCAAGTACTGAGGCTCCGCCTTTTTCAGTGCTTATGCCTAAAACATCCCTTTCGTACGGTGAAATCATACCATTATGCTGGGCAAGACTTTTGCATTGAGCATCATGGATGCATAAAAGACTTTCATATAATTCCTTAAAAATAGCCCTCGGGTATTGACCCTCAATGATACCAACCAAATCAAACAAATCTTTTTCGTAAGCGTTTCTCGATTCTATTTCTTCGCCTGCCAACCTTAATCTGAATTTCCTATTAATATATTCTTTGTCCTGAAAAGATATTTCGGTACTGTCTAAATAATTATCCGTGTAAGGATAAAGCATACTGTAAGCAAAAACAGATGGCGTATATTCCACTTTTAGATTAAAAAGAACTTGGAGTATATTCATAATCCAAATATTTCTGAGGGCTTGGACCATTTTATCCAATTTTATATCGTTGTTAAAGGCTTTTACATTACCGATAAACGCATGTGTGATGATCGGCAGTGATTTTGCGAAATCACCATTAATTTCTTCTTCGGTAAAGCCTGAATGATGCCCAAAAGTTTTTATCATAGACCACAAAGTATTCTTCCAATCAGCTCGTTGATCTTCCTTTTCAGGGCACTGCTTAAGGTGAGAAAACAGGTCATTCAAGAACTTATTCATAGACTTTTCGCGTACAATTTTTTCTTGAATACTAATTTCTTTGCCCAGGACAGGAAAATACTTATCAGTATCCCACCATCGTCTGATATATTTAATTTTAAGCTTTTTTATCATTGTATCCACAGATAAGTTTTCCACAATTACCCCCATAACCGATTGTAAGTCAATACCATCCTCTGAAAATTACATAAACATGAATCTAAATATGCTTAGATTTATGTTGTCGTTCTATTTCTTCTTTTGCAATCTTAATTCGAAATAAATAGTTGTGACCAGTAATGACCATATCCTGAATCGGCATAGGTATAACCAACACCCAGCTTAGTAAATTCCGGATTTAAAATGTTGGCTCGATGGCCCTCTGAATTCATCCATCCACTCACAACAGCTTCAGCACTAGCCTGACCGGCAGCAATGTTTTCGCCGGCATAGCGATAACTGATTCCAGCATCGCTTAATACTGTAGAAAAGCTGCGTTGATCCGGTCGGGTATGCGAAAAAGTGCCAATAATTTCCTGGGCTCTGATTTGTGCGGCCAGAGTTAAACTGGGATCGCTGGTTACAATGCCGAGATTTCTGGCAGCCCGTTCCTGGTTGACCAGGGCGATGACCTGTTCCTCAAACGGATTGGATGCCTGAATAAATGGTCTGTTCGTATTTCCCGGTGCAGCCGCTCCCTTAGGCACCACGACAATTTTGATGCCTTCCAGACGATATGAAAAACCTTGCGACCCCGCACTTTCGCCATTTTTTGCCCAGTCCAGCCAGCCGTGGTTTTGGGCATGAACTTGATAGTAAACATCAAACTGATCGGCATCGCTACCAGTGAGTTTGATCTGAATTCCTTCCAGGCGAAGACCCTGGCCGGAGGTTCCGCTTATTTCTCCATTGCTTATCCAGCCTCTTTCGGTACCCTCTTCCCAGCCGATGTTTTGAATATGGGTTTGATAGCTAATACCCAGATCATTTCCCTGGGCATCAAGTTTAATTTTAATGCCTTCCAAGCGAAGGGCCTGGCCAGAGGTCCCACTCATTACGCCATTCGATACAAATCCCTGCCAACCTTGATTCTGGACATGGGTTTGATAACTCACGCCCGGCACACCTGCTGCCATTACACTGAGTGGAATAAATCCGAACATCAATAGTAGTGTTATAAATAAAACTGTAGTTTTTCTCATTTTTTACCTCTTCTGGTTAATTTTATATTCAGAAAACAAGATATTTTCTTACTACCGCGGTATTTTAAGTAAAACTTTCCAAGGCAGCTTAGATTAAAGTTTAACGCATTTATTAGAAGAGTGCAATTGCGATGAAAAATCTCGGGTAATTACTTAAGTTTATTATATTACAAAACACATGAAATGAAACAAAATAAATAATTTCTGGAAATAAGCGCATAAATCGAATAAAGGATTGGTTAATGAGTTGTTTTTAAGGAATGAATTTGCTTTGGGATCCATAGGCATTTTCCCAATAACCGCTCTTAATGGCAGCTTCAATCGCCTTGAATCCGGCAGGTTTCATTCTTCCGTTTTTGATAAGACCCTCTGCTTTTTCCTTATTAACCTTCGACCAGATACTCTTAGCTCTGCGTGGGGTAAATCGCTGAAGATACATTTTTTCATCAAATTTTTCCTTTTGGCTATCAACCCATCCATAACATAATGCACTTTCCAGGGCTTCAGCATAGGATACGGAAACAATACCGGAGTTTTTTTTGGCAATCTGCAACCAGATTCCCGGTGATGTAACATGATTGTCCTCAAGCCATTTTTCGAATGATTTTTGATCGACAAAGAACATAATCGGCAATTCATTAGACTTCTTGATCATTCGATGTGCCTCCTTATAGAACAGGAATTTGATTTTCTAAAAAAACAAGCGGTTATAGATCCTTGAATGGGATCTGAAACATAACCGCTTGTAAATTTTTCCTGGCATTGTCTGCCATAGCTCCCAATAATCGACCATTTATAAAAGCAGTTTTAAACCTGCTGCAGCCACAAGACGTTTGATAAGATCGCAGCCAATACCGATAACGGTTTCTTCATGGGTGAAATCTGTGATTTTTTTATCAAACAGGATGGTTGCCTCGGGAGGAAGTTCATCATCGCCATCCCAAAAGAGAAATCGAATTGGCATACAAACAAAGGCCATGGCCTGAAATCCGGCATCTGAATTTGACAGCCGTTCAAACCCCAGCTTTTCTCCGGCGGCAATCAATTGTTTGGTTTTGCCTTCAAATGTTTTGGCAAAAGGTGTGAGGGTTGACTTTTTAAACGCCGGACTGAATGGCGCAGCACCCTTGAGTTCATGCAGGGGAATAAACTGATTGGAATTGAGCGGCGCTTTTTTTGAGAAATAAAACAGGTGGTAAATTGCGGTCAGACTATAAAAGTCCAATTCTTCTTCAGGTTTTTCAACGTTATAAATTCTGGCATCGGAGCGGTTAATTGCATAGTCAACGCCAAAGTAAGTGATTGGCAGATTATTGTCATTGTATCCCGGAAGCCCCAGAGCAGCGTAGCGTTCCTCAAAATCGATCTCAAGCGCTTTCAGTCGCCAGTATTCACACAGGTTTTTGTAATTATCTTCTTGCATAGCCATTTCTCCGTCTCCAGTTTCTAATCATCCATGATGAACTGATATTATAATTTAATGAACCGTTTCAATTATGATATAGTTATCTTTCGGATTTGTCAATATAAACGCAGGCAGTCATCATAGCTGTATCAACCAGATCCTCCAGAATATTACTGTTTTTATTAATCGGTAAAAACAATTCCATTTGACTAAGATTATTTTTTTTCCCTGGTTTTTACAGGTACCTTGCGGTAATGGATTCTTTGCAGTTCTTTAGGTCAGCCGGGGTTCCTTCAAACAGAATTTCGCCTCCTCGGCTGCCGCCTTCTACCCCCATGTCAATAAGCCAATCAGCGTTTCGGATGATATCAAGGTTGTGCTCAATTACAATCACTGTGTTGCCCTTAGCCACCAGGCGGTCAATTATTTTTAGAATACTAGTAATATCAGACATGTGGAGACCCGTTGTTGGCTCGTCCATAATATAAATATTCCCCTTTTTACTCAACTCCTTGGCAAGTTTCAAGCGTTGGGATTCCCCACCGGACAGTGTATCGAGTGGCTGGCCCAATGTCATATAGTGAAGACCGACATCGGTGATATGTTTTAGCTTATTGCAGATTTCTTTTTGAGTAAAAAGTTCTACGGCTTCGGCAATGGTCATGTCAAGCACCTCGACGATGGATTTGGTCTTATAAGTGTAGACTGAAACCTCAGGTTTAAAGCGATTACCGTTACAGACTTCACAAATCGTTTCCACCGAATTCATGAAGGAAAGATCCGTTTCGATATAACCCCGTCCCTTACAGGCCTCGCAGGCACCTTCCGAATTAAAACTGAACAAGCTAGGACTGACATTGTTTTCTTCGGCAAATAATTTGCGAATGACATCCATAATCCCAGTGAATGTTGCGGTATTTGAGCGTAGGTTCCCGCTGACTCCGGACTGATCAACAATAATGGCATCTTTATATTCCTGGGCGAAGACACCGTTAACCAGTGTGGATTTGCCGGAACCGGCAACGCCGGTGATCACTGTGAAGATCCCTTTGGGAATGCGCAGACTGACGTTTTTCAAATTGTGGAGGCTGCTTTTTTTTGTTTCATAGAAATCAGTGCTTACTCTTGGCGCACTTTTAAGCGGCAGGCTTTTTCCCATGTATTCACCGGTCAGGGTATTGGAATTTAATAGTTCATCGTATGAGCCTTCAAACATAATCCTGCCGCCGGCCGCACCGGCCCTTGGACCAACATCCACAATATGATCGGCGATCTTTATCACCGCCGGATCATGTTCAACCACGATCACGGTATTGTCTTTATCCCTTAGCTTGACCAGTAATTCATTTAATCGATGGATATCTCTGGGGTGCAAGCCGATGCTCGGCTCATCAAAAATATAGATAACATTGACTAGGCTGCCGGTAAGATGCTTAACCATTTTAACCCGCTGGGACTCCCCGCCGGACAGGGTGGAGGTTTCTCGGTTCAGGCTAACGTAATCCAAACCGATGTGAATCAGATCATTCAGCCGCTCGGATAGATTAGCAAGAATCGGCTCCACTTTTTTGTCCTCGATTTTTTGCACCAGTTCCAGCAGTTCATCGACTTCCAGGGCCGTAAAATCGGCGATGGTATAACCGTTGATCTTTGCTGCTAGTACGGTTTCATTATATCTTTTTCCGCCGCAAGTCGGGCATTGATTTTCGGTTGTAAACGGCGCAATCTTCTTTTTGGCTGTTTCGGATTTTTCAAATTCAGTTTTAATATTTTGCCTGATAAATCGTTCAACCAGCCCAAGATAAGTCGTATTTAAGCCCTCGAGAATGGGAGATTTCATTTTTTCTTCTGTGGCAAACACCAGTTTGTCATATTCTTCTTTTGTATAATCCTTTATTTTTTTATCAGCATCAAAATAGCCTGAAACGGCATACAATTTCCACATCCAATTGCCCACCTTAAAACCCGGCAGTAAAATCGCCCCCTGGTTTAATGATTTTTCTTTATCTAAAGCTTTGTCAAGATTCAAGGTTACAATCTTTCCAATGCCTTCACAGGTTTTGCACATGCCATTTGGATCATTAAACGAAAAATAACTGGACGGACCCACA
This sequence comes from Acetobacterium bakii, assembly GCF_001263355.1. GTDB lineage: Bacteria > Bacillota > Clostridia > Eubacteriales > Eubacteriaceae > Acetobacterium > Acetobacterium bakii. The sequence goes on from NZ_LGYO01000009.1 coordinate 33,762, forward strand.
TGGGGTTCCCCAATCCGCGAAAACAATAAGCGTATTAAGGGGTCGATATCCGAAATGGTACCTAGGGTTGAACGGGAATTACCGCCGATTTTTTTTTGTTCCACAATAATTGCTAACGACAGGTTTTTAATGGCATCCACATCAGGGTGTCGATACTTGGGCATAAACACCTGAATGAATTTACTGAAGGTTTCATTTAACTGCCTTCCCGCTTCCTGGGCAATGGTATCAAAAACGATGGATGATTTACCGGAGCCCGACACCCCAGTGAAAATGGTTATCTGTCCTTTGGGCAGGTTTAAATTAATGTTCCTCAGATTATTTTCTCGTGCTCCTAAAATTTCAATCGCGTTGGATCCCATATTTTCCTCCTATTCAAATATTTTTATATAGCGGTATACGTAACCTTAAAATTATAATTTCCCTATTTTTATTTACTCAAACAAAACTTAGCATTAATCTTTAATTCCTCTGGGAATGATAAATGAACACGGCATCCCACACATGCATTTTCCGCAGGCATCGCCTAAACCAATGGAATACTCAGGAACAATCTTTTCGTAGATCTGTTCGTTGCACTTTTTACGGTCAAAAAACACCTCGCCATCTTGCTGATCGAAAGCAAGATTCACACATTTTTCCAGACACTTTTGACAGGTTCCGTTAACCTTATAAAGACAATACTCTTCCTCAGATCTTGGAGTAGGAGTTAATTCCAGATCGGTTATGACGCTTCCCAATCGGCCGCAACATCCTCTCTTGGTGATCAGCATATTGTGTATCCCGAATTTTCCGATCCCCGAAATATAGGCAACACTTCGATGGGACCAGTCACTGATCAGTTTTTCTTCATCATAATTATACGTTGAAGGCAGTAAGGAAGCATTAAAGCCCATTTCGGTAATCGCTTCATACAGGTATCTGCTTAGATCATTAATCAGATTATTCGTCTCAATGCAGGCAATATCCCATTCTCTTGAGCTTTCCTCTCCGCCGATGTTGCTTTTAACAATTTCTTTGGAAAAAGGCAGGAAGAAAACAATCACAGATTTGGCATTTGGAACAATATCGGCGGGAAGGGCATGGTTGGGCCCGATAATTTCCTTTAGCTTGGAGAATAGTTGATCTCCGGCATCGGCGAATCCAATAATCGGTTCTCGCCAGTCGGTTTCTGTATGTTTTAATGCTTTGTAGCTTTTAACATATTCTGTAATTAAGTCCTCAAGTTTTTTATTCATTAAGCTCCCATCACTTTATAAAATTTCAAAATATCATTGATTGATTTTCTTTGATAATTTATTATACATCATTTTTAATAAATTGTATCTGTGCAATAAAACTTCCTCTCTTCCCTTCCCGGTATATCTCAATATATTAAGTGCCATTTCATTTTCTATTTAATTTGGTTAAAACAAATCAATTAATAACGTTTACATAGTCATCAAATAGGTATAAAATAATCTTAATTGTCTATTCTATTTTATCGATGAAAGGAAACTCTCATGAAAAGTAAAAAACTTCAATCTGTCGCTGGTCGTTTATTGATTCTGATTCTGATGTTTTCCATGATTTTTTCAACCGCTGTTTTTGCTGCAGTTAGTGAAAATGATAACCAAACGTCATCACAAAACACCATTGATACAGCAGTAACTGAAGACATTGGAATACAGTATCGGGGTCATGTCCAGAATAAAGGGAATATTCCCCTACCTGATGGCAGCTTTATTACCGGTCCGGATGAACTGGGAACCCGGGGTGAAAGTCTGCGTTTAGAAGGAATCTGTATTGAAATCACAGGTGATGTTCCAGTCGGTGCAGGTATCAGCTACGAGGTTCATGTCCAGAATAAAGGCTGGATGGGTGCTGTTGAAAATGGTGACTATGCGGGAACCACCGGGGATAGCCTGCGGATTGAAGCCATCAAAATTAATCTGCTTGGCCTTGACGGCTACGATGTATATTATCGGGGTCATGTCCAGGACAAAGGTGATATCCCAACAATGGATGGGCAATGGGGCTGGGTAAAAAATGGAGCTGAACTGGGAACCACTGGGGAAAGTCTGCGGCTGGAATCCATCCAAATAAAAATCGTTAAAAGCGTTAATGACACAGCACTTGGGGATTCCATCGCCTATGGCATGAGTGCTTCCCCCGGTTCCGGCTATGTTGACCTTTTCTATAATAACTTAAAAGGCATTAGTGGCAATGAAAACCTGGCTCTGATTAATCTGGGGATACCTGGATATCAGTCCAGCAATCTTTTAAATCAACTCCAAACCGATCCAACTACCATTGCATCCCTAAGTAAAGCGAAGGTGGTTACCATCAGCATTGGCGGCAACAATCTGCTAGCACCGGTGATCGCTACCATGGCCGTGGCCTTTAACTTGGATCCCACTTCCAAAAACTTTGCCGCCGAACTGGCAACCGCCCTGGCAGAACCAGGAGCACAAGACATCATTAATGCTGCTCTGCCTCAGCTTCAGACAAACTTAGCCGCAGGAGCTACCCAGTTCACGACTGACTGGCCGCAAATTATTGCGACTGCGAAAACCCTGGCGCCCCAGGCAGAAATATATGTAACAACGCTTTATGATCCAATTAGTCCTCAGGATCCCCTGTATGCAGTGTTCGATCCCGTCATTCAGGCGATGAATGCAGTCATCATGACCCCCAGCGCCGGTTATCAGGTGGCCGATGTGTATACTGCTTTTAAAACCTATGAGGGAACCGATCCCCTGGTGAATTTCAACTGGTATGCCGGCAGTCTGGATCCCCATCCGACTACTGCGGGACATGCTCTGATCTATCAGACGCATCTAATTGCTCAGCCGATTGAATAGGGAAAAGGGACTGATTCAACCGCATTCATTTAGAAGGATATTTCAAACGTAGATTAACTATTAACTTTCTGACTGCTTTCTGCAATAAAACAAACCGCCACGATTTCAAGCTTTAGGCTTCTAGTCATGGCGGTTTGTTGTGTATTAAGCTGTTAGCTTGAAGTAATTTAGTACATACAATTTAAGGCTACCTTCTTAGTATTTATCCATTTCCATGTCATCCAAGAGGATAAGAGGTTTTACCGGTTGAAGTGTGCTTGGTCTTTCAATGTCCAAAGGGGTCGCCGCAACGGATTGTCTCCGACTTGATTTACCGGTTGTTTTATTCTTCAGCTTAAACTCTGAGACCATATTCTTGAGTATTTCCGCCTGACCGGACAGCTCTTCGCTGGCAGCGGCACTTTCTTCGGCCGTTGCCGAATTCGTCTGGACCACCTGGGAAACCTGTTCAATCCCCTGGGTGATCTGGGCAATGCTGGTGGCCTGATCATTGGAGGCCATGGCAATGTTGCTGACCAGATCGGTCACTTTGGCCACAGAGGTTAAGATGCCAGCCAGGCTGTCGGCGGTATTATTGGCAATCTTCGTGCCCGCTTCCACCTTGTCAATGGAGCCTTCAATGAGACCGGTTGTCTGCTGGGCTGCCTCAGCACTTCGGGCTGCCAGCGAGCGGACCTCTTCGGCTACGACGGCAAAGCCTTTGCCGTGTTGACCGGCCCGGGCCGCTTCGACGGCGGCGTTCAGCGCCAGTATATTGGTTTGGAAAGCAATATCATCAATGACCTTAATAATCTTGGAAATATTATGGGAGGATGCATTGATTTCTTCCATGGCATTGACCATATCCCCCATCTGCTTGTTGCCCTCTTCGGCGGTAGCTCGAACTTCAAGGGTTCGTTCATTGGCTTCGTTGGCATTTTGAGCGTTTTTCTTGGTTTCTTCAGCCACTTCATCGATGGACGCGGACAACTGTTCAATGGCACTGGCCTGTTCGGTGGTTCCCTGAGCCAGGGCCTGGCCGCCATCGGATATCTGTCGGGATCCCGCCTCCACCTGGTTGGCCGAGTTCCCGATGTCAGTCAGAATTTCACTGAGATGGGCGGTGATATTATTAATGGCATATTTGATATTGACAAAATCGCCCAGATATTCGGCGGTAATTTCCTGGTTGAAATCGCCGGCACTGACCTTTTCCAGAGTTTCGGAAATTTCCTGGACATATTGTTTCAGGAAGGTAATGGTTTTATTCATATCCTCTTTGATCTGACCGTTTTGGCCCAGGTAATTCCCGGTCATGGCCGTATTGAGATTACCCTGGGCCAGTTCATTAAGCACCTGAGAAGCTTCCTGCATCGGTTCGGTTAAGGCGTCCAGGGTATTATTTAGGCCCGTGATCACCTTGGCATAATCCCCGGGGAAGCGGGACGCATCGGCGCGGTTGTTCAGATCGCCGGCCACAGCGGCCTTGGCCATACTGTCCGATTCTTCCAGCAGCATGATGATGTTTTCCATCAGCTTGATGAAACCGGGGATTAAGCGATCATTTTCACTGAGTTTTCCTGTGGTTTTTAACTCTTCCAGCATTTTCATATCACCATTGGAGATATCATCGACTGCATTAACGATAAGCAATAATGAATCTTGAATGGTATTGATGGATTGCGCAATTTCACCGTAAACCCCGGAATAATCCGCGTCAATTCGTCGGGTGAAGTCATTTTTGCTCATCAGATCTAAGATTTCATTGCCTTCGGTCAAGGCACCTAAACCGTCAATACAGGAGTTGATACTATTTTTGAGATCATTGAAATCCCCATTGTATGCGGTTGTAATTCGCGGTGGAATCTGCCCGTTTCCGATGCGCTCGATGGCACTGGAAGCGACTTTCAATGGGCTTTTAAAGGCCTCACTTACTGAATCCACACCTTTGATCAGATCTTTAAAACTGCCTGAATAGTCAGCAATGTTCTCTTTGTAATCCAGACGCCCATCTAAAATGGCTGCTTCTGTTTTTGCGATACCATTATGAATCTTTTTCATTTCATCAATAACCGCAATCAATGAATAGGAGAGTACATCCTGATCCGACAGGGGTTTAATTTCTACTCCAAAGTCGCCTTTTGACAAACGTTGAGCTGCTTCAGCCTGTTGTTTCCGGTTTTCGGTCATCTCGTTAAAGGCAATGGACAAATCTCCGATTTCATCGGTACTCCTGACTTCCACAGTCACGTCCACATCACCCAGGGCCAATTTTTCAGCCGCTTTTTTGATGTCGATAATGGGATTAACCACTGCCCTTTTGGTGCTGATATAGATGGCCAGACTGCCCACCACAGCGACTAACAGGGTGATGAGAATTAGAATGTTTCTCAGATTGGTGACATTCGCATAGACAGTGCTCTCATAGTCCCCCAATCCCAATAACCAGTTGGTTCCTTCAATCGGAACAAGCTCGGTGATTCTTTTTTCGCCCTGATAAGTATATTGAATCAGATTAGCTTTTGTCATATCTGTTTTTTGAATTTGTATTCCCAGATCAGCAAGATCGCCACCTTCTGCAGCTTCGGTAATGGCATTTCGCTGATCTAAAACCAGCTGTTTATCTACATGGGCATTGATGAAGCCGTCTTTGGTAATAATAAAGGCAAAACCGGTTTCGCCCACGCCAAGGTTATCCGTTATCCCGGTTAACGCCGTACCATCCCGTCGTCCCATAAGAATGCCGACTACCTGGCCATTGTTTTTAATGGGGGCAGCTTCCAGTACTACCGGACCATTGGTGACCTTACTGATGGATACATCGGAGATCCCTGCTGTGCCGTTAAATGCATTGGCGTAAACCGCTCGTTCTGATAGCTGGGTCGAGTCACCGCTGATAACATAATGTGCCATAAGATCAGGTGTTATTACTGCTATATCGAGATAGCCCAACTCTTTAGCCTTTGCTGTCAGATAGGTTTTCTGAGCCTCCCAGTTCATGGATGACACGGTATCGGTTGCGGCTACCTGGGATAACTCGCCCAATTGTTTGGCCACGGTTGACCCCACATATTTTGAACTGGCTAAAGCGGTCTCCTCCAGATAACTTTCGGTTGTTTCTGTCAGTGCTTTTGATGAAAACATCAATGCTACAATCCCTAAAATGAGACTTCCAAGAATAAGAATTGAACCCAATAACGATACCAGTTTAAACAGAAGCGAAACTTTTTTTCCGCTCTTTATTTTTGAAATATAATCGCCCATCTTTTTTGTGTCCTCAGACTTCCTATGAATTTTGTGTCGGTTGATTAAATGCTTTTGCCTATACCACTGACGCCTTCTTTCCTTTGCTTTGTCATGTTATTAAGCCAGCAAGTTTTAGCTAAGCTTTAGTATATAATTGTCGATGAAAACGATGTTCATATAAGATTATCGACAGATTTATTACTACATTAAGGGTAAATTTATGCTTTTAAGAGTAACCTCGTAACTATTTCATGTAATCAAGGCTATTCGCAAAAAAAAAGTGTAAACGTTAAGCCAGGGCTGACTAAACATTTACACTTTTTTAATATAAAATACAACAAGAGCCCTAATCGCTCCCTTCTACGCGATAAAAGATAAGTGAATGGGCTCCAGACAACCTAGTAATAGCTTTGAATTCAGATGCAATATTTATTAATCAGAAGGTTAGCGGTGGATTGACTCACACCCATTTCTTTGGCAATGATCCGGCTGGATTTGTATTTGGAATAGAGTTTGATGACGGTACGCTTTTTAAATGCTTCAACATTAAAAGATTCCTCATAAGCTTCTTCAATATCTTCTTCCTGGTCTAAATACCGCAGAAAAAGACTTTCATTGACAATGATGCTGTCGGATAAGATGCACATTCTTTCAACGGCATTTTTCAACTGGCGCACATTTCCCGGCCAGTCGTAGTTAATAATATAAGAAATAATTGTTTTGCTGAATATTTTTTTCGTATTGTAACGTTTGTTGAAATCATTTAAAAAATAGGTTATAAAGAAAAGGATGTCATCTTTCCTCTGGCGCAGTGATGGTAGAATAACTTTTACAGTATTAAGGCGCCAGTATAGATCACTGCGGAATTTCTTTTCTTTTATGGCATGGATCAGGTTTTGGTTGGTAGCTGCAATAATGCGGATATTAACATGTTCCGGTTTGTTGCTGCCCACTGGAAAAAAGCGCTTGTTTTCAAGTACATCTAAAATTTTCACTTGCATTTTAGGTGATAAATCCCCTATTTCATCCAGGAAAATGGTTCCGCCGTCAGCACTTTTCAATAAGCCGATTTTCCCCTTTGCGTTTGCTCCGGTAAAGGCCCCGGGCATGTAACCAAAAAGTTCGCTTTCAAACAAACCGTCAGGGATCGTCGCGCAATTAATGGCCACAAAAGAATTATGGCTTCTGCGGCTCTGATTATGGACCGTTTGGGCGATATAACTTTTTCCGGTGCCGCTTTCACCTAAAATCAGCAGATTACAGTCAGTTTTTGCGGCTTTTTCCAAATCACTCATGCATTGCTTGAATAATTTGTTCTTTCCGATTACGCGATCTGAAAAGCCCAGATCAATGGATTCAATGGGATTTCGGACATCGCGATAGCTTAGGTCGACGGCCCCAATATTATCCAATGATGTTGAAATCATAAATTCAAATTCATTTTGGTCATTATAAACCGGTACATTGATACATATAATGCTGCGATTGGTTTTGTAATAAATGTTTTCAGTTACAATTGCGCGATGGGATACCTTGGTAAGATCAAAACTGTAAGGGTCCCATAGGCCTTCTTTTATTTGTTTACTGTCCTTTTGAACGATGTCCTCGGGATTTATGCCATACAGTCTTGTAACTGCAGGATTCGCATAGACAATTTTACCTTCTTTATCCAAAACATAGATTTCAGTAAAAGAATTTTCAAGAATGGCTAGCAGGGTTTCGCGGGGGATTGAATTTAAATAGTCAATATACCAGGGTGTATGTAATATTTTGGAAAGATCTATCATAAGTGTTTTCTCTTCTTCTTTTTTATTTTTGGCTGACTCTATCAAAAATAGAACCGCAGAACCATAAAATAGACAAGGGGTTTCTGGGTACGCCTTATGAATGTTGCTTCTTTCAGAAATTGAATGACGTATTAATTTATTATAACATTTTTTTCTTTTTTTACAAATAAGCCGGCAATTTAAACAATAAAAAATCCACAGGCTCAAACAGCCTGTGGATCGAAGGTTTTTAGAGAAAAACAGTTTATTTAAATCTTAATTCTGCTGGCAAAAGATCTTCAATCATTTTCTTTTGAGCATTATCAAGCTCTAAGGGAACATAATCTTCAATTCTTTTTTTCCAGGCGTGGGTTGCTTGTTCGCGAACACTGATGGCATTATCTTCTTTTTCCCAGTTTAAATAAGATTTGCGATTGGCAAGGTCAGGAAAAATAAAATCATTGCGGTAGGTTTTGGCGGTTCTTGCAATATAATTTCCAGAATGTTCAATGGTTTCCATTTTTTTCATATAGAGGTTTTCCTCTTTGAAATCAACACTTCTCAAAAATCGTCCGGCTAACTTATAGGTATCTTCATCAAGCATGAATTTTTCATATCCTAAAGTGTTAAAAGAATCCATAATCCCGGCAAGCATATAGGTCATTTCTGGTTCGCACATTAAAGCTGAGAGACCAACCATGGTCGATTCACGGCCAGACTGGTAATCATCCTCTTTGGCATCCGAGAGGCAGCCGTGGGATCTTTTTGGTAAACCATAGAAATTGGCAAGTTCATTTTCAACAAACCATTCCACGCTGGTTTCAGCACCGCCGCAGACACAGACACTGAAACGCAGATCTGTTTCCAGGGCACAAAACTGATAAATCACTGGGGTTCCCGGATTAACAAGCTGTGTGGCAACAATGCCAGCAAGCCGCTCGGTATTGTTTTGAATAATTGCACCGGCTAAAGAAGGCGGCGCAGTCATTCCGGCAAGACCTACACCTGCGATACAGCAGCATTGTCCGTTCTTGGCATATTCGACCAGCGTTTCGCACATCAGCCGATCCCAGGCAAAAGGCGGAGCACTGGTAATCAGGGTTGACATAATCACCTGGTCATGAATATCATTAAATTCCTGGGCCAGTTTGATGGTTCGGCGACAGGTTTCGGTGCTGCCGTTTAACCCGGCCAGCGGTTTATCGCTGTAAACCATGGGCGCCAGGGTCATGAAATCGGTCTTATAAGCAGAGGGAACATCATGTGGGTGAAGTAACTCACAATCAATGATGTCAATCACATCGCTGGTATGAAAAAGTTTAACGAAATTTATAAAATCAGCAGCAACCGCAGGGCGGTGGACACCTTCCTGAAGGACATTGATCGGTCCCAGGGATGACTGACCAATTGTTTTTTTCTGGATGGTACCAATCTGGAGTTTTTTGCCCCGTGAAACATAGTCAAAATTCCGTGGGCATGATGCCAGAGCTTCATTGACCACTTCTTCCGTTATATAAACAATTTCTCCATCAACTTTTAATCCTTTTGCTTTAAACAGATCCAGCAATTCATTCGAACTGAAACGAATTCCCTTGGTCTTTAATAAGTGCAGAGATTTTTCATGAATTAATTCAACAGACTCTTTTGTAACAAAGTTCCTCGTGTAATGTTTTTTATACATAGCATACCTCCTGAGTATTTCTAATAGATATACTACGCAACATTCATGCCAACAGTTATGATTTTTAGATTTTGGCAGTGTTAAGTGCTTATAAAACATTGGACCAGCTTTTTTTTGCAAAAAAAATGAACGAATTTAACGCGTCCGAGTGAATTTAACTCTGGAAACAATTGCAATCCCAAGTCGAAAAGCCTTTAAAGGTATATAGAGAGCCATTTTATTGTTTGGCATGTTTATTGCTATTATATAGATTTAGAAAATATTTTGGAGGGAGAAGATATATTAATGGAAATATATCTAAAGAAGAAATGAAAAAAGAAGTAAAGAAAACAGAGAAGGTCTCGATTTTTTCAATGGTCAATGGGTGGACCTTTTTTCCACCGCTGATTTTCACCGTTATTTTGAGTGCTGTTGTGATGACGAATCCCGAGAGCTTCGGAAATATTTTAGAAACAGCATTTAGCTATGTTACGGATAGCTTTGCCTGGATGTTTAGCTGGTATTTTATAGTACTAACGATTGTTGTACTGGTTTTGGCCTTTGGACCACTTGGGAATAAACGTTTTGGCAATGAAAAGCCTGAATATTCGACGCTTTCCTGGCTGGGTATGATGTTTACCGGAGCAGCCGGTCTTGGCGTATTAACCTGGACCAGTGTTGAATGGTTCTATACCTATCAGACACCTATGTGGGGCGTTGAAACTGCTACCCCGGAAGCCTTTCAGCAGGCTGCGATGATGCCGCTGTTCCATTGGGGACCGGTTTTTTATATGGGATATGCCCTTATAGCAGTCCTTTTTGCTTATCAGTTCTATTGTAAAAAAATAAATGACTCTCTGCCCAGCACCGCATGTGCCTCTTTGATAGGGAGTAAACATGCCAAAGGCGGTTTTGGAAAAATAATTGATATTATATTTGTTGTTTCCATGCTGTCTTCGGTTGTTACCTGTGTTGGGGTTAATATTCCGACCCTGGTGGGGATTATTGCTAATATTACAGGTAGCGAACCACCCTTTATCGTATCCGTGGTGTTAATTCTGATTTGGACTTTGATTATGGCGGTTCTTTTGTTTGCCGGACTCAAAAAAGGTCTGGGTTTGCTCAGTAATATTCGTGTCTATATGGGATTTGGTATTTTAGTTTTCGTATTGCTTTTTGGACCGACATTCTTTATGCTGAATTCATTTACCGATGGTTTGGGAATGGTTATGAATAATACCCTGCATCTGATCTCTAATACAGATCCCTATGCAAAATCGTTAATACCCCAGGGCTGGACAGTTTTCTATTTTGCCTGGTTTATTACGATGTCGATTCAAAATGGTGCTTTTTACGGACGAATTTCACGGGGACGTACGGTTCGTGAACTTATTTTAGGTCTGATCGGCTCAACCGTTATTGGAACATATATGTTTTTCGCGGTATTCCAAGGATTTTCAATCCATACCTTTATCAACGAGGGATTGGATCTGAGTTCTATTTTGGCTGCCGGTGGACAGGGCGCGGCCATTGCTGCGATCTGGAAGTTTCTACCCTTAGCTGCGATTTTAATGCCGGTGCTGTTCCTTTTTGCCAATATCTGCATGCAGACATTATTAAACGCCAATGCCTACAGCATGGCCATGGCAACCACTAAAGTTTTAAAAGTCGGCCAGGAACCACCAATTTGGATTCGGATTTTCTGGTCAATCTGTATCGGTGTTATCAGTATCGCACTACTCATGATTGGCGGGATCAGACCCTTCCAGACCATTACGGTTATTTGCGGATTACCCGCGCTGCTGATTATTGGGTTGATGACGGTGTCCTTTTTCCAGGATATAAAAAAGAATGGCTGGCAGAATTCATCGGACAGTACCAAAGAAATAGAACAAGATCAAATAGTATAACACCCGCATCAAATAATTAAAAGCGCTACAAATTGGCAGAGAAAATTAAGATAAGGAAACGATATCCAAGGATCGCATCATTAACATAAGAATATGCAATAACATGTGTATGAGAAGACCCATTGATATGTTATACTGAAAAGCGTCGACATCAAGCATAATCGCGGTTTAAAAATTGAAGCATCCTGGTATTGTGAGAAAGAATTGATATGAAATTACATAAATCAAATACAAATTACAGTATGATCATTATCGTACTGATCCTGGTTTTCATTGTTGATGCCTACCTCTTTATTTCTCCGGATCAATCAAAAAATATGATTGATCTGATTAACAATTATATTCTGAATGTGTTTGGATTTATTTATGCCTGGATTGTTCTCCTATCGTTATTGCTATGTATTTACATCGGTGTGAGCCGATTCGGCCCGATTCGGTTAGGTGAAGATAAAAAAGAATACAGTGAATTTTCCTGGGCGGCGATGATGTTCTGTTCATCCATGGCCGCCGGTTTTATTTATTGGGGCAGCATTGAATGGGTGTTTCATTATATGAATCCGCCCTATGGAATCATGCCGCTGAGTACCGAAGCAACCGAATTTGCGGCAACTCTCCCCCTGTTTTATTGGGGATTATCAGCCTGGGGCGTTTATTTGATTCCAGCTGTGGCCTTTGCTTTTTTGCGTTATAATTTAAAAAATGAACGCTTTGATGTAGCCAGCGCCTGTAAACCGCTGTTGGGAAAATACGCTGACGGCGTTGGCGGAAAAATGATTGACATTTTTTTCCTGTTTGGCATTTTAGGCGGGATCGGAACAGCTCTTGGAATTGGTTCACCGTTAGTATCAGCGAGCCTCCATCAGCTTTTTGGTTTCAATGATACACCGATGCTGCGTTTCCTGGTAATTATTGTTGTCACCGTTATTTTTACGGTGTCAGCCTATAATGGTGTCAAAAAAGGAATTCGCATCCTAAGTAATATTAATATTGTTCTAATGTTACTGCTGATTATTTATGTGTTTCTCGTTGGAAACAAGGGTTTCATTGTGAACATGCAAACCACATCCATGGGTATTCTTATTGATAATTTCTTTAAAATGAGCACCTACATGGATCCTGTCAACAATAGTGGAGACCCTCAATCCTGGCTTGTTTTTTATTGGGCCTGGTGGCTTTCCTATTCAATTTTCATGGGACTGTTCATTGCCAAAATATCCCGGGGACGAACCATCAGGCAGGTCATATTCGGAGGATTGTTTTATGGCTTTTTAGGATCGTTTTCCATGTTTTCGGTTCTGGGCAATTATTCCATGGACCTGCAATTACGTGGCGTCATCGATATTGTGAAAGGTGTGACAGAAAATGGCGGACCAGCAACGGTCATCGATATGTTTTCTAAAATGCCTCTTGGGGGAATTGTTGTATTTGTCATTCTGATTACGTCTATTCTTTCCATGGCGACAAGTTTTGACTCCGCCGCCTATACCATGGCCATGGTTTCATCAAAGCAGATACCCTTAAATGGCCGTCCAAGCCGAAAACTAACAATCTTTTGGGCGGTGGCATTAGCAGCCATTCCCATGGCATTAATGATTTTCAATGGCTCCCTAGTTCAGGTTCAGGCACTGACGGTGATTTTAGCATTACCGACCTGTGTGATCTATGTCATCATTGTCATCAGCTGTTTAAAAATGCTGTCCCAATGGAGTGTCATAAACGCACCATCTCAAACCACAGAAAAATGAGCTGGAACACTGAATTTAATCAATAATATAGCACTAAAAGAAGGCTGTATCTAAGATGCAGCCTTTTTTAGTGTTATATTAAATGAAATTATCTGTTGCGGGCTTAGCTCACCAATTTTCTAAATGAAAAACAAAGCCACTAAAGCACCAGCCAATCGGGCTGCCATTACTTTTAAATTTCCCGAACAAATTGGTATATAGTACTTACATGAGGAATCGACCCAACCTTTGTCTTCCCAATAGGAATAATCATAGTTGTTTTGCGCGTGAGAGTTTTTCTGCCAGTATTTTTGCTGAATCTTAAAATACATGAGTGATTGAAATGATGGACATCCCACGCTTTGAGCTTGAATGGAATCGAATAGTGTTTTTGCCGTCTGTTTAATTTTCCGGTGATATCTGGCTTTAATTTCATGAACCGGGAGATTACTTTCAGCCCGAAACTTTGCCTTAAAAGCAACCTGTAATCCCCAAGTATTTAGGGCTCTCGCCATTGTATTGACGGCATGCATGGTGGACCCGCCGCCTGAAGTTGTTATGACAGCCGCTGCTTTGCCTGCAAAAGCTGGACGGTGAGAATTAAATGCCATTCGATCAATCCAATTTTTCATAATTCCGTTAACATCTTCAACATAAACCGGGCTTCCCAAAATAATTCCATCTGCCCCACTGATTCTATCTCGAAGTTTCAGGAGATCGTCGTTTAACGGGCAGCAGGTCTCCCCTTTATCAAAGCAGATTCGACAGCCACAACAAAATTCAAGATTTAATTCACTTAATTGGATCCGCTCAAAAACCATGGGTATTTCATATATCTTTCCAATTTTCTGAAGTTCAGATTCAATTTGTGTGATAAAACGCGAAGTATTTCCGCTCTTTCTGCCACTGCTTATCAGTGTAATTATTTTCATTATAGGCACTCTACTTTCATCAATCAGCTCACATGTATCATATTCTAATCATATCATATCGTTAATACATTTTCATCAATATACTTGAATTTAATTCCCTGATATAGTAAAGTATAAGTGAAAAATTTCATTCAACAGATTATATATACAGGGGATGAAACAAAATAGTTGAATAACCTTTGGAGTTATGGATAGCTGAAATCATACTAAGAGGAAAGGTGCGATACTATGGAAATAATTGAAAATGTCTATCAACTTGATTGCTCAGAAGGCAGTCATATATTTTTAATCAAATCAAATGACAGTGTTTTAATTGATACCGGTATGCCAGGACAGAAGAACAAAATTATAACGGAGATCGAAAGACTCAATATACCCATTAAAACCATCAAAAAAATATTGTTAACCCATCATGATATCGACCATATCGGCAATGCGATACAACTGCAGGAGGCAACTCAAGCTGAACTTTGGGCACCTAAAGAAGATGTCCCCTACATAAATGGAGAGAAAAACCGCCCCGGATTAAAAGGTATCATTTCAACCATCATGCGCCCTCCTAAACCTATTATTTCTCACACCTATAATGAGAATCAATCCTTTGGAGAAATTCAAGTGATTCATGCCCCCGGTCATACTCCTGGCCATTCGATTATATTATACCGGAATGTTTTATTTATTGGTGATCTGTTCAGGGTTGTGAATGGAAAATTTGACCTTCTGCCTCGATTTATGAGCTGGCATCATGAAGAAGCGAAAAAATCGATTTCGATTTTAAAAAATCTGAATTACGATTGGATTTGTCCTTCACACGGCATGCCTGTCCAAAGAGGTGTAGCATCCGAGGAATTTCTTAATAAATTTTAAAGAAACGAATGGAAATTGACCGCAAAGTTTATGCAGCAGTCGCCATTTGTTTCATTATTACTACCCAATTTATGCTATAATTGAGCAGATAATAAGTTGATTATTTATTAACAATCAACTTCTAAAAAAAAATTCCTGAAATGGGATAGGAGAGTTTTGATGCGCCCTGTTAATAAAGATTGGAAAGATAAATTAAATCGGATCATCAATGGCACTGATACACGGCTTGGCCGTTTATTTGACACCATCCTGATCATCGCTATTTCGATCAGTTGTTTTCTAATTATTATCGATAGTGTCGAAACTATCCACGCCTCATATGGGGCTGTGATTACTCTTTTTCAAAGCTTGTTTTTGATCCTCTTTACTATTGAGTATATCCTTCGTTTGATTGTAACACCAAGAAAACGTGATTACATATTCAGTTTTTATGGCATCATCGATTTTATTGCCATCGCTCCGATTTATCTCAGCTTTTTTATTTCATTTGAGAGTCTTTTCCCGATTATCCGGGTCCTGCGTCTTCTTCGCCTGTTTAGTGTGTTAAAAATGGCACGTTACATTGATGAATCGGGGGCTTTGTTAAAAGCTCTTCGTGCCAGCAAAGCAAAAATAACCGTATTTCTTTTTACACTTCTGTTTATTATCATTATTGTCAGTACCCTGATGTACATCATTGAAGGACCTGAAAATGGCTTTGTCAGCATCCCTGAGTCCATGTACTGGGCGGTTGTTACCGTATCCACTGTGGGTTATGGGGATGTCTCTCCTCAAACTGGGTTAGGCAAACTGCTGGCTAGTGCTTTGATGCTGGTCGGGTATAGCATTATCGCTGTGCCTACAGGGATTATCACCAGTGAGATTTCCCATATTACCAGAGAAAAAAATAATTCAAACTCAAAAAAATGCAAGGTCTGCGGTAATTCAAAACATTCTAAAGAATCAAAATACTGTAATCAATGTGGGGGAAAACTGTGATTTCTCCATAAATCATGCATAGAAGCTACAGTCTGAATAAATTAATTTCTATGTGAGCGATTTTTTCTATTTAATAAATTTACTAGTCAATGTCTCCTAATATAAAAAATCATAAATATCTTGATTGTTGATTGATTTTGGTTTATGATCGTTTTAGAAAAAACTATTACAAAAGAAACGCGGTGCAAATCTGCGACAGTTTCTTTGCTACTGTAAGGAGTATATGGACGTATTCAGTCATTGGGTTAACCGAGAAGGCTGTATACCGAACGTCCCTCCAAGTCAGGATATTTTTGTAAAAGTACTATCTGTTTAAAGCTTCAAAGAAGGCTTAAAATTGTGATCACTATATTGAAATGACCCACTTCAGATCCCTGAGATCGAAGGTATCACCGTATATCACTTTATTTGAAACCTTTTTTTGAAAAGGTTTTTTATTTTTTTGAAAAACAAAAAAATAACTTGAAAAGAGGAAGCTATGAAAAGTATCGTCGTTAAAAAAAAATCCGTTAAAGTGCTTATTGAAAATTTGCTAAAAAGGAAGCCCCTTAAGGAAAATTCACCAGTCTTTCATGAGTGTCCGAATGTTGTGAGTATAAGGAGAAATTTTTATGGCGAACAATAAAAACCGTATCTCACTTATTGGACGGATTGGCTGCGGTAAAACCACATTATTTCAACGGCTGACCAATGAATTTATTGCCTATGGAAAAACCCAGCAGGTCACTTATTCCGATCATTTTATTGATACCCCGGGTGAATTTGTTGAATTACCTTGTTTTCGTCCCCAGGCCATCAATGTGACTTGTGACTCGGGGCTGATTATTCTCATCAATTCCAGTACCGATCATCAGAACTCGGTTCCTCCTAATTTTGTCTGCACTTACAACATTCCAGTGATTGGGGTTATCACCAAGATCGATCACAGGCACTGTGATCTCAAACGAAGTTATCGTTACCTGACCTATGCGGGTATCCTTCCTGAAAATATTTATCCAATAAGTGCTATCACCGGAGATGGGATCATTGAGTTAAAAACCATAATTCAAAAATACGTTTCTTTTGAGCACTGATCCTAAGTTAATATTTATTTGGTCGATATCCAGGGTTCATAAGCAGTTTCCGATAAGCCTTCCCCTTCTCTGCCGCCTTTTGAATAGGTTTGTTAGGGTTGAGAGATCGCTTACAAGGCTTTGAAACGCGGTTGCTGTTTTTTATATTTCAGAATTGCCGGAAGTTTTTTCGCTTGGGATCTGCTATAAAATAGTCTGTTCATTGAACAGGCTTGTGACAGCTTCATCATAATCACAAATTTTTTTTGATTTCTTAATTTTTTTCGCATATTTTGCATGATCAGAAAAAATCGGAATCATATAAAACCAGAATTCTTTCATTTTATACAAAACATTTGTATCGCCGTAGAGGACACTTTTATAATCGTCATAAATCTTATCGTGAAAGTCTTTCAGTAATTTTTTTTCAGGCTTAATATGATTTGTAATTTCACCGGTCAGTCCGGGATTGGCTAATAATCCCCTGCCAAACATTATCGTATCCACATTGGGGAAAACATCCAAAAATTCCTTATAATCATCTGGGGTAAAAATATCGCCATTATAACATACCGGATTTTTACTTAAAATCAAGGCGTCCTTAAAAATTTTCAAATTCGGCTTGTTTTTATAAAAATCCTTTTGAATCCTGGGATGAATAATAAGCTCTTCTAAAGGGTATTTGTTGAATATTTCGATTAAATCATAAAATTCTTCTGGTTGGTCTTTTCCTAACCTGGTTTTCAGCGAAATTTTGGTTATGGATTGAGAAAAAATTTCGTTTAAGAATACATCTAGTTCTTCTTTTTTTGAAAGAAAACCAGATCCTCGATATTTTGAAACCACCGTTCCAAAAGGACAGCCTAAATTTAGATTGATCTCATCATAGCCCAGCAGTTTTATTTTTTTTGAAGTATGAACAAAATCCTCGGCATTATTGGTCAGTAATTGCGGAATCACGACCAGTCCCTGGTTATTTTCAGGTAAGATATCATTTAATTCCTTTGTCTTAAAACTCTTGCTTTGATTTGCAACAATGAAAGGTGTAAAGTATTTATCAATATTGTTGAAATAGGCATGATGGGCATTCCTGTAAATATATCCGGTTAAACCTTCCATCGGTGCGAAATAAAATTTCATAGATAATAACTCCTTTATTCTGGCAGTTGCCGTTGTGTTGGAATTTCCAACACAGTAAATTTTAAATTAATCGTCAATAACCAAATAAGCCAATAATAAATTTAGTTGGCCTGGCACCGTTGGTGACATTTCTTCTTTCTATGAAATTTCTAATCTTCTGCACAAATCAGCAGAAATAATTCCCGTTCGACGCCGATTAATTTTGTTTGTTCTTCGAAAGAAAGATTTCGAATTGCTTCAGTAATCGGAGCTTTATCGGCATATAGTGCATCTGCCTTCATTATTATTTTCAATTGTCCCGGGGACATATTCGTTAATTGGTAAGAGGCTGGATTTAGGGTAACGCCGATTCTTTTTTCGTCTTTTATAAATTCAATTCGATTACCGCAGGAAAGATCTTGATCCAGAGGAGTCCAGCCTTCTTCCCTGGCTTTTTCTAATATTTTTTTCATAATAAAACGCCTCCTTTTGCGATAGATCCCTGGAGAAAATCTGATCGATACATTACCATTTATTTTTAGCATGTTCACAGAATGCCAGCAACTTAGTTATGATAATTTTTTCACCGTCCGGCAGTATCACAAATCCGTCATAATATCCGAATAACTGGTGACAGTACATCTGAATAAATGCAATTTTTGTATCGGTCACTTTGTCATAGATCGGCGTCATCACAAACTTGAATTTTCCGTCTTCATCACTAAATTTCCAGGGTTTCATATAATCAGCCGGATCGACTTCAGTATGAAGCCGGCCTAATTTATAGGATTTTCCGTTCCAGAAAAACACATTTTCCGATGCGTATTTTAAATCACCAAATCCCCAGCCAATATTGAACCCAAAGTTGCCACCTTTAATAACGGCTGAACCGTTGCCCCAAAACCATTCCTGTGAAAAAGGCCATACACCTCGGCCCCAATCAAGGACTGCGGTGCTGTTCTCATCGAGTTCTACCCGCCTCTGGCCAAATTGAATGGTTCCTTTTCCGCCGAAATAATTTTCCTTACAGTTTAAATAAAATTTAGTTTTCTTCTCAAAGGGTGTGGCAATGACCATCTTTTCATTATTGACATCATTATTAAGGACAATATCAACAGCGATGTCTCCAATTTTGCCGTCTCTGGCAATTAGCTTTAGGTGACGATGCGTCTCTCCCACTTCAAAGCTCATGGCGTAGTCTTTGCCCTTAACACAAATTAGACTCGGTCGCTCCGGGTCGTTTGGCAGCTCAATGCTTTTTAATGGCAGGGGTTTCATCCTCGAAAATGAGTAACTTTCTTTTGTTACCACATTAAAAAGTTCAGCCGAAAAATTAGCTATATAAGAAATGTTGCCGATTGTCATTTTAAGAACATAGTTACCAATATAGATTTGATAAAAGTCCCATTCTTTAAGAGCAAAGGGATGGGCTTTAATATTCTCTTTGTTATAGTTATACAGCATTTTCACAGCATATCCGGGATTGGTTATACATCCTTGCCCATCCAGCAGATCTATTCGCTGTTCAAGTTTATTTTCCATTTGCAGCCTCCCTATGCTTCATTTTCAACTCCTAATGATTAAGATGTTCTTATTATATGAGTATTTCTTTTCAATTGCAATAAGCATAGGTAATTCATTCCCATATTCATAGAAAAGAGGTATTAAATTCAAATTATTTGAGATTGTTTGATATGAAGTCGATTAATTATTGCTTTAATGTTATAATATGATGAAATTACATATAAAGCATTTGAGTTGAATGAGTATTTTTCGAGATAGTGACGCTTGTTGCGGGCATGTCATTGTCGAGGAAAGGAGATCGGTTCTGCAGGCGGTCCAGGGTTACCGTCTGCTGAAAAAACGGGCGAAGAGCGTGAGCTTTACCTATGACGCCGGTTTTAACCGATTGAATATTAAATTGTAGACTCTCGGTATTTTGAGGAATGTTGATTAATGATTAAACGTAAAGAAAGAAGGTCGTATCATATTGGAAAAAACAATTGCCTCCCCCCAGGGAATCGTTCATTACTGGATTGACAGGCATTCGGATCCCCGGTCGAAATGTCTGGTATTTACCCATGGTCTCACCGCCGACCACCGGATTTTTGGCCGCCAGGTTCCTTATTTTAAAGAGGATTACACTGTTATTACTTGGGATGTGCCCCTTCACGGACTCTCCCGTCCCTATACGGATTTTTCTTTTAATAATGCCGCTCGAGATCTCAATGAAATCCTTATTCAGGAAGGTATCCATGAGGTAGTACTCATTGGCCAGTCTTTGGGAGGCTATGTCTGTCAGCAATTTGCGGTTGATTTCCCTGAAAAAGCGATTGCCTTTGTGGGTGTGGACACCACCCCCTTCGGACTTTCTTATTATTCGCGATCAGACCGATTCTGGCTGCGCCAGGTGGAGTGGATGTCTCGATGCTATCCCCATCATACCCTGGTTAAAGCCATAGCCAAAGGCTGTACCCGTACCCCCGAAGCCTATGCCAACATGATTACCATGCTCGCTCCTTATTCCAAGGCGGAACTCTGCCGGTTGATGGGGATTGCCTATTCGGGTTTTCTCAAGGAAAATAAGGAGACGGATTTTCACTTTCCCGTACTGCTGATTCTCGGTGAATTTGATAACTTCGGGAAGGTTTCTCAATACAATCAGGAATGGGTAAAAAAAACAGGCTATCCCCTTCAGATCATTCCCGCTGCCGCCCATAATTCAAACGAGGACAACCCGGAATTTTTTAATGCCCGGATGGATGAATTTCTGGATAGCCTGTAAGGACTTGATTCGCAGATTTTTATCTAAATTTTTGTCCCAAACGAAACGTTCCTATAGAATATGAATTATGGTGCTACTAACCTCGTTTCAGGACTTCCACCCGTTATATTGCGCCTATACAGGATATACTCAAAAGCTTCCGCTGACCCGGTTTAATCCGGATCTGCGGAAGCTTTTTTTTGACTCTGCTAGTGGGAAAACAATAACAGCACTGAATGCATTGAATAACCGGAATATCCAGGTGCCGATCCAGGCAATCCTTATTGTAGAATCAGTGGAAAGAATGTGCAATTTACGATTAACGACAGGTGAGATGTATTTATATATGAAACGGCTTAAATACGCAGAAGCAGATTTCTGCAGCAATAGCTTCATCCGGATAAACAATCAAATGATCGTCAATATCAAAAAAGTACAGCAATTTGCACCCACTGCTAACGCCAGAATCGAAATAATCTTAAGTGACGGTTCCACGTATTTTATTAGTAGACACTACATTGTTGTGCGCATATCGTTTGCGGTTCCTTTTATATGGGTAATTCGTTACCAATCATTTACGACTTGCTAATTTCTTTTAATCACCAAGTTCAAATGTCCATTTTGCTCTTCCATGCTCTCTTGTGATGGTTATCTTCGGCTTCAAATGCTGTAATTTAAGCCCGAGCCAGAAATGGCTTGCACAGATGCCGATATCAACATTGGGATGCTCCCATTTCAGATGTTTGTATCCCTGGGGCATGGCAATCGTAATTTTTTTCCCCTCATTTAAAATATCAAAGCGCCAATGCTGGCTATTGGCCGCAGAGGGAGCTAATCTTGCCAAATTAAGAGCATATTTAACCGAAGCTGATATGAATTCCATTGATTGGCTGGATATCATAAGTTCTTCAAGAGGCTTTCGTTTATAGCTGATGAATTTTTCTGTAATACGATCCACCATCCGGAGTCCTTTTTCATTGTGATAACCTAAAGGAGTAATGCAAATGGTACGTCTTCCTTCGACTTCCCCTTTGGCATAGCCATACCCCATATTTGCAGTTTGAAGATCCTCTTCTTTTTCCAAATGGGGCATACATTTTTCAAGCTCTTCTAATTTATAATGTCCATACCAGCAGGTTGCTATACCAAGGCTTTGAGCATAAAGAATGGCCAATTCACCAATAAATCCGGTTTTTGAAACAGACACGACATCCGTCTCCGAAAGAAACGCTAAATTATCTGGAGGCGAAACCATGCTAAAATACAATCGCTTCGTCGGTTTAGCCTTAAAAAAACGACATTCAACAGTGTGTTCAAAGGGGACCTCAATGCTTCTTATATCGTTTTTAAGCGCCTGAAGCTGTTCTGTTTTAATTTCGACGATCTGGAAATTTCTTGCAGATCGTCTGATTTTGATGACATCTTCCCAGTTAATGTTTATCATTTTGATCACCTCTCTTAATATTACAAACGACAAATTATCAGTATAAATGCGCAATCCAATGTTAAATTCTGTTCTTTTTAGCTTACTCCTTCAAAGGCACCTTGCCTTTTTTTATCATCTTGAAATGTCAACGGAATAGGATTGTAATGGTATATCTTTGGGTATATTGTTTGTATTATACCAAAGGAGGTATTTGATATGAGCGTTGGAAGATCCGGATGGCAATCAAATTTTAATCGATCAGTTTGTTTAGAATACTTAGGTCAGGGGGACGGTTCTGTCAAATTTAATGAAAGAAATCTGTATTCAGATCCGTCCCTCATATTTCCTCGAAAAAAAGAAGTGATCCAAAAATGAATTTATTGTTCCTTAAAAGTCTGGGATATTTTAGAAAGTCAAGTGTCCGGCGCGGTCAACCTGGATGCTTATTTTCTGGAATAATCTTCAACAGGCATTTGACATTACCCAATTGATGCTTTTCAGGAGCTTCACCACACCCTGACAGCTAGTAGGTCAAATAGCTTATGACTCATGTCATTTATTAGATCTTTCAATTCTATGTTTTCTATATAATAGCATTTTCTTTTTCATGTGACTGCTTTTCCAGCCAACACTTATCCTTTATGTTCCCATCTCTCTTTCGGCAATCAACCATGTTACACAATTTTTCGAAATCTTTAAGTGGCAAGCCTGTCGTTATAGGTACAGCCTGGTTCCCAGCACAGTCGTATTGATTGAAAATATTGTATCATTTTATTACTACTAATGAAAGAATAAAAGCACAAAAAAAAACATCCGAAATCTTTGCATTATTATGGTTTGACACACAAATGACACATAGTAATTATACAATTCCACCATTAAAGTATATTAGAAAAAACGAATATAGGAGGAATTAAAATGAAATCAAATGCTATTTTATTAACATCATTACCTGCAAATCGGGAACCCTAGGCCATCATACAACACCTCATCACTCAGAACCATCATTTAAAAAATTAATCAGACAAAGAGGTATTATATGAATATTAACTGGAATAAAGCTGCGAAATGGTCCAGACTGCTGGTTTTGGTTGGTCTCCTGGCATGGATCACCTATGAATCTTACATGCATCAGGTTCTTGGAGGCGGAAAAGCACCTTCGATCCATGCACTGTGCCCATACGGCGCATTAGAAAGCCTGTATGCTTTGCTCTTTACGGGGAGTTTTATCAAGAAAATTTATTCTGGAACAGTGGTCATACTGGCTGTTACTGTGATACTGGCCGTGCTATTTCGCAGAAGTTTTTGCGGATTGCTTTGT
This sequence comes from Acetobacterium bakii, assembly GCF_001263355.1. Classification (GTDB taxonomy): domain Bacteria; phylum Bacillota; class Clostridia; order Eubacteriales; family Eubacteriaceae; genus Acetobacterium; species Acetobacterium bakii. The sequence goes on from NZ_LGYO01000009.1 coordinate 57,349, forward strand.
CCCTTTGGAGCGCTGCAGGAAGTATTTGCGAAGATTGGACAGAAAATATTTAAAAAGCGTTTTATCATTCCCCTAAAAGTCGATCGCGTGGCACGGTATCTCAAATACGCCGTTCTCCTACTCACCCTGGGAATGGCCTGGTATTATGGATCTCTATGGATGTCGGCCTATGATCCGTATTCAGCCTATTCCCATATTTGGTCAATAGCCGGTTCCATTGAAGAAGATCCGTTGGTGATCATCGGTTTCGCACTGCTGCTTATCACAATGGTCGGTTCATTTCTGTATGATCGATTCTTCTGTAAATATCTGTGCCCCGCCGGTGCGTTCTATGCAATCATTGGCAAAATAAGCCCCACAAAAATTGAGCGGAATGATGATCTTTGCGTCCACTGCAAATTGTGCAACAAATCCTGTCCGGTGAACATTGATATTGAACAATCGGTTAAAATTACCGATGCTGAATGTATCAACTGCAACGAATGCGTTCTGGCCTGCCCCAAAAAAGGTGCCCTTGAAATTAAAACCGCCAGAAAAACTGTTCATCCCATGGTCATTTTAGTCCTGGTGGTCGGCATATTCTTTGGAACGATTGTTATTGCCCAGTTAACCGGCAATTTTGAAGTACTGCCCAAAGCCGTTGAAGAAGGTCAGCTTCTTCCTATTTATGAAGTCAAAGGCTACAACACCATTGAAGAAGCGGCAGCCCTATCCGGTTTAACCCTGGAAGAAGTTTACAAACAGCTGGGCATTCCGGAAGGCGCTTCCAAGACTACCCAGTTCAAGAATATTTCCGCACAATATCCGGACTATAAATTTGATGAGGCAAAAGTAAATGCCGGCGGAACCGAAAGCGATTCAGTCCAGACGGTACCCTTAGAAAATACAGGGTCTTCAGAAAAGATTGATGTCAGTGGCATTAAAGGTTCTATGAGCATCCAAGAAGCCATGGATACCCTGAGCATGGATTCGGCAGCCTTCTATGCGCTTTTCAAAATTCCGGAATCCGTTCCAGCCCAAACCCTCTTAAAAGAAATTTCAGCGGTTTCACCCGGCTATGAGTTTCAGCAGATCAAAGATTCATTGCAGTAAGATTAAGCTGAGTAAGTTTTTTATTTTACGCAAACATGAAAAGAACCTCATTTTCAATTTGAAAATGAGGTTCTTTTGCATTCAATCATAAGGTTAGCTGAACCTGCACCAATGCAGTGCAAATGAAAGCAGCCATAGAAAAGAAAGTTGGATAATCGGTCAACATCAATAATATTGAACAATTATTCCTTTACAACCGACTCTAACCAACTATTTTAAATCATTCATTTAAAATAGCATGGAAAGAATCATTTCATCAATAATAATCTCCATTTCTTCTTCGCCAAATTCTTCTTCGTGGGATTTTTTCAAATCATCAAACAGCATTTCAACCGTTTTTTTCTCTTCCATCATAACCTCAATATTTTCCATATTCATGGACAAATTCATGAGCCGCCCGAATGTTTTCAAAACGGCCGTCATTAAGCGAAAGCATTAATTTATCTGTTGTAAAGATAAAGCCTCCTCCGGGAGCACATTCATCAATAACTCGTTTAGCCGTATCAATGCATTGCTGTTTTGTGCCATAGGCCAGCTGGGAAATCGGCATTCCACCGGCGACACAAAGATAATTACCGACACGTTTTTTTATTTCATGCAGATTCCCATATTCGAAGATACCTAAAATTCTCCCTTTGGGAAAGGATTCAAAATATTCCAGATAGGGTGTCCAGTCATTTTCCAAAAAAAGACAAACCGTATAATCAGCACGTGTATATAATTCCAAAACCTGAATCAGAAAAGGCAGATAAAACTTTTCAAAATCTTTCGGCTTTAGGAAGGTTCCAAGATGTAGTGGTATCATCACAATATGTCCATCTTCTGGAGTATTATAAATTTTCATTTTCATTTCAGTGATACATGAAGTGAGCACCGATGATGCTTCTAAAAAGAGCTGAGGACAACGGTTAATATCGGTGACCACCCCCTGAAAACCCCTGAAAAATTCATGGAGAATATCCGGTCCGAAGGAAGCGACTGTTCGTGCTAAAACAGGGATACCTAAAACGTTTTCAGTTTGTTCAAACAAATACATACTCTTCTGACGATGATCACGATAAGCCTGGAACGCCTGATTGAGTGCCTGGGCTGACCGGGTGTCCCCATAACTCAGAATCTCAAATTTCTTTGGAAAAAACTCGTTTAGCATAAATTTCAGCGGATCTTTAATTAGAGCGTAATAGTCCGAAACGTCCATATAACAGCTGTTACGTTCTTCATAATTAACGATTCCATCGGACAGCACATAACTTCCGGTGTTATTGAGTGTGTTAAAAAGCGATTCGATCCAAAGATTGCCGAGACTATATAATCCATCGATATAAATTTCAGAAAATGTTTTTTTAAAGGCATCGAAAAAAAGAAGTGGATTCTTTAAAACTTCACTTGAAGATAATCCGCAATGATGAACCGGCCACATTTCAGACATAAATAAAATTGGCACCCGATCAGGTATTTGTCTCTTGAAAGCAAGATTGAAACGATTTAGTCTTTGTGTATAAAGTTCTTCTTTTAAAGAATACATACTGAACCCCTTCGTATGTTTTTCATGATTATAACACAAAGGATTCAACTATTCTTATCAATACCAAAAATTTATCCGTTATATTTCTGAGTTTTTTCAGTCATCCAGGTACGATCATGAAGCTTGAGATGTTTTTGTGATTAACTTAAAAATTAAGCTCTATTCCAACGGTTCACCTGATGAGGTTCATGTCGAAATAAAGCTTAATACATGTCTTTAATTACTTAATTAGAACATTTCTTTGCTGAGCTCGTCGATGATTTCACTGGTTGCTTCATAAACACCTGGGAATGAGCTGATGTTCAACCCTTGACTTAAACATGGGATGAAATAAAGCTTACCGCATTCTTCACAGGCCTTTTTTGTGTCTTCGTAAATGCGTTCTCGAGTCCAGCCGGGGAAATCGACTCGGCCGCTGTCAATATCTCCCATAAATGTAATCTTTCCGCCATATTGTTTGATGAGTTCAGGCACATTGTTGGTGGTCATAACACCCTGCCAGATATCGATACCCATTTCAATCATTTCCGGAACCAGATTGGCGGCATAGCTGTCGCTGTGGTGAACAATCAATTCGACGCCATTGGCCTTCCAGTATCCATATACTTTTTTGTAAGCCGGCAGAATAAACTCGTCGAACATTGCCGGTGAGATGAAGGATGAACGTTGGCTGCCCCAGTCGTCATGATGGAATAAAGCATCCGGATGAATGTGCTTAACCACTTCCGCTGCATATGCCAGCTCATACTCAACAATATAATCAATCAATTCTTTCATGGCTTCAGGTTCTTCATAGAGGGCCATCAATGCGTCTTCCATACTCATGAGATGATGGGTCATTTCAAAAATCCCAGGGGCACAAAAAGCAGTTACAAATTTGTCATTGCGGTCCACCGAATTAGCATGCGCTTCTGCTGCAGCCCATTCTTCATCGGTATAAAAAACAGTGGGAGCTTTTACGCTTTCTTTCCAATTTAAAATATCTTTCAGTGCCTTGTGTTCCTCATCATGCATGGGAAAAGAACCGATTTGATCTGCGGGCCAATCGAAGGTGATACCCCATTTATTTTTGACTCTTGTGCCTGGACCTGGGGCCAGGGGTAGATCCATTGGGGCTTCCAAAATGATATCCATAAATTCATATTGATTCACAAAACGATCGGGATTTCCACCTTTAATCGTTTCCATTAAATTCTGTCTTTTCGTTAACATAATTGTTCCTCCTTAGATTTTTATTCGTTTATATTTGTTGCGAATTCATTAATATTCAATCTTTATGTCTTGCTGTTAGTGCAAAATGATTTTGCACTAACAGCAAGTGTATCCGACCTGGAATGGTAAATTGTTTGACCTCAACAGACTGCGGGGTTCGTCGAAGTTCTTGTTAGTGGGTTGGCTGGATTACGCGGTTGCCAGTTCTTTGGCTTCCACTGCCGCTGTCCCGGCATCGGGAGCAAATCCATCGGCGCCAATTTCGGCTGCATATTCCGGTGTTACCGGTGCCCCCCCCACTATAACCTTGAATCCGGTTAAACCGCTGGCTTTAATGGCGGCAACAGCTTCTTTCATGGCTGGCATGGTGGAGGTCAGTAGACCCGAGCAGGCTACAATTTTTACGTTGTCGTTATCTTTAATGGCCTGAACAAAAGTATCCGCCGGTACGTCAACCCCAAGGTCAACCATGTCAAATCCGGCACTTTCGATCATCAGTGATACCAGATTTTTGCCGATATCATGTAAATCCCCGGCAACAGTGCCGATGACGCAGGTGCCCAATTTAGAGGAACCGTCTCCGGCCAGGTGGGGTTTCAAAACATCCACGCCCTTTGACATGGCTTTGGCGGCGATGAGCATTTCCGGGACAAAAATTTCTCCGCTGGAGAATTTTTCTCCGACAACGCCCATGGATTCAATCATGGCATCCAGAATATCCTGGGGATTATTCCCGGCATCCAGTGCTTCCAGTACCAGACCCGGAACGAGTTTGGATTTTCCTGCTTCTACCTTGGCTTTTACTTCTTCAATTTTAGTCATGTTTTCTTCCTCCAAATTATTTATTTATTCAGACAATTTACGGATATACTATAAATTGATTGATTATTTAATTTATTCAGTCAATATTTATTATCAATGTCTTATATTGTTCAGTGTTATTTTAGGGAGTGATGTTTGTTGATATAAATAATTTTGTAATGTCTTAGGCGGACATCTCGGGATCATGGTTGTTTTATTTTATGTTGCCAAAGATGCCATCTCGATAGGCACCGATGTATTCCATACAGTATTCGTCGTCGCCCAGCAGAGCTTCAGTGGCAAAGATGATGCCCATCAGATCACGGTTGGTTGGATCCAGAATGGCACTGTCCATGCCGGCATTCATAGCTAAAACAGTAAAACCCATATTGACCATTTTACGCACTGGCAGGTTAAAGGAAATATTACTTACTGCCCCGGTGACATGGATGGTCGGATACTGTGTTTTTATTTCCCGGATCACTTCAGTGACCATGCTGATCCCTTCTTCGGATGTGCAGAGCATTTCAATTAATGGGTCGATGTGCATTCGGGATGGATTGATTTTATATTCCTGCACCTTTGCCATCAGGTCCGAAAATACGTCCAAACGGTCTTTGGCAGTCTTGGGAATGCCCTTGTCACTGTTTAGCAGCGCAACGCATTCCCATGGGGTATCAGCGATTGCTTTAAATGCAGCTTCAATTTTATCACCTTCCAAAGACACAGAATTGAACAGTCCAGGTTTGTTACAGTAGTTCATGGATTCGATGCAGGTGTACACGTTGGGGCTGTCTACTGCAATGGGGATTTCTGTCACTTCCTGTACCAGGTCAATGAGCCACTTCATGGTTTCCAGTTCAATATCATCGTCCACTGAAGCACAGACATCAATGAAATTGACACCAGCTTCAGTCTGAATTTTCGCAAGATTTCTTATGAAATCAGCATTCCTTTCTGCAATGGCTTTTGCGACAGATGGAATCGCTCCATTAATTTTTTCTCCGATTATAATCATATTCTAACCTCCAAGTTTTTTTTCTAAAAGCTGTTTTACATAATGTATATCCATAAAATTGATTCTAAACACTGTTTTGGGTGCTACTTGTATACACCAGACTCTATAAAAAAATAATGCATCGCTACATATTTTTCTTGATTTGATATTATCACCATATTTACGAAATGTCAACAGTATTTAAATATTTATTTTAAGACCTTACTGACTTTAAGATCGTTTCACAATTGCTTGAGAAAGCTTTTATTTGATACGCCGCTAAGCTGCATATATTCTTTTCGGTAATAAACCGTTATTTTCCCGATAAGTTTTTCGTATTGATCATAATAGGATTCCTCGACTGCCAGTATTGGTGTAAGAAGTGGAATTTTTAAATTTTCGGCAACAAAAGAAGACGCTTCTTCACCAAAAATTTTAAGTTTGCGATTTCGGGTGAAAGCTTCTAATATTTCTGTTAGTTGATCTGGATCAGAATACTTTGCCTGTTTTTTTGAGGAAAGCTCTTTTCGATAAAATAGTTTATAAAGTGTTAGCGCCGCGGGTATATTCCCCATATAAATCAGTTGCGAAAGACAAAATGTTTTGGCTGTTTTCGGATCTGTTTCCGAGATTGGAGGTGCAAAGTTAAAAACAGTGAGCTGTTCGATTCTAATTTGGTCTCGTTTCTCCCCCATATACACTAATTCAGTGGGATTGAATGAGAGTAAGTATTTATTATGTTTCGAGACATTAACATAATAACCCACGCGTTGAATCGCATAAAGATAGCCTTTATTCACTAACTCATTTAATGCTTTTTTCACTGATGATTTACTCGTATCATAAATCTGACAAAATTCGGATTCCGTAGGGAGTTTGTCTCCGGGTTTTAAGGTATTGCTTTTTATTTTTTTGATTACATCCTCTTGAATCACTTGGTAAATTTGTTGTTTCATTTATTCACCTATTACAGAATCTCCTTCGATAAGACAATTTTGATAATGGCAGTAAAGCTGTCCCCAACCAATTGGAGAACCCTCCTGATCTAATATTTTCTGTTCAATAATAAATACCGGATCGTGGGTATTTATTTTAAGCAAGGTGCTTATTTCATTTGATGGCATATCCATTCGAATTGAAATTTTTCGATGAATATCAAACATTGATGTACGATTTGCTATGATTTCCGGAAAAGTTATATAATTAATTTCTTTTTCGACAATCGGAATACCTGTAAAATAAGGAATGTATTTGATATCGTAGGCTGCCAATTTTTTATTACTGTAGAGTAAATGTTTGATAACAACAACCCTTTTGTCCGGAGAGATGTTTAGCTGGTAGATAAGTTCCGCATTTGGTTTGATAATATCAACTTCCATCAAGCGGCTTTCTTTGTTTTTTCCTTTTATAACTTCAAGTTCGTCAAAGGTAAACAAATATTTATCCGTGGCTATTTTTTTTGCGAAATAACCCTTTCCCGGAACAGAGTACAGATATTTCTCATTGACAAGGACATTGAGTGCCTTTCTCACAGTCATCCGGCTCACATTGTATTGACTGGATAATGTATTTTCAGAAGGGAGCGCGTTGTTTGCTGAGATAAATCCATGGGTAATTTGTGTTCGGATGTCATCCGAAATTTTTTGGTATACAGGTATTGCCATGAATTGTCTCCTTCTTTTTATTTTTTCTCCCTGGTCCAAGCCTGAATAATCTCGATCCCTTCGGTAGCATCCCGGCTAAAAGCATCAGCGCCAACAAAATTAAAGGTCTCCTTTGTCAATGGATTTCCCCCAATGATAATTTTCAAGTTTTTTCTTAAATCATGTTTTTCGATTAAATCAACGGTATCTTTCATACTTCGGATTGCAGTGTGTAAAACAACACTCAGTGCAAGAACATCGGGTTTTAGTTTTATGATGTTGTCAACAAATGTTTGGGGATGGACATCAACTCCTAAATCAATAACATGATAACCGCAGGATTGGGCAAGACTCGAGAAAAGATCCTTTCCGATATCATGAAGATCCCCTTTTACAGTTCCAATCAGGATTGTACCGATATTATTCTGATTTTCAAATTCTTTAAAAGGCTGCATTCGTTCCTGGGTCAGAATTTCCTTAAAAATAATTCCGGACATCATTAAATCAGCAATAAAGTAATTCCCTGTTTCATACTCTTTTCCAACATAATCCATGCCTGTTTTAATGCATTCAGTAATATCCTTGGCAGATAATCCCGATGCAAAGGCTTGATCCACCAGCATGAGAACATCTTTCTCATTCACATCTTTCACTGCCTGAATCAGTAAATCTTTCATGAAAATTCCTCAGTTTCTATTATTTATCACAGTATAGCAAATATAAACCAATCTTACAAATATTTCTTATTTCGATCGAATTTTTATGCAAAAGAGACTTTCAATATTTTTATGACAAACGAAACGTCCCCATGGAATGCACAATCATATTTTATAAATATTGTCAGCATTTTGGGGTATAGATAAATTATAGTGGACTGTAATAATAAAAATAAACGGTATATTTAAAAATCTGAAATTAAAGTGTTGACAATTCAAAAATATTTATGAAATTTCATTACATATTGTTTTTTAAAATTAAGCGTTAAACATGGAAGGTGGACTAGATGAAACTATTAAACCTTGTAGAGAAAGTGGATGTCATTGAAATAAAAGGAAGTCCTGATATGGAAATCAGGGGCATTGCATATAATTCAAAGGCTGTCGGAAAAGGTTATATTTTTGTTGCAATCGAAGGTCTGATAACCGATGGACATAACTACATAAGCGATGCACTTGCCAGAGGCGCAGAAGTTATTTTTGTGACAAAAAACATTGAGATAATAGAAAATGTTGTTATTGTTAGAGTTAAGGATACAAGAGTGGCGCTCAGTGCTTTGTCTTCCGCTTTTTATGGGAACCCTTCCGAAAAGCTGGAATTAATCGGCGTAACCGGCACAAATGGCAAGACTACGACCAGTTATTTTATTCAATCGATATTAAGTACCGGCATAAAAAATATTGGATTAATCGGAACAATCGGCGTTGTCGTTAACAATAAATTAGTTCCTACTACCCACACAACCCCTGAATCTTTGGAGTTGCATGGGCTTTTTAATTCTATGGTTGAGGCAGAAGTCGAAGTTTGTATTATGGAAGTTTCTTCTCATGCTATAAAACTCAAAAGAATCAATGATTGTGACTTTAATATCGGCATTTTCACCAATTTAACCCATGAACATTTGGATTTTCATAAAACCATGGAAGTCTATTACCAGGTCAAAAGACAGCTCTTTCTAATGACAGATCGTTTTAACATCATAAACAACGATGATCCTTTCGGCAATCGGTTAGTAAAAGATCTCATAAACAGAAAAAATGGGCTGGTAACCTATGCTATCAAAACAAAGGGGGATATCACTGCCGATGATATTATTCTAAATCACAGTGGCAGCCAATTTACAATTGTTACACCGACAGGGAAAATAAGAATACAAATAGATTTTCCAGGGCGGTACAACATTTATAATTGCCTGGCAGCAGCTGCCTGTGCCTTCGCTATGGGTATTGATTTAAACAAAATAAAAAAAGGATTAGAAGCAATTAAGTCTATCCCCGGCAGGTTTGAGATTGTTCCTACTTACCGAAACTTCGATGTCATCATCGATTATGCCCATACCCCGGATGGTTTTGAAAATCTCCTTGATACGGTTCGTGAGTTTGCCAAAGGAAGAATCATTATTGTGTTTGGTTGCGTTGGAGAAAGAGATCCTTCCAAAAGAAGTGTGATGGGAAAGATTGCTGCACACTATAGCGACTTATGTGTTTTGACAACAGATAATTGCCGATCGGAAGATCCCCAAAAAATAATTGATGATATAAAAAAAGGGTTCAGTGCAGATACCTCATACATAGAAATTCTGGATCGCGCCCTTGCCATTCGCTATGCCATATTAAAAAACAAACAGGATGATACCATATTGATAACTGGCAAAGGTCATGAACTGCGACAAATAATAGGCAACCAAGTTTTGTACTTTAATGAAAAAGATATCATACAAAAGTCAATCTGTGAACTTCCAAAGTGACGAAGGTAAAAGACCGTCGTCATGTTACTTTCCGCTTAAATAGAACTTAGCTTTTTTTAACGTGTCTCCCCTATCTTCTTTTGCAGGAAACTGCACCAAAAATGCATCAAAACGAAAAAACCTGGTTTTTGATGAAAAAATATTATAGTATATAAGGTATAGGAGGGAAACGAATGAAACTTATATTTAAAACAGATAAAAACATGGCGGCAGAGACCGCGCTTATTTTTACGCATCCAAACGAACAGAGGATAAAACAACAGATAGAAATTGCGGTACAAACGAATGGGAAAACAATAACGGCACTGAATGCATTGAATAACCGGAATATCCAGGTGCCGATCCAGGCAATCCTTATTGTAGAATCTGAGGAACGAATGTGCAATTTACGATTAACGACAGGTGAGATGTATTTATATATGAAACGGCTTAAATACGCGGAAGTAGATTTCTGCAGCAATGGCTTCATACGGATAAACAATCAAATGATTGTCAATATCAAAGAAGTACAGCAATTTGCACCTACTGCTAACGCCAGAATCGAAATAATCTTAAGTGACGGTTCCACGTATTTTATTAGTAGACACTACATTAAAAATTTTAGGAGGGCTTTATCATGATAAAAGATTTAAGACAATCATTCTTTCAGGTATTCGCAGTTACATCGGTATGGATAACACTGCTACTTACTATTTTTTTCAACGGACAAACCATTGCCTTGAGTTATCTATGGAACTTAATTGGGATTTCGACTATTTCGGCACTTCTATTCGGTGTGATTTATAGCGGTTTGTGGAACTATCTTACATTAAAACCAATCAGCAATATTCTGATTGCTTCAATATTGAATATTGCTGGAGGATTAACCGCTGTTTGGCTGTTCTCTTCAGAGATGGTTTCTTTAATTGCACCATGGATTCCAGGGATGGTGATTCTTTCAATCATATTACACACGATTGCATTTCATGTGTATGCAAAGACGGATGCTAAAAAAAAAGCTGAGGAACTGAATGATTTAGTAAAAATTAAAACTAACTAACACACATGCCTTTAATTGAAAATCTCCTGAAAATCTCCTGAAAA
>NZ_LGYO01000089.1 GCF_001263355.1 Acetobacterium bakii
TCTTTCTTCTTTTTCCTTCTTTCCTCCTCCCCCTCCTCCTCCTCTTTCTTTCTCTTCTCCTCTTTTCTCTCCTTCCCCTTCTCTTTCTCCTTTCTTCCCTTCTTCTTCTTCTTTTTTTTTTTCTCTTTTTCCTTTTCTTTCTCCCTCTTTTTCCTCTCCTTTTCCCCCTTTCTTTCCCTCCTTTCCCTCTTCTTTTCTTTTCTCTCCTTTTTCTCTTCCCTCCCCTTCCTTCTTTCCCCCCTCCCCCTTTTCTTTTTTCCTTCCTCCCCCTCTTTTCTTCTTTTTTCTTTTTCTTTCTTCTTCCCCTTCTTCCTTTCCCTCTTCTTCTTTTTCCTTTTCTCTTCTCTCTTCTCTTCCCCCTTCTCTTTCTTCTTTTTTCCTTTCTCCTCTTTCTCCCTCCCCCCTTCTTTTCTTCCCTCCTCCTCTTTCTCCCCTCCTCCCTCTCTTTTCCTCTCTTCTTTCTTTTCTTCTTCCTTTCTTTTCTTTCTCTCCTTTTTCTCTTTCTTTTTCCTTCCCTCCTTCTTCTTCTTCCTTTCTTTCTTCTTTTTTCTCTTTTCCTTCTCCTTTCCTTTCTTCCTTTTCCCCCTTCTCCCCTTTTCTCCCCCCCCTTTCTCTTCCTCCCCCTCTCTCCCCCCTCCCCTCCTTTTCCTCCCCCTTTTTTTTCTCTCCCTCTCCTCCTTTTCCTCCTTTTTTCCTCCCTCTTTCTTCTTCCCTCCCTCTTCCTTCTCTTCTCTCTTCTTCTCCTTCCCCCCCCCCTCCCTTTCTTCCTTCTTCTTTTTCCCTCTTTCTTTCTTCCTCCCCTCTTCCCTCTCTTCTCTTCTTTTCTCTTCCTCTTTTTCTTCCTTCCCTTCTCCCTTCTCCTTCTTCTTTTTTTTTTCTCTTTTTTTCCCCTCTCCCTTTTTCTTCCTCCCTCTTCTCTTCTTTTTCTTCTCCTCCCCCTTCTTTTCTTTCCTCTTTTCTTTCTCTTTTTCTTCTTTTTCTTTCTTCCTCTTTTCTCCCTTCTCCTTCTTCCCCCTCCTCCTTCTCTCCTTCTTTTTTTTTTCCTTCTTCTTTTCCCTCTCCTTTCCTTCTTCCTTTCCCTTCTTTTCCCTTTCTTCTTCCCCTTCCTCCCTTTCTCTTTTCCCCTCCTTTTTTTCTTCTTTTCCTCCCTCTCCTCCCTTTCCCTCTCTTTCCCCCTCCTTTTCCTTCTTTTTCCCTTCTTCCCCTCTCCTTTCTCTCCCCTCCTTCCTCTTTTTCCCTTTCTTTTTTTTTTTTTCCTTTTTCTTCTCCCTTTTCTCCTCTTCCCTCTCCCCTTTCTCTTTCTTTTTTTTTCTCTTTTTCTCCCTCCTTTCCCCCCCCTTCCTCTCTTTCCCTTTCTTCTCCCTTTCTCTTCTCTCCCTCCTTTCCCCCCTCCCTCCCCCCCCCTCTTTCTCTCCTTCCCCCTCCTCTTTTCCTCCTCCTCCTTCTCCTCCCCTTCTTTCTTCCCCTTCTCCCCCTTCCCCCTCTTTCCCCTTCTTTCTTCCTCCCCCTTCCCCCTCTTTTTTCCTCCTCTCCTCCTTTCCCCCCTCTCTTTCCTCCTCCCTCCCCCCTCTCTCTTCTCTTTCTTCTTTTCCCCTTTCCTTTCTCCTCCTTTTTTTCTTCTCCCCCTTTTCCTCCCCCTCTTCTCCCCTTTCTTCTCTCTTCTCTCCCCCTTCTTTTCTTCTCCCCCCTTCCTCTTTTTCTCTCTTCCCTTCCTCCTCCTTTCCCCCTTTCTTCTCTTTCTTCTTCTTCTCCCCCTTCTCTTTCTCCCTCCTTCCTTCCTCCTTCTTTTTTCCTCCTTCCCTCTCCTTTTCCTTCTTTCTTCCCCTTCTCCCCTTCTCCCTCTCCTTTCTCCTCTCTCTCCTCTCTTCCTTTTCTCCCTTTCTCCCTCCCCTCCCTCTTCTTTCCCCCCCTTCCTCTTTTTCTTCTTCTCCTTTTCTTCCTCTTCTTTTCCCTTTCTTCCCTTCCTTTTTTCTCTCTTCTTCCCCTTTTTTTCCTTTTCTCTCTTCTCTTTTTTCCCTTTTCCCCTCTCTTTTCTTCCTCTCTTCTTCCTCTTCTTTTCCCCCCCTCCTCTTTCCTCCCTCCTTCTTCCCTTTCCTTCCCCCTCCTTCCTTTTCCCTCCCTCTTTTTCCTCTCTTCCTCTCCTTCCTTCTTCTTCCTTTTTTTCTTTCCCCTCCTCTTCTTTCTCTTTTCTTCCTCTTCCCCCCTTTTTTCTTTCTCCTTCCCTCTCTCTTTCTCTTCTCTTCTTTTCTTCTTTCTTTTCTTTTCCTCTTTCCTTTTTCTTCTCCCCTCTCTTTCCTTCTCCTTTT
>NZ_LGYO01000090.1 GCF_001263355.1 Acetobacterium bakii
AAATTGTTTCGTGCGAAACGGGCAGCGAAGCTCACGGCAGTTTCGCAATTACCTAATACTTAAGAGAAAAGGAACAGACATATGAACGAAGAACAGTTAGAATATGTGGTACCGGCAGAAACCGACCAGCGTTTGGATGGCTACTGCTGCACACTGCCCGGGGATTATTCAAGGGAATACATTAAGCGTCTGGTTAAAGAAGGCGCTGTGTTAGTCAACGGCAAACAAGAAAAAGTCAGCCATCATCTCAAGGGCGGAGAGATCATCACGCTTAATATTCCCGAACCGATTGAATGCAGAATCGAGCCGGAGAATATTCCCTTGGTGATTGTCTATGAGGACGAGGATGTTCTGATTATCAACAAGCCCCAGGGAATGGTGGTGCATCCCGCCCCCGGGAATCGCTCCGGTACCCTTGTAAACGCTCTGATGCATTATACGGCCAATCTTTCCACCATTAATGGCATCATGCGCCCGGGGATCATTCACCGCATTGATAAGGACACCTCGGGATTACTGATGGTGGCCAAAAATGACCATGCTCACCAGAGTTTATCAATGCAGCTTAAAGAGCATACCACACTTAGGCAGTATTACGGACTGGTCAAAGGGGTGGTTAAGTCCAATCGTGGAACAATTAATATGCCCATTGGCCGACATCCCCGAGAGCGGATTAAAATGGCGGTAACACCGCTGCACTCAAAGGAGGCGGTCACGCATTTCGAAGTGATGGAACGCTATGCTCAGTATACTTTTGTATGCTTCCGGCTTGAAACCGGCCGGACCCACCAAATTCGGGTGCATATGGAGAACATCGGACATCCCATTGCCGGGGATCCTATCTATGGCAAAGGGGATAAAAACAATCCCTTTAAAACCCAAGGGCAGTGTCTTCACGCGCAAACCCTCGGTTTTGTCCACCCGCGGACTGGTGAGAACCTTTTGTTTGAAGCCCCGCTGCCACCGGCTTTTCAAAAAATATTAGATCACCTGAAATAAAAAACGGGCCTATCTTTTACAGATAGACTCGTGTTTTTTACTCTTTTTCAACAAAAACTTCGATGTTCTCCACCTTTTCTTTGGATGGGGTAACGTACATAGTGTTATGGGTGGTGAAGGTGACCATGCCGGGTTTAGCCTTGTTGGGCTTCTTCAGGTATTTGTATTCCAGATAATCCACCGGTACATTGCTGGAGTTTCTGGCTTTGCTGTACCAAGCGGCGAGGATGCCGGCTTCCAGCAAGGTGGCTTCGGTAATGAAACGCCCATTGGCGACAATCAAAACATGGGATCCGGGAGTATGCTTAACATGGAGCCAGCAATCCTCGGCAACCCCCATTTTGGTGGAGATTGTGTCATTCTGGTAATTGTTCTTGCCCACGAAAATATGGAAACCTTCAGAGGAAATGAAGTGGTGCGGTTTTGAAGGGGTTTGTTTTTTGCGGTCTTCTTTGGTAAGAACCTTTTTATTAAATTCCGAATGGAGATATTCATGGCGAATTTCGTCAAGTTCCGCTAATTCAGTGGACTGCTCCAAACCATTCAAAAGACTTTCAAGATAATAAATTTTATCTTCAGTTTCACGAATGTGTTCATCCAAATGAACAAGAGCGGTTTTGCCCTTATTGTATTTTTTATAATAAGCCTGGGCATTCTGGGCCGGGGTTCGATTGACTTTTAAAGGAACCTCAATGGTGCCGCAGTCGGGATCAAAGTAATTCATCAGGGTGACGGATTCCATGCCTTTAACAATGGCATAGATGTTGGCGGTGATGAGATCCCCTAAAAGCTTGTTCTTTTCGTTTTTATGGGATGTTTCAACATCCTGGTGCAGGTTTTTTAACTTTTTCTTATTTTTTTTCAGCAGCGTTTCCAATTGCTGCCGGAGATTGGCGCCATGGGTTTTAAAACGCAGCATCTTATCCCGTCGGAAATAATATTCTTCCAGCATGTTGGAAACAGCGGGAAAAGCTTCGATGCGGTGATCCTGGCGCATGTGATGAAGGTCCATGGTGGCAAAATCCAGCATATCCCGGCCTAAATAAATGATGTTGGGAAAAGCGGTTTCCTTTATTTCGCTAATGACCTCAGAAAATGATTGATACAGGTATTGAATTTGCTTTTTTGAGAGTTCATTAATGATAAGCTTCGGATCAATGCCGGCCCGAAATCCAATTTCACGGGAAACCGTCGGGCTGATCCCCAACAAACCCTGGACCAATGTTCTTTCCACGGTCTGGTCTTTATATTCAGCAAGCAACTGCTCATAGGTCTCATCACTCAGATCAAAAAAACCGATCCGATTATTCTCAGGGGGATAAATATAGTCCCGACCCGGAAGAATTTGGCGGTAACGGCTGGAGGTGGTGCCCACTTTTTTCATGGAATCCAGGATTATTTTGGTCTCATCAATCAGAATGATGTTACTGTTTCGCCCCATGATTTCCACCAGGAGTTTTCGGGTAACCGGCTCATTGAATTCATTCTTTGAGGCAATGGAAATTTCCAGTACCCGATCGGTCTGGTGTTGGGAAAAGTCGGTAATGGTGCCATTCATAATATATTTACGTAGGATCATACAAAAGCTGGGTGGTGAGTGAGGGTTTTCCTTGAGCTTTTGGGTGATGTATGCCCGGGGATTACTGGCGTTAGCAGAAAGCAGGAGATTGTAATTCTCGCGGCCAACATTAACAAGGAGACGAATCTCATCGGCTTCGGGTTGATAAATTTTACGAATACGTCCTCCCACCAGGAGGCTTTGAAATTCTTCTTTTAAATGATATAGGGTGACGCCGTCAAAAGCCATGATAGTGACCCTCCTTTCAGATTATAATAATAATTAGGTAATTGCGAAAGTGCCGTGAGCTTCGCTGCCAG